>DATMNH010000152.1:0-11235 GCA_035568975.1 Casimicrobiaceae bacterium
CACCGGGATTCGTCACCAACGACATCTACGAGTTTTCGTACATCGCGAAGGATCCCTCGATCGCCGGTCTCGGCTTCGCCGCCGTTCGCGACTGGAACTCGTGGCTCAAGTACGCGGCGACGGATGACGCCGGCACCGCCAATCCGCTCGCCGGCTACCTCACCCGCATCTACACGGAGATCTCGTCCCAACCCGGACGGATGCTGAACGACTACCGGCATCTCGGGTTCAACGAGGATGAGAGCGGCAGGAAGGTCGTCGACGGCATAATGAATTGGATCTCCGCGGGCAGCGGCATCGGCATGAACTACCGGTTCTCGCAATCCGGTCGCACCGAGCGCAACCGCCAGGACCACCTGTATCCGGAGAACCTCTTCCCGTTCGCCAACGTGGCGACGACCGATCCGATCACCGGCATCACGGACAGCCGGTATGCGAAATGCCAGACGACCAACACGTGCCCGTTCGGCGTGGAGATCTACTCGGGCAACGAATACTGGGTCAAGACGGCTTCGCTGCTGCACACGACGCCGGATGGCTCGACCGATCTTCCGGATTCGCCGTTTTCGCGCAACTACTTCATGTCGAGCATGCAGCACGGCACCGGCAGCGCCACGAGCAGGGGAAGCTGCCAGCAGTTCGGCAATCCGCTGAGCTCGAACCCGGTGCAGCGCGCGCTGTGGCTCGCGCTCGACAAGTGGACGTTCGGTACCGCGCCGCCGCCAAGCATGGTGCCCCGGCTCGACAACGGCACGATGACGCTGCCCGCCTCGACCGGTTTCCCCACCAACATCCCTGATCCTTTCGGTGAGACGCCGAACGGCAAGGTGACTTACACGGGCCTCAAGACGACCCGCCACCGTTTTAATCTTGGGGCGAACTTTTACACGACCGGCATCCCGACCATCTTCCCGCCGGTGATCACGCCTCCGCTCGAGATTGAGACGACCGTGCCGCTTCCCGGCAATGTGAACGGTCCGGTCTATCCGAGCTACGCTCCGAAGACCGACTCCGACGGCAACGACATCGCGGGCGTGCGCCTTCCCGACGTCACCGTGCCTATCGCCACCTATACGGGTTGGGGGCTCCGGAGCGGCGCACAGGCCAACGATGGCTGCGAGTCCACGGGCCAGTTCATCCCCTTCGCCGCGACGGCAGATGCACGCGCCAGCTCGGGCGATCCTCGTCCGTCGGTCGCCGAGCGCTACCCGACGTTCGACACCTACGACGTCCAGGTGAAGACGGCGATACTCTCGATGATCAAGCAACGCACGATGCTGTGCGAGGACAGCGCCAGCGAGCTGCAGCGCATGCGCACGCTCGGCGCGGCGCGGGGCGTTCCGAATCCGCCCGCATCGTTCGCGCCGTTCTCGTTCGCGCTCTCGACTTCGACGGCCGTTCCATCGAGGACGTCGCTTACGCCCGTGAACGGCAGCCTGATGCCGGTGACGGTGTCTTTGAACGCGCCGGATACCTGCAACGTCAATTGCAACCTGACATTGATCGGGGGCTCCGACGGGGCCACTTCGGCCGATTGGCAAATCACCGGACCCTTGAGCGCCAATCTGCGCGCCAGCACCTCCGGAACATCACCTTTTGGCCGCGTGTACAAGCTTGCGCTGGCGTGCTCGGATCCCGCGACGAACCAGACCGCGACCAAGGTGGTAACGGTCAGCGTTCCCAACGCTGCGGCGAACTAGCAACCTCTGTAAGCTTGGCCCTCTCGCGGAGAGGGCCGGACGATCTCGGCTCATGAGCGCCGGCTTTGGCTGGCGCTCATTTTTTTAAACCCGGCGAATTCAGCAAACGGTGGCTTACAGACCGGACTCAGCCGTTCGCGAGCGTCGCAGTGCGTTCCGCTCACGGTGACAGTGTGTGGGCTGCCTCGAACCAGCACGATAATTTGCGACTTTTCACGGTATGAAAATCAGCAGCAGGTAGGCGAGGAAGAGACCGAGGTGCACACTCCCTTGCAAGACGTTTGTCCGCCCGCCGCCGAACGTCAGCATCGACGTGAGCAGGGTCAGCACGAGCATCACCTGGTCGCTAGCCGAGAGCCCGAGTTCGAGCGTCGTATGACCGACCATCGCAACAATGATCACCGCCGGGATGGTCATCGCCAGCGTCGCGAGCACGGAGCCCAGTAGAAGGTTCATCGAGCGCTGAACTTGGTTGGCCAATGCTGCCGCGATCGCCCCGACGCCCTCGGGCACGAGCACGAGGATCGCGACAAGCAGCGCTCCCAGCGCCGGTGGCAAGCCGAACGTTTCGAGCCCGGTGTTGAGTGTGACCGCGAGCTTTTCCGCGAGCAGGACGGTCGCGCCAAGGAATACGATCATCATCGCCGTGTGACGCGCCAAGGTCATGCCCTTCCCGGCGCCATGCGACCAAGGCGGCAGCCGCTCGGGCACGTGCAGGACTTCAGCGAAATACGAACGGTGCCGTGTTGTCTGGATTATCAGAAACACGGCGTAAAGACTCAGGCACATGACGATCAGGAAAGACTGTTGGCCCCGCGAGAGCGTAGGGCCGAGCGTGGTCGTCGTGTAGTTCGGCAAGATCATGCCAAGCGTGCTCAGCACGACGATGAGGCTGAGGTAGGCGGTGATTCCGGGGAAGTTGTAAGCCTGCTCGTGGTAGCGCAATCCGCCCAGGAGCAGCGCGAGGCCGGTCAGGCCGTTCATCACGA
Source organism: Casimicrobiaceae bacterium (assembly GCA_035568975.1). Taxonomy (GTDB): domain Bacteria; phylum Pseudomonadota; class Gammaproteobacteria; order Burkholderiales; family Casimicrobiaceae; genus PALSA-1003. The sequence continues at coordinate 2,690 of DATMNH010000152.1, forward strand.
TCATGACAACGGAGAACATCGTGTCGCGGGCAAGTGCTGGATTTGCCTCGCCAGTGAGCATCACCGTGCCTATCGTCATGATCTCGATACTGCCGACGCTCAGCGTCAGGATCAGCGTGCCGTACGGTTCGCCCAGTATGACGGCGAGTTCGTCGGCATTTGCGACCACAGTCAATGCGCCGATGACAACCGCGGCGAATAGCCACAGGAAGACCGCAATGCTTATCGCTGGGGTAAGGCTAGGCGATAGCAGCTGATGATCGAAGAGGAGGAAAAGCCCGGCAGTGCCAAAGACGAAGAAGAACCGGAGCGCAGCGCGTACGACTGATGCTGCCGGTTTCGCGGCGGGACGTGAGAAGGTCATGAACAGGAGGGAGATGGCTGGCAAAGCCGCAAAACTACCATCGCGAAACGGATAGCAACTCGGTTGGCGTCGGGAGTTGCGATGTTGCTAGGCAACTTTAGAGGGGGCATACGTCGCTGCAACCGGCCGAATTCGGGTCATGAGGCGCGCCTCCAAGTGTGGGGCACCATAATGGCCTTGCTCGATGGGGCAAGCTTTCGAGAGCTATGGAGTAAATCAATCGACTTTGGCGCCCGATTCCTTGACTGCCTTGCTCCACTTCGCCTGCTCGCTCTCTAGAAATGCCGCGAACTGGGCGCGCGAGCCGCCGAGCAAATCGCTTCCTTCCTTCGCGGCGCTAGTGCGCACTGCGCCTGTCTGCAAGACCTTGTTTATCTCGGAATTGAGCCGCGCGACAATCGACTCGGGTGTACCCGCCGGCACCAACAAACCGTACCAGGACACCGCCTCGAAATCCTTGTAACCGGATTCGGCGATCGTCGGCACGTTCGGCAGCACGGAGAGCCGTTTCGCGGAGGTGGTCCCCAACGCGCGCAGCGTGCCCGCCTTAATGTGCTCGGCAACCGACTGGGCCGTCGCGAAATACACGTCGACCTGGCCTCCGAGAATATCGGTGAGCGCCGGTGAAGCCCCTTTGTAAGGCACGTGCAGCAACTTGATGCCGGCAGCGCGCATGAACATTTCCCCGGTGAGGTGTCCGACGGTGCCGTTGCCGGGCGACGCGATCGAGATCGCATCCGGCTTGGCCTTCGCGGCGGTGACCATCTCGGATAACGACTTGAACGTCGACTTCGGAGATGCGACCAGCACAAGGGGCGTCGAAGCGACAAGCGCGACAGGCATGAGATCCTTGAGCGGATCGTAAGCGAGCTTCGAGTAGAGCGCCGGATTGATCGCGAGGTTGCTCGTTTGACCCAGCACCAATGTGTAGCCGTCGGGGGCGGACCTGGCGGCCGCTTCCACGCCGATACTGCCCGCCGCGCCCGGCTTGTTCTCGACGACGATCGTCCAGCCCAGCGTTTGATTTAGGTTGGTCGCCACGAGCCGCGCGAAGATATCCGTCCCACCGCCGGGCGGAAACGGCGCAATGAGCTTGATGGGCTTTACCGGATACGTCCCCTGCGCTGCCGCAGTGACGGTGAGCACGATCAGCACAAGGCCCAGCGTTACACAGGACCCACGAGGCGGCTTCATCCACGGCTTCCAAGGTGAGGATCATACAAATCTTAGACGGTAATCGCCGATGGACCAAAACTGACAACTCGAAATCCCGCTTTGGGGCGGTGCCGGCAAAATGCTAGCCGCATCTCCTGTGTCGAAAGAGGCGATGGAGGTGGCGCTGCGACGCAGGACACGGTGCACTATGAGAAGGGAATGAAAACGGCCCCAAGTTGAGGCCGTTATTCTTTAGTTTGGGCGATTGACTGCTTGGGACGGCCGCGCACGAAGTCGGACAGAGCCTGGATGTAATCGGGTTTTTGCGCGTACAGCTCCGGCGTGAAGCACCACGGGAAGATCCCCTGGATCACCATCTCCGGCACGCTGTTCAGCGCCTTGGCCAGTACCTGCCAGCTCCGTGCGACGGTTTTGATATAGGCATCGCTCTTCGGCCAACCGGTGTGCAGCGAAAGAGACTTGACGCGGTCCGGATACTTCGCGGCTAGCCGCATTCCGGTGGCGGCCCCCAGCGAGAGCCCGAAGATGTGCGCCTTGTCTATTCCGATCGCCTGCATGAGCGCGGCGACGTCGTCGGCGAACATCTCCGTCGAGTAGGCCCCGCCCGGCTTATCCGACTCTCCGGTCCCGCGCAGATCGACCGAGATGCAGGTGAAGTGCTTCGAGTAGTCGGCGACCTGAAATGCGTAACAGGCGTAATCAGCCGCCAGGTAGGGAATAAGCACCAGAGGCTCCCCACTGCCCTGCTGGTCGTAATTCATCGTGACGCTGCCGGCTTGAATTTTAGGCATAGGCTCCTCCTGCGCGGTCTCTCAATGTCCCGGAAACTGGCACAGCGCGAGCACCGGATGGCCGAGTCTTTCTATTCGTTCGCGCCCGCCCAGATCGGGCAGGTCGACCACGAAAGCGCAGCCGACGACCGATCCGCCGGCGATGCCGATCAGCCTGAGCGCCGCTTCGGCCGTGCCGCCGGTTGCAATCAGGTCGTCGACGAGCAGCACCTGCTCGCCGCGTTGAATCGCGTCGGTATGCAGCTCCAGCCGGTCGGTGCCGTACTCGAGCTGGTAGTCGTGTCCGAAGTTTTCGGCAGGGAGCTTCCCCTGTTTGCGGATCGGCACGAAACCGACATTCAAGCTGTAAGCGAGCGCGGCGCCGATAATAAAGCCGCGCGATTCGATCCCCGCGATCTTGTCGATCGGGCGCCCGCGATACGCCGCACCGAGCTTCTCGACGACCGCGTGAAAGCCATCCGCCCTTTTGAGCAGTGTCGTGATGTCGCGAAACAGAATGCCCGGCTTGGGGAAGTCGGGGACGGTGCGGATCAGCGCCTTTATGTCGATGTCCTGCGTCACGTGTGATCGCTCACAACCCAGCACGGTTGCGCCTCGCTCCGCCCCGACGACAGCTTACTTCTTGAACTGAGAGGATGCTTTCTCCAGGGCGTTCTTCATCGACGTCCATGCCGCGTCCGTCCCGGCCTGCATTTCCTGCCACGCCGATTCGCTGGCCGTGCGTAGTTCCTGCAATTTCTTGTGCGCGGCGTCGCGGCTGGCGCGCATTGCCTTGACCTGCTCGTCGTATTTGGTCCGCGCATCGGCACTCATCTGGGCGCTTTTGGCTCTCAAGCTATCGAGCTCGGCATCCCATTTCCTGATTTGCGATTCCATCATCGTGAAGTATTCATCTTTCTTGCTCATGGTGAGACTCCTTTTCAGACGACCTCGAATAGCCCCGCAGCGCCCATGCCTCCGCCGATGCACATGGTCGCCACGACGAACTTGGCGCCGCGGCGCTTGCCCTCGATCAACGCGTGGCCGGTGAGCCGCGCGCCCGACACGCCGTAGGGGTGACCGACCGCGATCGCACCACCGTTGACATTGAGGCGATCGTTGGCGATGCCGAGCTTGTCGCGGCAGTAGATCACTTGTACGGCGAATGCCTCGTTGAGTTCCCATAGCCCGATATCATCGATCTTCTTGCCGGTGCGCTCGAGCAATCGCGGCACCGCGAAGACGGGGCCGATGCCCATTTCATCCGGTTCGCAACCCGCCACTGCGAAGCCCCGGAAAATGCCTAAGGGCTGCAGGCCTTTGCGGGCAGCGACCTGATCGCTCATCACCACGCACGCCGATGCTCCGTCGGAGAATTGGCTCGCGTTGCCGGCAGCGATCACGCCACCCGGGAGCGCAGGTTTGATCCTGGCCACACCGTCGTAGGTCGTATCGGCGCGAATGCCTTCGTCAGCCGCAATGGTCGTTTCCCTGGTAAACAAGCGCGCCGACTCCTTGTCGGCCACACCCATGGTCACCGTCATCGGCACGATCTCGGCATCGAATTTCCCTGCCGCCGCAGCGGCCGCGGCGCGCTGCTGGCTTTGCGCGCCATATTCATCCTGCTTCTCGCGCGAGATGGCATAGCGCTTCGAAACGTTCTCCGCCGTTTCCAGCATGGTCCAGTAAATCTCGGGCTTGTGTTCCGAGAGCCATGTCTCGCGCAACATGTGCTTGTTGGACTCGTTCTGCACGCACGATATCGATTCGACGCCGCCGGCGACAAAGATCTCGCCCTCGCCCGCCATCACCCGTTGCGCGGCCATGGCGATCGTTTGCAAGCCCGAGGAGCAGAAGCGGTTGATCGTCATTCCGGGAACGCTGACGGGGCAACCCGCGCGCAAGGCGATTTGCCGCGCGATATTGGAACCGGTCGCGCCTTCGGGAAACGCGCAGCCGATCAGGACATCGTCGACCTCCGCAGGGTCGAGCTTCGCGCGCTCGATCGCGTGCCTGACGACGTGACCGCCGAGCGTCGCGCCGTGAGTCATGTTGAACGCGCCGCGCCAGGACTTGGCGAGGCCGGTGCGTGCCGTCGAGACGATGACTGCGTCGGTCATGATGGGATCTTCTTGGTCGAGTCGCTTCGGGTGCCGTCAGCCGTTGAACGTCTTGCCTTCCGCCGCGAGTTTGGCCAACAAGGCCGCCGGTTGCCAGAACGATGGATCGGCGTGGGCATTGGTCGCCAGGCGCGCCATGGTGCGCACGACGTTATAGAGACCCAGCATGTCGGCATAGAGCATCGGACCGCCGCGATACAACGGAAAGCCGTAGCCCGTCAGGTAGACCATGTCGATGTCGGAGGCACGCTGAGCGATACCCTCCTCGAGGATGCGTGCACCTTCATTGACCAGCGCGAGGATGCAGCGCTCGACGATCTCATCGTCGGCGATCTTGCGCGGCGCGATCCCAAGCTCTTTGCGATAGCCCGCGATCAGCTCGCCGACCGCCGGATCGGGTATGGCGTCGCGCCTGCCCGCTTCGTAGCGGTACCAGCCGAGCCCCGTCTTCTGGCCGAAGCGACCCAGCTCGCATAGCCGGTCGGCGATCTTCGAGTAGACGACGTTCGGCTTCTCGAGGTAACGGCGCTTGCGAATGTACCAACCTACGTCATTGCCCGCCAGGTCGCTCATGCGAAACGGGCCCATCGCCATGCCGAAACGCTCCAGCGCGCGGTCGACTTGCGCAGGCGATGCGCCTTCGTCGAGCAGAAACATCGCCTGACGCAAATACTGCTCGATCATGCGATTGCCGATGAAGCCATCGCATACTCCGGACACGACCGCGGTCTTGCTGATCTTCCTGGCGACTTCCATGACCGCGACCAGCACATCCTTGGCGGTCTTTTCCCCGCGCACCACTTCCAGGAGCTTCATGACATTGGCCGGGCTGAAAAAGTGCATCCCAACCACGTCCTGCGGCCGCCGGGTGAAGGCTGCGATCCTGTTGACGTCGAGGGTCGACGTGTTCGTGGCGAGGATGGCGCCTGGTTTCATCACTGCATCGAGCTTGTCGAACACCGCCTGCTTCACGGCCATGTCCTCGAATACCGCCTCGATGACGAGATCGGCACCCTTGATGTCATCGTAGGACAGCGTCGGCTTGAGCAGTGCGACATTCTGCTGGAGTTTTTCCGAGGTGAGCTTGCCGCGCTTGACCGACCCCTCGTAATTCTTGCGCAGGATCGCCACGCCCTTGTCGAGCGCCTCCTGCTTCATCTCGAGGATGGTGACGGGAAACCCGGCGCTCAGAAAGTTCATCGCGATTCCGCCGCCCATGGTGCCCGCGCCGATGACCGCAACGCTCGCGACCTTGCGTGCCGGCGTATTCTCGGGCACGTCGGGGATCTTCGCCGCCGCACGCTCGGCGAAAAACGCATGGCGCAGCGCCCGCGACTCCGGCGTTTGCACCAATTGCATGAAAAGCTCACGCTCGAACTTGAGGCCTTCGTCGAAAGGCCTGGTCACGGCCGCGGCAACCGCATCGATGCACTTGAGCGGAGCGGGAAAGTTCTTCGCGAGCGGGCCTACGCTGTTCCTGGCAAACTGAAAAAACGCCTCGGCGTTCGGGAAGTCGATGCTCACGTCGCGCAAGCGCGCGAGCGGCCTCTTCTCCGCGACCGCCTTGCGCGCAAACGCCAGTGCACCCTGCAACAATTCACCGTCGATGATTTCGTCGATGAGCCTGGTGCCTTTGAATTGCTCGGACGAGACCGGTGTACCCGAAACGATCATGCTCAACGCGGCTTCCACACCGATCGCCCGCGGGAGGCGCTGCGTACCGCCAGCGCCGGGCAGGAGTCCCAGCTTGACTTCGGGCAGCGCGATTTTTGCTCCGGGCGATGCAACGCGGAAATGGCATCCCATCGCCAGCTCCAGTCCTCCGCCCATGCAGATGCCGCCGATCGCCGCGATGACCGGTTTGGCGTTGGTCTCGACGATGCGAATCGCGCTGCGGAGGGTCGGCTCCGCCGTCGCCTTCGGCGTATTGAATTCGCGGATGTCGGCGCCGCTCGAGAACGCCTTGCCGGCGCCGATGATGATGACGGCCTCGATTCCGGCGTCGACGCTCGCCCGGTCGAGCCCGGCGACCAAGCCGGCGCGCAGCTCGTGATTCAGCCCGTTGAGCGGCGGGTTGTCGAGCGTGATCACCGCTACGGTGCCATGCAGTTGAAAGTTAGCGCCGATGATTTCTGCTCCTTTGACCCGTGTTGCGCGGTAATCCTCGGTGTTGGCCGGCTTGGTGTCCCTAAACTTCGAGCCATTCCTTGCGCACCGCATCGTCGGCGCGCAGATGCTGCGGCGTGCCCTCGAACACGATATGCCCGTGGCCCATGACGTAGAGGCGCCGCGAGATGGCCAGAGCGATCGTCAGCTTTTGCTCGATCAGCAGGATTGCGATCCCGCGCTCGGCGATCTTCTCCAGGAGTCCCTGCACCAGCTCCACCAGCTTCGGTGCCAGCCCCTCCGTCGGTTCGTCGACCATGATCAAGTCGGGGTCGCCCATTAGCGTACGGCAAATCGTCAGCATCTGCTGCTCACCTCCGGAAAGTACACCGCCGGGTGTATCGGCGCGCGCGCGCAGCAGCGGAAAGAGCTCGAATGTATCGTCGAGCGACCAGCGCCCCGCCTGCCCGCTAGACTTCTTCCCGAGGAGAAGATTCTCGCGCACCGTCAGGCCTGGAAAAATCTCTCTGTCCTCGGGCACGTACCCCAGGCCCCGGCGCGCGATCTCGTGCGGCTTGAGTCCGTCTATACGCGCTCCCTTGAAGCGAATGCTGCCGACGGGAGCCACTTCACCCATGATCGTCTTGACCGTTGTCGAGCGGCCGGCGCCGTTCCTCCCGAGCAAGCTGACGATCTCGCCCTCGTCGACGCGAAACGAGATGCCCTGCAAGATGTGGCTCTTGCCGTAGTAGGCGTGGACATTGTCGAGCTCAAGCATGTGCCGGGGCGCCCAGATAAGCGGTCTGGACGTCAGTATTCTCGCGTATGCGTTCTGGCACGTCGGTCGCGATGATCGTGCCGTACACCAGCACCGAGATTCGATCGGCCAGATTGAAGACGACGCCCATGTCGTGCTCCACGATCAGCAGGGTCCGGCCCTGAGAGACAGACCGGATCAGCTCGACCGCGGATTCGGTTTCGCTCCGGCTCATGCCCGCCGTCGGTTCGTCGAGCAGGATAACCGACGAATCCCCGGCAATCGTGATCCCGATCTCCAGTGCCCGCTGCTCGGCATAGGTCAGCACGCCCGCAAGCGTACTCCGGCGCGCCGTCATGCCGATCTGCTCCAGCGTTCTTTCCGTCCTTTCGTTGGCATCACGCAGCTTGGCCACGCTGCGCCAGAAATTGTACCGGTGGCCCAGACACCAGAGCACGCTGCAGCGGATATTTTCGTAGACGCTCAACCGCGGGAAGATGTTCGTCACCTGGAAGCTCCGCGCCAATCCGCGCCGGTTGATCTGATGCGGGGCGCGGCCCGCGATTTCCTCGCCGTTCAGCCGAATCGAGCCTTGCGTCGGAGCGAAGCGCCCACTGATGAGATTGAACAACGTCGATTTGCCGGCGCCGTTCGGGCCGATGATCGCATGGCGCTCGCCTTTGCGAATATCGAGCGTAACGCCATGGATGATCGGCGTCGCGCCGAAGCTCTTTCGGATGTCCCGCAACTGCAGCGCGGACCCATCCTGCCCGGGGCTGCCCGCCGCGGGAACCGGTGTCACGGCGAACCTGCCGCGGACGTGCGGGTCCGGGCCTCGTCACCGGCGCGGGTCCACGCCTCGGCCACGTAGCGCCACGTCCGGCGAAAAATCTCGAAACCGACCGCGAGCAGGAGAACGGCCGCGATCCACGCCCAGGGCGCTGCCGCGTCCATCGGCACCCAGAACAGGCGCATGGTCGTGCCGAGCTCGGGCTGCGTGGAAAGGCGATAGCTCATCTCGATCAGCAGCACGGCGCCGATTCCCATGACGATCGCCGGCACCAGGGCGATGGCATAGGCGCGCAGCACGCCACGGAACGCTTTCGTCCGCGCGATCGGGGCGTGCATCGCGATCAGGCCGGCGAGGCCGCTTGGCGCGAAGAGGATGATCACGATGAAAAACAAGCCGAGATACAAAAGCCACGCGGGCGTATAGCCGCTCAAGCTGACCTGCAGCCAGGTGAGGGTCACGG
>DATMNH010000153.1:0-5712 GCA_035568975.1 Casimicrobiaceae bacterium
TTGTTCCGGCCGGCAATTCTGGAAGCGCTCAATGGCGCACGTTTCGCGCCGGCGTTAATCGACGCGAAGCCGGCGCCTTACTGGATAATTCTGGAGTTCGTTTTCAACCTGCGGCCGGCCGCAAAGCCGCGCGCGACGCAGTGACGCCTCACCGGCGGCGAATATCGAAGCTGCGGCTTGAGCGCTAGCCGAGTGTGGGGAGGTGAAACCCCGGTGCGGCGCTGCCATCGTCAGGCCAACGCGTAGTCACGGCTTTGCCGCGCGTGTAAAAGCGCACGCCGTCCATGCCGTGCACGTGCAAATCGCCGAACAGCGAATTGCGCCAGCCGCCGAACGAATAGAACGCCATCGGCACCGGTATCGGCACATTGATGCCGATCATGCCGACTTCGACGTCCTGCTGAAACCGGCGCGACGCAAACCCTGAGCGGGTAAACAGCGCCGCACCGTTAGCGTAAGGATTGGCGTTGATCAACGCGATCGCCGCGTCGAGCGAGTCGACGCGCACAATGGTCAGCACCGGCCCGAAGATCTCCTCGCGGTAGATGGCCATCTGTTCGGTCGCGTGATCGAAGAGCGTGGGTCCCACAAAAAAGCCATGCTCGTGTCCGGGAACCGTCGGCTTTCGGCCGTCCACCACCAGCGTCGCGCCTTCCGCCACGCCACGGTCGATCAGGCCCATGATCCGGTCGCGCGCCGCGCAGGTAATCACCGGCCCCATCTCCGATTCGGGCCGGTCTCCCGGACCGACTGTCACCCGCCGAGCACGCTCGGCCAAACGGGCGCACAAGGGCTCGGCCGCGTCGCCGACGGCGACCACGACCGACACCGCCATGCAACGTTCGCCCGCCGACCCATATCCCGCGCCTATCAGCGCTTCCGCGGCGAACGCAAGATCGGCGTCAGGCATGACGACGGCGTGATTTTTCGCGCCGCCGAGCGCCTGCACGCGCTTACCGTGACGCGCGCCGGTCTCGTAGATGTATTTCGCGATCGGCGTCGAGCCGACAAAGGACACCGCCTTGATGTCCGGATGCGAAAGGATCGCGTCGACCGCTTCCTTGTCGCCGTGGATGACGTTGAACACGCCGTCGGGCAGACCTGCTTCGTCGAGCAATTCCGCCATGCGCATGCTCATGCTCGGATCGCGCTCGGAAGGCTTGAGGATAAACGTGTTGCCGCAAGCCAGCGCCACCGGAAACATCCACATCGGTACCATGGCAGGAAAATTGAAAGGAGTGATTCCGGCACAGACGCCCATCGGCTGGCGCAGCGAGAAACTGTCGACCTCGGTGCCGACGTTGTCGCTGAAATCCCCTTTGAGCAGATGCGGGATACCGGTCGCGAATTCGACCACTTCGATGCCGCGCGTGATGGAGCCTTCGGCATCGGCGGCGGTCTTTCCGTGTTCCTGCGAAACCAGCCGCGCCAGGTCGGACTTGTGCGTCTGCATCAAGTCGCGAAAGCGCATCAAGATGCGTGCCCGGCGAAGCGCGGGCGCCGCGCGCCACGCCGGCCACGCAGCCCTGGCCGCGTCGACTGCCGCGTCCACATCGACGGCGTCCGCCAAGGGGACGTGGCGGACAACTTCACCGGTCGCGGGATTGGTGACTTCACCGTAGCGCGTCGTGTGCGCGGCAACCGGGCGGCCGCCGATCCACAGCGGCAATCGCTCCAACGTCGTCAGATCCATGGCGCCTCCTTCATCTGCGGCAAGCTCGCTCTTCCGCTGCCGTCAGTTCCTTCGGTTTATTGAGCATCACGAAAATGCGTGACGCTCGGATCCCAAATATCGTCATTCCCGCGCAAGCGGGAATCCATTTTGCCCGGTGCGCAAAATCAAAATGGGTCCCCGCCTTCGCGGGGACGACGAGTCTTGTGGAATCTGTCACCCAATTCGGTAATCCTCAGTAATTGGCTCGATTCAGCCGGCCCGGCTCAGTCGCTCCACGTAGCGCGCGATCAGATCAACCTCGAGATTGACGCGGGCGCCGGCGCGAAGCGCGCCTAGGGTCGTCACCGCCAGTGTATGCGGGATCAGGTTCACCGAAAAGTGGCGTCCGTCGACGGCATTGACGGTCAAGCTGACGCCGTCGATTGCGATCGACCCTTTGGAAGCGATAAAGCGTGCGAGCTCGCTCGGCGCGTCGACTTCGAGCAAAACGCTTCCGCCGTCCGCCACCGGCTCTGCTCGATCCACCACGCCGACGCCGTCGACGTGGCCGCTCATCAGGTGTCCGCCCAGCCGATCTGACAATCGCAGCGCCTTTTCCATGTTGATCGTGCCGATGCCATCGAGCCCGGTCGTGCAGCGCAAGGTCTCCGACGACACGTCGAAGCGCATCGTGCCGGCGTCGATCGCGACGACGGTGAGGCAGCAGCCGTTGAGCGCGAGACTGTCGCCTACCGCGATGTCCTTTTCCGCGAACGCTCCCGCGTCGACGGCGACCTGCACTCCCTCGCTGCGCGGCTCGACCGCACTGATGCGTCCGACTGACTGCACGATGCCGGTAAACATCAGGCGCTCCTTGGCTCGACGCGCGCCACGATGCGCCAATCGCCGCCGACGGCATCGATGCTGCGCACGTTCAGCGAAACCCGATCGCCCAGGCGTTCCAGCGGCGCCGGCAGCGCGAACATGCCGCGCGCGGGATCGCCCAGCAAGCACGGCGCGACGTAGAGCAGGAGCTCGTCGACGATGCCGGCGGCGAGCATCGCGCCGTTGAGCTTGGACCCAGCTTCGACGTGCAGCTCGTTGATTTGGCGTTCGCCCAACGCCTTCGCCATCGCGTGGAGATCGATCCGCCCGTCGCGATCGGGGACGGTAATCACTTGCACGTTTTCGGGGAAGCTCGCGGCAGGCTCGGTCGCAGTGACGACAATGACGTCGCCGCCGGTGAGCACGCGCGCTGTTGTCGGCAGATCGCCGTGGCGATCGACAACGACCTTGAGCGGCTGCCGCGGCGTCGCAATCGCCCGTACGGTCAATCGCGGATCGTCCTGCCGCACCGTGCCGATGCCGGTGAGAATCGCACACGCCCTCGCGCGCCAGCGATGCCCATCAGCGCGCGCTTCCTCGCCGGTGATCCATTGACTGGCACCGTTCTCCAGCGCGGTGCGGCCGTCGAGACTTGCCGCGACTTTGATTCGTATCCACGGCCGGCCATGACGCAGCCTGTGTATCCAGCCGACGTTGAGCTCCCGCGCCGCATCTTCGAGCAGGCCCACCTCGACCGTCACGCCCGCGGCTCTAAGACGATCGGCGCCCCCGGCCGCTTGCGGGTCCGGATCGTTCATCGCCGCCACGACGCGCGTGATTCCGGCCGCGAGCAGAGCCTCGGTGCAGGCGGGAGTCCTTCCCTGGTGATTGCACGGCTCCAGCGTGACGTACGCCGTTGCGCCCCGCACATCGTTGCCACGGGCACGGGCGTCGTCCAGTGCACGGACCTCCGCGTGCGCGCCGCCGGCGCGCTCGTGCCAGCCCTCGCCCAGCACCAGGCTATCGCGTGCGATCACGCAGCCCACGCGCGGATTGGGCGTGGTCGTGAACAGGCCGCGTTCCGCGAGTTCGAGCGCGCGCGTCATCATGTCGCGATCCGTCGCGGCGATCATATCGGAGCGAATGTCGGGTCGAGTTCCGCGGCGGCGAATATAATGTGCTGAGTCAGAAATTCACTCGATAGTCGGAATTTCTGTCCCAACAGATTAGCGCGGCTTGCGCCGCGGCGGCGCCGGCTCGACTTCCTGCAGCGCGTCCCTGAAATCGGCGACGTCCTGAAAGCTGCGGTACACCGAGGCAAAGCGGATGTATCCAACCTTGTCGAGCTTGTAGAGCTCCTGCATGACCATCTCGCCCACCTGACGCGACGGAATCTCGCGCTCACCCAAGCCCAGCACTTGTTGCAAGATACGCTCGACGGCCTGGTCCACGTACTCGGTCGGCACGGGGCGCTTATGCAGGGCGCGCTGAAATCCGTTGCGGATGCGATCGACGTCGAAGTCCGCGCGGGTACCATTTTGCTTGACGATCTGCGGCAGTCGCAGCTCTGCCGTCTCGTAGGTCGTAAATCGTTTCTGGCACGCGAGGCAACGCCGGCGGCGGCGAATCGAATCACCGGCCTCCGAAACCCGCGAGTCGACGACCTGGGTTTCCGCGCTTCCACAAAAGGGGCACTTCATCGTCTAAAGCCGCATCGTGGCGGATCGGGGCGGTCGAGAAATCGAGTGCGTTCCCGGCCGCCGCCCGCAACCGGGCTGTCGATGATGACTCACCGGTATACGGGGAATTTCTTGGTCAGCGCTTTCACGCCCGCGACCACGCGCTTCTGCGTCTTGGCGTCAGCCGGTGCATCGAGGACGTCGGCGATCAAATGCGCCAGCTCCTCGCATTCGATCTCGCTGAAGCCGCGAGTAGTAACGGCCGGGCTCCCGATGCGCACGCCGCTGGTCACAAAAGGCTTTTGCGGATCGTCGGGAATCGCGTTCTTGTTCACGGTAATGTTCACGCGCGTCAGCGCCGCCTCGGCATCTTTGCCGGTTATATTCTTTGCCCGCAGGTCGACCAGAAACATATGCGAGTCGGTACCGCCTGAGACGATCCGCAACCCTCGGTTCTGCAACACGGTCGCGAGCACGCGCGCGTTCTCGAGCACGCGCTCCTGGTAGACCTTGAATTCGTACGACAGCGCTTGCTTGAATGCAACCGCCTTCGCCGCGATCACGTGCATCAGCGGGCCGCCCTGCAGACCGGGAAATACCGCCGAATTGATGAGCTTCTCGTGTTCCTTGCCGGCGAGGATGAAGCCTCCGCGCGGACCACGCAGCGTCTTGTGCGTCGTGCTGGTGACGAAGTGCGCGATGCCGACGGGGGTGGGATAGACCTCGGCCGCGATCAAACCGGCGTAATGAGCCATGTCGACCATCAGATAGGCGCCGACTGAGTCCGCAATCTCACGAAAGCGCGCCCAGTCGATAACCCGCGAATACGCGGACGCGCCGGCGATGACAAGTTTTGGCTTGTGCTCTTTCGCCAGGCGTTCCACGCTCTTGTAATCGATAAGCTCGGTTTCCGGTTCGAGCCCGTAGGCAACGACATTGAACCACTTGCCGGACATATTCACCGGGGAGCCATGGGTCAGATGTCCGCCATGCGGCAGCGACATTCCGAGGATGGTGTCCCCGGGATTGAGCGTGCCGAAAAACACGGCCTGATTCGCCTGCGCTCCCGAGTGCGGCTGCACGTTGGCGAACTCGGCGTTGAAGAGTTTTTTGAGCCGATCGATCGCCAGCTGCTCGGCAATGTCCACGAACTCACAACCCGCGTAATACCGCTTTCCCGGGTATCCCTCTGCGTATTTGTTGGTGAGACTCGAGCCCTGCGCCTCCATCACCGCGCGGCTGGTGTAGTTCTCCGAGGCGATCAGCTCGATGTGATCTTCCTGGCGGCGGTTCTCGGCGCTGATGGCCTCGGCGATTTCCGGGTCGGCATCGGCTAAGTGCTGAGTGCGGATCGGCATGGGAGAAGAATCGGGCAAGAAATAGTTATCTTACCATTGGCGAGTCCGGCGCCGGACCTCCGCAGCCCGGCTGCCGCGCCGACTCCTTGCACGCCATTATGGATTGGAATGTCTTGCGTCGGCGGCGGGCGCTGATTCGCGGGCGCTCGCACCCCATTCGCTTCGCGAACGGGACCTGGCTCGCTGCTCACAGCGC
>DATMNH010000154.1:0-30999 GCA_035568975.1 Casimicrobiaceae bacterium
CCGGCAGGCGTGCGGCGCCACGCCTATCAACGGCTTCGCGCTTTGCGCGCGCCGGCATGGCCTCGAGCCGGAGCTCATCGACCTGCGCAACTCCGGCGATACCGCGGGTGAAAAATCGCGCGTGGTCGGCTATGCCGCGTTTGCGTTCGCGCGGAAGGTGCCGGCGAGCGTCGCGACGAGACGTCTCGAGGAGACCGTCGATGCATGACGCAGACCTCGGCCGCTCGCTGGTGACGATCGCGCGACGCGCTATCGGCGCCGAGCTGGGTCAAGCCGGCAGCATAGGGTCCGACTACTCAGGGTCCGATCATAGGGGGCCGGGACGCGCGGAGCGCGGACATCCGTCGCTCGAGGCACCGGGCGCGACATTCGTGACGCTTTTCAAGAACGGATTGCTGCGCGGCTGCATCGGCACGCTCGAGGCCAGGCGGCCGCTGGGCGTCGACGTGCGCGCCAATGCGATCGCCGCGGCGTTCGACGATCCGCGTTTTCCGCGCTTAGGCGCCGACGAGTTCATGGACACGTCGGTGGAGGTTTCCTTGCTGTCAGCCCCCGAGGTCCTGACGGCGGACGGCGAACAGGCGTTGCTCGCTCAGCTACGGCCGGGTATCGACGGCGTGGTGCTAGAACTCGCGGGCAGGCGCGCGACCTTCCTGCCGCAGGTGTGGGACTCGCTTCGCGACCCCACGGAGTTTCTCGCCGAGCTAAAGCGCAAGGCCGGCCTGCCGATCGACTTCTGGAGTGCGGCCGTGCACATATCGCGATATGGCGTCACCAAGTGGCGCGAAAGCGATTTGCGCACCATGGAAGAAATGTCGTGAGCGATCACCCGGGCCGTTATTGGCATTTCATCGACGACGGGCGCATCCAGTGCGACCTGTGTCCGCGCGACTGCCGCCTGCACGAAGGCCAGCGCGGTGCCTGCTTCGTGCGTCAGCGCAGCGGCGATCAAATGGTGCTCACCACTTATGGCCGCTCATCCGGTTTTTGCATCGACCCTATCGAAAAGAAGCCGCTCAATCACTTCTATCCGGGATCGAGCGTGCTCTCCTTCGGCACGGCCGGCTGCAACCTCGCGTGCAAGTTCTGCCAGAACTGGGACATTTCCAAGTCGCGCGAGATGGATACGCTGATGGACCAGGCCTCCCCTCGGGCGATCGCGGAGGCAGCCAGCCGCGCCGGCTGCAAGAGCGTCGCCTTCACCTACAACGACCCGGTAATTTTCGCCGAGTATGCGATGGATACCGCCGACGCCTGCCGCGACGTCGGCATTCAGGCGGTCGCGGTGACTGCGGGCTACATAGGAGTCGAGGCGCGGCGCGACTTCTACGCCAAGATGGATGCGGCAAACGTGGATCTGAAGGGCTTTACCGACGAGTTCTATGTCAAGGTGTGCGGCGCGCACCTGCAGCCGGTGCTCGACACGCTCGTCTATCTGCGCCACGAAACCGACGTCTGGACCGAGATCACCACGCTGCTGATTCCGGCCAAGAACGATTCCGATTGGGAGATCGAGGCGGAGTGCAAGTGGATCGCACGCGAGCTCGGGTCCGACGTGCCGCTGCACTTCACCGCCTTCCATCCCGACTACAAGATGACCGACATCGCGCGGACTCCCGCGGCCACATTAACCCGTGCGCGCAACATCGCGCTTGACCAGGGTCTGCGCTATGTCTACACCGGCAACGTGCACGACCCCGAGGGCGGCACGACCTTCTGCCCAAGCTGCGCGAAGCCGCTGATCGTGCGCGACTGGTACGAGATCCGGAGCTACGAGCTGACGCCGGAAGGCGCTTGCCGGCATTGCCACGCCGCCGTGCCGGGCCACTTCCAGCGCTTCGACCACCGTCAATGGGGACGCCGGCGGGTGCCGGTGCGTATCAACGTCGCTGCGTAGCGGTCGCTTGTTATCGACATGGCGTATCGCGCCGCCGCCGACGCAATTCTCGCCGCACACTTCGCTTTCGTCTTGTTTGTCGTTCTTGGCGCGCCTCTGGCTTTGCGGTGGCCGTGGCTCGCGTGGCTGCACGTTCCGGCTCTGGTCTGGGCCGCGTTCATAGAATTCAGCGGAACAATCTGCCCGTTGACGCCGCTGGAATGGGCTCTGCGCCAGCAGGCCGGGCAGGCGGGATACGGCGGTGGGTTCATCGACCACTATGTCGTATCGCTCTTGTATCCCGAGGGGCTTTCGCGAGCTACACAGACTGTACTCGGCGCGGCGGTCGTTGCGATAAACGCGGCGATTTACATTGTCGCTTTCAGACGCCGGCGCACGTTGCCCCAGCGTTAGCTCGGCGTGTCGATCTTTTCGACGGCGGGTCCCGCGACCCGAGCACTGCAGGTTACCGCATGAGGGCTGTTCCCGGTTTGATCGCGTTTCTGATCGGCACGGCGCTGCTCGCCGGGCCCTGGTGGTCGTCGACGCTGCCGAGGAGCGACTACCCTCTGGTGATCGTGCTGGGCACCGTGTTCGCGGCGATCGGTGTCTTTGCGGCGCTTCCCGAATCCTGGCCGCGGCTGCGCACCTTGTCGTTTGCACTCTTCATGGCGACATTCGGCTGCGTCTGCGCGGCGCTGGCGCTCACGCCGCTCCATCCCGGGCCCGATGGGACCTGGACCATCGGCGGCGTTGCAGGTTTTGCCAGCAGCGAGCCGATGCCATGGTGGGCGCGCATCGTTTCCGGATTTTTCGCGATCGTCTGCCTCGGCACCGCAGTGCTTGGTCTTTGGGGTCTCGTCCGTGAGCTGTTTGGGCGGGGCCCGGATGGAAGCGCGGGCCCGCCGGAATAAGTTGCGCCGTTGTGTGCCGCCGTCACCGAATGCGGGTTGGCGGCGCGACGCCGCTCGCTGCCTGGGTAATCGTTCTCTCCGCCGGCTTGACCGTGTCGCCGAGGCGGCTATCCAGCGATTCGACCGGCGTGGCGGCGAGGGCATTCGACGTTGGGGGCTGCCGAAGCTCGTGCCTGTCGGCCCCCATTCTTGCCGGAAGGATAACCAGCAGACCGATGCTGATCGCCGTCATTGCAATCGCGGCGATATTGCAGGCCGCGCGGGGAATCTTGATTTCGTAGCGGTTCATGATGCGACCTCGAGTGCCGGGGGTTGCAGTCGGCGGAAGGAGCTCCACCGTCGAGCGGGCAACCGATTCGATGACGGTCAAACCCGGGCTCTGCAACGTGTGCTCTTCGCCCGCTCCCAGCCAGACGTCGTCCGGATTGCTGCTGGTCGTGGCCCATACCATGCCGTCGACCACCCGCACGCGAGCGCCCGCGATCGTGGGCACCGCGAAGGTCTTGCCGGGTTCGAGAAACATGCGCTTAAATGAGAGTGGAATCTTCATGTCTTGGCTCCGGGCGCGGAAGTGCGCTTTCGAGGCAAAGTGTAGAGGTGGCGGCGTCCCGGGACAAACGATTTGTATTGGGATATGATGTGAATCGTTTTCACATCATTGACTCAGTGAAATGGCCGACCGTCTTCCCCCGATGCAGGCCCTGCGCGCGTTCGACGCGGCCGCTCGTGCACGGAGTCTCACGCGCGCTGCCGAGACCCTCAATCTCACGCACAGCGCGATCAGTCATCAGATCAAAGCGCTGGAAGCTGATTTCGGCGTTCGTCTTATCGAGCGCGCGGGGCGCGGCATCCGCCTGACCGACGAAGGCGAGCGCTTCGCGAGTCGAGTGCGCGCCGTGCTCTCCGACCTGGCCGATGCGGTACGCGAGGTGACCGAACGCGCAAACCCGCGGCAGTTGAGAGTCAGCGTCATGCCGTCATTCGCCGCCCGCTGGCTGTTGCCGCGGATAGGCAGATTTTTCGCGGCGCACCCGGACATCGATCTTGATGTCAATGCGAACAATGCACTGGCGGACTTCAGGCGCGATGACGTCGACGTCGCGATCCGCAATGGATTGGGTGATTGGCCCGGGCTTACTTCGGAATACGTGCTCGACGACTTCTACTTCCCGGTGTGCAGCCCGCGCCTCGACAATGGGCGGCTGCCGGCGCGCCCGGCGGAGCTTGCTCAGTACACATTGCTGCGATCCGAGGGCGATTTGTGGAAACCGTGGTTCGAGGCGGCCGGCCTGGACTGGCCCGAACCCTCGCGCGGGCCGACGTTCAGCGACTCCTCGCACACGATGCAGGCAGCCATCGAGGGCCAGGGCATCGCGCTTGCACGAACTTCGCTGCTCGGTGACGACGTCCGCAACGGCGTGCTCATCCAGCTGTTCGACGTCGTCGTACCCTCGCCCAGAAAATATTTTCTTGTTTATCCGCCGCGGCTCGCCGACTCGCCCAAGCTCGCGCCGTTCCGGCAGTGGCTGTTCGATGAGGTTGCGGCGGAACAGCGCGGCTCGTTCCCGCCAGACAAACGGAAATCGCCGCCGCGTAACCCGTCGTCCGCCAAAGGCAAGCGTCGCGCGCGCAAAGGCGGCAGGGTCGGCTAGAAAAGACGGTTGCGGTCCTGCAGCGGCGCGGCGAAAACCGCTTTGCGCATGGAATGCTGGCTATCCGGATGTGCGGATTCGATGGGCCAGACCACATCCAGCTTTTTCATCAAGCGCTGCGCGTTGTCCGGCGCTTCCAGCTCGCATGCGCCCCAAGCAGGCTTGCCTTACGCTTTGGAATAAATCTCCGCGCCTTTCCTGACGAACTCGACCGCCTTCGCCTCCATTCCCCTCTCCAGCGCCGCCTTCTCGTCGACGCCGAGCTTCGCCGCGTAGTCGCGCACGTCTTGGGTGATCTTCATGGAGCAGAAGTGCGGCCCGCACATCGAGCAGAAGTGCGCGAGCTTCGCGCCGTGCTGCGGGAGCGTCTCGTCGTGAAACTCGCGCGCCTTATCCGGATCGAGGCCGAGATTGAACTGATCTTCCCAGCGGAACTCGAAACGCGCCTTCGACAGCGCGTTGTCGCGGATCTGCGCACCCGGGTGCCCCTTGGCGAGATCGGCCGCGTGCGCGGCGATCTTGTACGCCATGATGCCGTCCTTGACGTCGTTCTTGTTGGGCAGCCCGAGATGTTCCTTGGGCGTCACGTAGCACAGCATCGCGGTGCCGTACCAGCCGATCATCGCCGCGCCTATCGCCGAGGTGATGTGATCGTACCCCGGCGCGATGTCGGTGGTGAGCGGTCCGAGCGTATAGAAGGGTGCCTCGCCGCAGAGCCGAAGCTGCTCGTCCATGTTGTGCTTGATGAGATGCATCGGAACGTGGCCGGGTCCCTCGATCATGGTCTGCACGTCGTGCTTCCACGCGACTTGCGTCAATTCGCCCAGCGTCGCGAGCTCGGCCATCTGCGCTTCGTCGTTGGCATCGAAGCCAGAGCCCGGACGCAGCCCGTCGCCGAGACTGAAGCTCACGTCGTACGCCTTCATGATCTCGCAGATGTCCTCGAAATGCGTGTACAGAAATGACTCCTTATGATGCGCGAGGCACCACTTGGCCATGATCGATCCGCCGCGTGAGACGATGCCGGTCATCCGCTTGGCGGTCATCGGGATGTAGCGCAGCAACACGCCGGCATGGATCGTGAAGTAGTCGACGCCCTGCTCGGCCTGCTCGATCAGCGTGTCGCGGTACATCTCCCAGGTCAGGTCCTCGGCCTTGCCGTCGACCTTTTCCAGCGCCTGATAGATCGGCACCGTGCCGATCGGCACCGGAGAGTTGCGGATGATCCACTCACGCGTCTCATGGATGTTCTTGCCGGTGGATAGATCCATGACCGTGTCGCCGCCCCATCGCGTCGCCCACGTCATCTTCTCGACCTCCTCGTAGATCGACGACGAAACCGCCGAGTTGCCGATGTTGGCGTTGATCTTCACCAGAAAGTTGCGGCCGATGATCATCGGCTCGGACTCGGGATGGTTGATGTTCGCCGGAATGATGGCGCGGCCGCGGGCGACTTCGGAGCGCACGAACTCGGGCGTCGTGACGGCTGGAATCGCCGCGCCGAAGCTCTGCCCCGGGTGCTGGCGCGTCACCAGCTCGGGCAAGGTTCGCAGCGCCTCTTCGCGCATGGCATTTTCGCGGATGGCGATAAACTCCATCTCCGGCGTTACGATGCCGCGCCGCGCATAATGCATCTGCGAGACGTTGGCGCCCGGCTTGGCACGCCGCGGCTTGCGATGCAGGTCGAAGCGCATGCCCGCCAGATCGGTGTCGGCGAGGCGCGCACGTCCGTACGCAGACGAAAGCTCGGTTAGCTCAACGATATCGCCGCGTTCATCGATCCATGGGGCGCGCAGCGGCGCGAGTCCGGAGCGGATGTCGATCTCGGCTTTGGGATCGGTATACGGACCCGAGGTGTCGTACACGACCAGTGGCGGATTTTTCTCCAAGCCGAACGATGCCGGGGTATCGCTTTGCGCGATCTCGCGCATCGGCACGCGGACGTCGGCGCGCGAGCCTTGGACGAAGATCTTGCGCGAGTTCGGCAGTGGCTGGATCGCTGCGTCGTCGACGTGCGCGTCGCGTGCGAAGAAACTATCGTTGGCGTTCATGTTGCTCCTCTGCAAAGGCGGCCATGCGTGCAGGGAGCGAGGGACGATGCACGCTTCCCTGCGCCGGCATTATCCGCACAGGTACCAAGGGTGTGCTCTCACCGTCCCGCGCCGGCATGCCAAGCGCGGGAGGACCCCTAGCGTCATCCACAACGGTACGCCAAACGCGGTCCGACGGCAAGCGCGCCTGCGCGACCTTCAGTCGCCCGTTGCTGTCGCCGGCTCGGCTTCCCGCGGTGCGGTCGCACGCCGCGCGGCGTACCACTGTTGCAGCCGCTCGAAGTAGAGGTAAATCACCGGCGTGATGTACAGCGTCAGGAGCTGCGACACGACCAGACCGCCGACGACGGCCAGGCCCAGCGGGCGCCGCGTTTCGCCGCCGGCACCGAGGCCGAGCGCAATCGGAAGGCTGCCCATCAGCGCCGCCATCGTCGTCATCATGATCGGGCGGAAGCGTGTTATGCATGCCTGGAAGATCGCTTCGTCGGGCGGCTTGTCTTCCTTGCGTTGCGCCTCGATGGCGAAGTCGATCATCATGATCGCGTTCTTTTTCACGATGCCGACCAGCATGATGATGCCGACGAATGCGTACATGTTGAGCTCGATGCCGAAGAACATCAGCGTCACCAGCGCGCCGAAGCCCGCGGTCGGCAGGCCCGAGAGTATCGTCAGTGGATGGATGAAGCTCTCGTAGAGGATGCCGAGCACGAGATAGATCACGAAAATCGCCAGCACCAGCAGGATGCCCATGCCTTGCAGCGACGACTGGAATGCCTGCGCCGTCCCCTGGTAGAGCCCGGTGACCGTCGCCGGCAAGCGCATCTCGGCGGTCGCTTTGTTGATCTCCTTGATCGCGTCGCCGATCGCGACGCCGGGCCTCAGGTCGAACGAAAGGGTGACCGATGGCAACTGGCCCAGATGGTTGATCGCCAACGGTCCCACTGTTGGTTTCAGCGTCGCGACGCTGTTCAAGGGAACCAGCGCACCGGTCGCTGAGCGCACGTAGAGCAGAGACAGGACCGACGGATCGGTCTGATAACGAGGCTCCAACTCCATCACGACCCAGTACTGGTTGGTCGGCGCGAAGATGGTCGAAACCTGGCGCTGGCCATAAGCGTCGTAGAGCGTGCTTTCGATCGCCTGTGCCGAGACGCCGAGCGCCGACGCCTTGTTGCGATCGATCTCGACGGTCACCTGCGGCTTGGCGATCTGCAGGTCGCTGGTCACGTCAACCAGCCCGGGCAGCGAGCGAAGCTTCTCCTCGACCCTCTGCGCCCATTGATAGAGCTCGGTCGTATCGGTGCCCTGCAGCGTGTATTGATACGAGCTCTTGGTGATCTGGCCGCCGATCCGGATCGCCGGAATGTTCTGCACGTAGGACTTGATGCCGCTGACACTCGCAAGGGGGCCGCGCAACTGTTGAATCACTACATCGGCCCTCGGGCGCTCGTCGCGCGGCT
The DNA here is from genome assembly GCA_035568975.1 of Casimicrobiaceae bacterium. Classification (GTDB taxonomy): domain Bacteria; phylum Pseudomonadota; class Gammaproteobacteria; order Burkholderiales; family Casimicrobiaceae; genus PALSA-1003. The sequence goes on from DATMNH010000154.1 coordinate 7,954, forward strand.
TGAGCGAGACAAAAATCCGGCCCACGTTAAGCGATGCGCTCGGGCCCCCGGCGCCGACCGTTGACATCGCGCCCGCGACATAGGGGTTCTCCTTGACGATCTCGGCCACCTGGCGCTGCATGTTCGCCATCGCCGTGAAGGAAACGTCCTGCGCAGCCTCGGTGAACACCAGGATCAACCCCTGATCGTCGGCCGGCAGGAACCCCTTCGACATGGTGCTGAACAGCACCCCTGTCGCGACGGTGACCGCGAAAAATACGGCCAGCGTCAGCCGCCGGTGCGCAAGCGCCCAAATCAGCGTCCTGCGATAGCCGCCGAGCAGCGCGTCGAACATTCGCTCGCTCAAGGCGTAGAAGCGGCCGTGCTTTTTCGCGCGCTCGTCGACAAGCATGCGGCTGCACAGCATCGGCGTCAGCGTCAGCGAGACGACACCCGAGATCAGCACCGCGACGATGATGACGACGCCGAATTCGCGCAGCAGACGGCCGAGGATGCCGCCCATGAACAGCACCGGGATGAACACGGCGACGAGCGATATTGTCATCGATACGATCGTGAATCCGACTTCCTTGGATCCGTCGAGCGTCGCCTGCATACGCGACTTGCCCATTTCCATGTGACGCGTGATGTTCTCCAGCATGACGATCGCGTCATCGACGACGAAACCAACGCACAGCGTCAGCGCCATCAGCGACAGGTTGTCGAGGCTGTAGCTGAACGCGTACATCACCGCGAACGTGCCGACGATCGACAGCGGCAACGCAAGGCTCGGAATGATGGTCGCGGAAGCGCTGCGCAGGAAGACGAAGATGACCGCAATGACGAGCCCCAATGCAAGCAGGAGCGATTCCTGAACGTCGCGGACACCGTTGCGGATCGGGACCGATCGGTCGTAAAACATGGTGAGCTGAATCGCAGGCGGGAGTTGCGACTCGAAGGTCGGCAGGATCTTCTTTATCGCGTCGACGATCTCGATGGTGTTCGTCCCCGGCTGGCGCTGCACGCCGAGCATGATGCCGCGGGTACCGTTGTGCCACGCCGCGATCTTGTCGTTCTGTATGCTGTCGAATACGCGTCCGATCTCGTTCAGCCGCACCGGGGCGCCGTTGCGATAGGCGACGATAATCGGGGCATAGGCTTGCGCAGTCATGAGCTGACCGGTCGCCTGGATCGAGGTTGCCTTGTCGCGCCCAAACAGCGTCCCGGTCGGCAGGTTGACGTTGCTGTTTCCCACGGCCTGTTCGACATCGGTGAGCGCGATGCCGCGAGTGGCCAGCGCATTCGGGTCGAGCTGAATGCGCACCGCGTACTGCTGCGACCCGTATACCTGCACCTGCGCAACGCCGCTGATCGTCGATATCTGTTGGGCGAGCAGGTTTTCGGCATACTCGGCAACGGTCGACGGCGGCAAAGTGGTCGACGACAGCACGATGTTCATGATCGGCGCGTCGGCGGGGTTCACCTTGCGCTGCGTCGGCGGCGTCGGCATCGACGAGGGCAGCGATCGCGCCGCCGCAGCAATCGCCGACTGAACGTCCTGCGCAGCCGCGTCGATGCTTCGGTCGAGCGAGAATTGCAGCGTGATGGTTGCCAGGCCGTCGGTGGAGACCGACGTCATGTTGTCGACCCCGGCGATCGACGAGAACTGCTTCTCCAGCGGCGTCGCGACCGCGGAAGCCATGGTATCCGGGTTCGCGCCGGGGAGTTGCGCCTGTACCTGGATGGTCGGGAAGTCGACATTGGGCAGCGCGTTGATCGGCAGCTGCCGATACCCGAGAATGCCGAAGATCAGAATGCCGACCATGACCAGCACGGTCATCACCGGTCGTCGGACAAAAAGCTCGGAAATGTTCACGAGGCGCGCAAGTCCTTGCCGACGTTCACCTTGGTCCCCGGAGCGAGCCGCAACTGGCCGACAATGACGACCTGCTCGCCGGGCTGCAGGCCGCTTGCGACGACGGTGTCGTCGCCTTCGGCGCGGGCGATCTTGATCACGCGCATCTCGACGGTCTGATCAGGCTTTACGACGTAGACATACTGACCTGCCGGGCCGTTCTGAATCGCGGCCGACGGGGCGACAACGGCGTCCTTCTGCTCGTAGAGCGTTAGCACCACGTTGACGAATTGCCCGGGCCAGAGCGCCTTGTCGGTGTTGGGGAACTCGGCTTTGAGCTTGATCGTTCCGGTCGTCATGTCGGCCGTGTTATCGATGAACGACAGCTTGCCGGCGACCGGAGCGTGCGCCGCGTTGGTGAAAGCAGCCTGCACCTTGAGCTCACCGTCGCCCTGGTACTTGCGGATGTCTGACACGTTCTGTTCCGGGACCGAGAACGAGGTGTAGATCGGGACGACCTGATTGACGGTGACGAGCGGGTTGGTGTCGTTGGCCTTGACCAGATTGCCCTGCTGGATCTGGATGCGTCCCGCATACCCGGTGACCGGCGAGCGAATGGTGCAGTACTCGAGCATCAGCCTGGCGTTCTCGATCGCGGCTTCGTCCGCGCTTACCGTCGCGGCGGCGGTTTCGGTATTGGTGCGCACCTGCTCGTAGGCATCCGGTGAAATGAAGTTCTTCGAGAGCAGGTCCTTGTAGCGCTTTTCCTGCTCGCTGGCGCGGTCTAAAAGCGCGCGGTCCTTGGCCAGGTTGGCCTGCGCCTGTTTGAGACTGGCGGCAAACGGCCGAGGATCGATCTCGAACATCACCGAGCCCTGGCGAACTTCGTCGCCCTCCTTGAACTTGACCGAGTTGAGCTGGCCATCGACCCTTGCCTTGACCGCAACCGTGGTGAACGGCTCGACATTGCCGATCGCCGTCAGGCTTACCGGCATGGTCCTGGCGACGACCTGCGCAGCGCTGACCGGCACCGCTGCGGTCGTCTTTTGAGCTGCGGCGCGAGACTCCTTGTTGTATTGCGCTACCAGGCCGACGACGACGGCGAGGCCGGCGACCCCGGCCAGTATCGTGAACAGCTTTTTCCTTTTCGCCATGGGTGCCCGATGTCGCTTCCGTGTTGCGCCGGCAGCCGGAGATCATCGTCGCGCGCCCACGCAAACTATTGACCAGCGGACGCTACGAAGATTCAAGCTCCTGCCGACAACGACCGACCGCTATTGTCGCGCAATTGCGACGGGACGTCGCGTTGGCCAAAATGCCCGGTTACAATCGCTTACGCTTCGAGTGAGAAAACCTGCCTTTGCGCTGGCTTATGCGATGTAGCCTACGGCACGCAATGGCCGTTCGCTATAATCGTTGCTCAGCGCGGGTGTAGCTCAATGGTAGAGCAGAAGCTTCCCAAGCTTACGACGAGGGTTCGATTCCCTTCACCCGCTCCACGTCTGTCATGACAGCGTCCCGCACTGCGGCAATCGCCTCCGCCACGGCTTGGTTCGATGCCGGCTCGCTCCAGGCCGAGCTCAAGCGCCGGGTCGCCTTTCCGACCGAAAGTCAAAACGCGGAGCGGTCCGACACGCTGGTCGCTTACCTGACCGAGGAAATCGGTCCCAGCGTCGAGCGGCTCGGCTTTCAGTGGCAGCTTTGGCCCAATCCTGCGGCTGGCGCGCCGCCGATGCTGTTTGGCGAGCGGCGCGAGGATGCATCGTCGCCGACCGTACTGATCTACGGTCATGGCGACGTCGTTGCCGGTTACGACGCGCAGTGGAGCGATGGCCGCTCGCCGTGGGAGCTCTGCGCCATCGAGGGCAAGTGGTACGGTCGCGGCACCGCCGACAACAAGGGCCAGCACACCGTCAATCTCGCCGCGCTGGGACGCGTGCTCGAGCAGCGCGGGAAGCTCGGGTTCAACGCCAAGCTGCTGCTCGAAATGGGAGAGGAAATCGGCTCGCCGGGCCTGCGCATGACGTGCGAGCGCCACGCCGAACGCTTGAGTGCCGACGTCCTGATCGCCTCCGACGGCCCGCGGCTATCGTCGGATCGGCCGACCATCTTTCTCGGTTCGCGCGGAGCATTCAACTTCGACCTCGACGTTGTGCTCCGCGAAGGCGCCCACCATTCGGGCAACTGGGGAGGGCTGCTCGCCAACCCCGGAACGATTCTCGCCAGCGCCATCGCGTCCATGGTCGACGCGCGCGGGCTTATCCTGGTCGATGCGCTGCGTCCTCCGCCGATTCCCGATTCGGTGCGGCGCGCGCTCGCCGATATCGAACCCGGCGAGCCAGGCGGGCCCGCAATCGACGCCGGCTGGGGCGAACCGGCGCTGACGCCGGCCGAGCGCGTCTTCGGCTGGAACGCCCTGGAGGTGCTTGCGTTTCGCACCGGCAATCCCGAGCATCCGGTCAACGCCATTCCGCCTCGCGCCAGCGCGCACATGCAGCTTCGGTTCGTCGCCGGATGCGACTGGCGTACGTTCATTCCGGCCGTACGCACGCATCTCGATGGCCGTGGATTTTCCAAGGTGGAGGTGCGTCAGGCGAGCATGGAGCCGATGGCGGCGACGCGGCTGGATCCGGAAAACCCGTGGGTGCACTGGGCGAGCGCGTCGATCGCGGCAACGACCGGAACTCGGCCGGCCGTACTGCCGAACCTCGGCGGATCCTTACCCAATGATTGCTTCGCGGACGTGCTCGCCTTGCCGACGATCTGGGTGCCGCACTCCTACCCAGCGTGCTCGCAACACGCGCCCAACGAGCACATGCTCTCGCGGGTCGCGCGCGAAGGGCTGCAGATCATGACCGGGCTGTTCTGGGATCTCGGTGCAGCGGGCACTCCCGCCCGCGTTCACACGCAAACACAGCCCGGTTCTGCCTAGCGGCCTTCCTAGGGCCGGATATACGCCCACCCCTGCTGCTGCCGGGACATCAGCTCGACCACCCCGGCGGGGACGTAGCCGATGCCGTTCAGCATGTCGGCTCGGGTCAGCTTCTGGCCTCGCATGGTGTTCTCGCAAGCGATGACCTTGACGCCGGCGGTCGTCGCCTCGCTGATCCGCCCGCCAACCGGAGAATCGAGCTTGAGCATATCGATCCCAGGGCCGTAGGTAACGATTTCGATGTCGACGTTGGCCGCGCCGAGGTCGGTCTGAATGTTCTTGGCATTGTTGAGCGCGAGATTCCATTTGCCCTGGTCGGAATCGCTGACCTGAATGACCACTCTCGCCCGCTGCGTCGCCGCTTGCGGTGCTTGAGCGTGCAACACGGTGGCGGATAAGAATCCAATGGCGGCGATAGCGGCAATCGCGGCAACGGCGCGTACCGCGACGCTGACTGTGGCAAGCTGTCTTGCAAGCATGATGACTCCTGATCGACGGTGACGCCGTCGGCGTCGTGGCGCACGGAGGGTAAGCCTTGGATCATTGCGCTTCCATGACCCTTTTGTTTAGCATGAGCCGATGAATATGCATTTGGGTGGCGCATGATCCGGTGGTCCAAAACCGGATCGTTCTCAGCGGCACTATATACGATAGCCGCAGCGTTTCTGTTTCATGAGGCCATGGCCTGCGGTGGGATGCTTTGCGATCTCGTGGCGCTCTCCGTATTCGTTCCAGCAGGCTACCTTTACTGGGTGCCCTTCTCCGGGCAACTGAACTATGTCCCTGACCCGTGCGCGAATGGGCATTCGTAATCCCTGCGGCGGTCGCCAACGCGGTCGTTTATTATTTCCTCGGCTGTGCGGTCGGTGTCGCATTCGGAAAACTGTTCAAACTGCCCGCTCACTAACGTTGGCGCCAACAGGCCGCTGATGCCGCGACCGACGCACCCGCCGTTTTCGGCGATCTTGATGATCATCGCCGCCACGGCGTGCTTCACCTCGCTGGATGCCAGCGTCAAGTACTTGAGCCAGCGCTATCCGGTGCCGCTGCTGGTCTGGGCGCGGTGGGGCATGCAGGTGCTGGTGATGACCGCGGTTCTCGGTCCGACCATGCGATGGGGACTGGTGCGCACCAAGCGGTGGAAGATGCACGTGGTGCGAGGCATCGTATTGATAGGCTCGTCACTGAGCTTTTTTTCGGCGCTCAAGTTTCTTCCGCTTGCCGAGGCGACCGCGCTCAACTATTCGACACCGATGATCGTGACCCTGATGGCGGCGACGTTCCTGCAGGAGCGCATTACGATTCCGCGCTGGGCGTTCGTGATCGCCGGCTTCATCGGCATGCTGCTGATCGTTCGTCCCGGAAGCGAGATGCTGACGCCTGCGTCGCTGCTGGCGGTGGCAGCCGCCGCGCTATACGCGAGCTTCCAGATCCTGACGCGCAAGCTCGCGGCCGAAAATTCGATGGTGCTGCTTTTTTTTCCGGCGCTTGTGGGCACGCTGCTCATGTCGGCGCTGGTCCCGTTTTTGCACTACGACACCTGGTTTCCGATCGCCGCCATAGCGATGTTCGTCGCCATCGGCGCGATCGGTACGCTGGGCCATTTTCTATTTATCCTCGCATTTCAGCGCGCGTCGGTTTCGGCGATTGCCCCCTTCACCTACATGCAGCTGCTGTGGTCGACGCTTGCAGGATGGCTGGTGTTCGGGACGTTTCCGGACGCGTGGACGCTCGCGGGCATCGTCACCATTGCCGGCAGCGGAGTGGTTCTGACGTGGTACGAACGCTGGCGCGCCAGCTTGCCGGCCTCGGAGCCGGCGGCGGTCGACTGAGGTAGAATGCAAGCGCATCCTGCGACAAAACTAAGTCGAAACGCAGTTAACACTCAGTTACAAACTGCCGCCCGGATCGGCGACGAAGGTGGGCACCTCCGTTCGCGGCGGGTGCCTTGCCACGGGCCGCCTGGTGGCCCGAAAGTGTTTCCCGAAAGGACTTTTCATGCGTACGGACAAGCCGCGAATTGGCTTCGTTGGCCTGGGATTGATGGGTCATGGCGTGGCCAGGAACCTGCTCGCCAAAGGCTTTCCGCTGACGGTGCGTCTGCACAAGAATCGAAAAGCCGCGGAGGACATTCTTGCCGCGGGCGCAAAGGAAGTGAGGACCGACGCGGAGCTCGCGCGCGCCTCGGATGTCGTGATTCTCTGCGTCACCGGTTCGCCGCAGATCGAGGAGATCGTCTACGGTGAGGACGGCATCCTGAGCGCCGCCCGAGACGGACTGGTGGTGGTCGATACGTCGACCGCCGAGCCCTCGTCGACGGCGAAGATCCGCGACGATCTCGCCAAAAAGGGAACCAGGTACGTCGACGCACCGCTCGCCCGGACGCCAAAGGAGGCCGAGGAAGGCCGGCTCAACACCATGGTCGGGGCCGACGATGCGACCTTCGCACAGTTGAAGCCGGTGTTCTCCGCGTACTGTGAAAACGTCGTCCACGTCGGCGGGCCGGGTCATGGCCACATGGTCAAGCTGGTCAACAATTTCATCGCCATGTCGATCGCGACCGCGACTGCCGAGGCATGCGCGGCCTGCGCCAAATCGGGCGTGTCGATCAGGAAGCTGCACGAGGTCGTTTCCGCCGGCGGCGTCAATTCCGGGATTTTTCAGATGATGGTCGGCAAGATGCTCGAAAGCGGGGACTTGAGCGGGCTCAAGTTCACACTCTCGAATGCGATGAAGGATCTGCGCTATTACACCCACTTCGTCGAAGCGCTGCCGTCGCCAGCGATCATCGGCGAGGCCGTGCATCAGAGCATGGTCAACGCCAATCTTCTGGGCTTCGGCGACAAGTACGTCGCATCCCTGCTCGAGGCGCAGGAGAAACTTGCCGGCGTGAACATCGTGCGGCAATAGCGCCGGACCAAGAGCTTCACCGATGGCGCGTCAATACGAATTCGCAGGAGAGCGATCGATGGCAATGGCTGATTCCTCGCTCTGGGGAAATCCGCTTCAAACCGACGGTTTCGAATTCGTCGAATACGCCGCGCCGGATCCCGCGGCGCTCGGCGTGCTGTTCGAGCAGATGGGCTTCAGCGCGATAGCCAGGCACCGCTCGAAGAACGTGCTGCTGTACCGCCAGGGCGACATCAACTTTATCGTCAACGCCGAAAAGGACAGCTTCGCCCAGGGGTTCGCGCGAGTGCACGGCCCGTCGATCTGCGCGATGGCGTTTCGGGTCAAGGACGCCGCGCATGCCTACCGCAGGCTCATCGAGCAGGGCGCATGGGGAGTGGAAGCGCATCCGGGACCGATGGAGCTCAACATTCCGGCGATCAAGGGTATCGGCGATTCGCTGATCTATCTTGTCGATCGCTACCCCGGCAAAGGCGCCGGCGTTTCCATCTACGACATCGACTTCGTCCCCTTCCCCGGCGTCGACCAGCATCCGCAAGGCGCGGGGCTGATCTCGATCGATCACCTGACCCACAACGTTCATCGCGGCCGGATGGAAGAATGGGCGAGCTTCTACGAGCGCCTGTTCAATTTCCGCGAGGTCCGCTACTTCGACATCGAAGGCAAGCTGACGGGCTTGAAGAGCAAGGCGATGACCAGCCCCTGCGGCAAGATCCGCATCCCCATCAATGAAAGCTCGGACGACAAGAGCCAGATCCAGGAATACCTGGTTGCCTATCGCGGCGAAGGCATTCAGCATATTGCGCTCGCCGCGCGCGACATTTACACCACCGTCGCCCTGCTGCGCGAGCGCAGGGTCGCGTTCCAGGACACGCCCGACGCCTACTACGAGGCGCTCGCGACACGTCTTCCCGGGCACAAGGAAGACACGCGGAGGCTCAAGGAGCGGCGCATACTGCTCGATGGCGCACCGGCCAAGGATGAAATGCTGCTGCAGATTTTCACCTCGACGGTGATCGGCCCGATCTTTTTCGAAATCATCCAGCGCAAGGGTAACGAAGGTTTCGGCGAGGGAAACTTTCGGGCATTGTTCGAATCGATCGAGCTGGATCAGATTCGACGCGGCGTGCTCGAGGACGGGCCCCATAAGAGGCGTGCGGAATAACGCGGCAACCGGCCCACACCGCGCCGGCGCCGGGCAACCTGCACCGAGCTACCGCTCTGCGAGATAACAACCGTGGCCGCCCCTTCCGTGCTCTCTCCTCTCGGTTTCGCCTTGCTGCGGCGGCTTTCGGACGGAAAGCTCCATTCGGGCGAGGCGCTCGCCGCGGCGACCGGTGTGACGCGTGCGCGGGTGTCGCAGATCCTCAGGGCCTCGGAAAGTGCGGGCTTCACGCTCGAGCGCGTTCGCGGCGTGGGCTATCGCCTGGTCGATCCGGTGCCCTTCCTCGATCGCGAAGCGATCGTCGCGGCGCTCGGCGCGATGGCCTCACGGCTGAAGATCGAGGTCGCAGACAGCGTCGATTCGACCAGCACTGAATTGCTGCGCCGCGCAGCGCGCCAGGATGTCGATCATCAGGTGCTGGTCGCCGAGTGGCAGACCGGGGGCCGCGGCCGTCGCGGTCGTAACTGGACCGCGGTCGCCGGCGGCAGTCTCACCTTTTCCCTTGGCTGGCGCTTCGAGCAGGGTGCGGGTTTTCTCGCCGGGCTGTCGCTTGCGGTCGGGGTTGCACTGGGCCGGGCCCTGGACGCGGCGGGCTTCGAGGACATACAGCTCAAATGGCCGAACGACCTTGTCTATCGTCACTGCAAGATCGGCGGCATTCTGATCGAGATATCCGGTGACGCGCTCGGACCTGCGCTGGCGGTCATAGGAGTCGGGCTTAATGTGCGACTGCCTGCGAGGGCCCGCCACGATATCGCGCAGCCGGTCACCGATCTGGCGGCCATCGACCGCGAACGCGCGCTCGACCGCAATCGCCTGCTGGCCATCATTCTCGCCGAGCTGTACGCGGTGCTGGAACGCTACGCGCGCGACGGCTTTGCGGCCTTTGTCGCCGAATGGCAGCGCCGGCACTCGCTTCAGAAAAAACCGGTGCGGGTGCTGCTTCCGGACGGCAGCGTCGCGGCCGGCGAGGTTGTCGGCGTCGACGCAAGCGGCGCACTGGTGCTCGATCAGCGTGGCCGGCGCATAAGGTTCGTCAGCGGCGAAGTTTCGCTCAGGCGTGGCTGACCCCGAAGCTGCATGCTATTGCTCCTCGATTCCGGTCACAGCCGGCTGACCTGGGGGCTCGCGAGCGAGCACGGCTGGGTCGCGCAGGGAGCCGTGCGCAACCAGGATATCGGCACGCTGGCCTTGCGCGAATGGCAGAACCTGCCGCGGCCGGCGCGGGTGGTCGGCGTCAATGTCGCGGGGGAGGCCACGCGCGTTCGCGTCGAGGCGCAACTGCTGCGCTGGCGGACCATGCCGGACTGGCTGATCGCTTCCGAGTACGCGGCCGGCGTCACCAACCGCTACGCGCTGCCGTCGCAGCTCGGCGCGGATCGCTGGGCGGCGATGGTCGCCGCCCGTCAGCGCGTGGTCGAAGAGCTCTTTCCCTCGCCATGCGTAGTGGTCACCGCCCGCACTGCAGTTTCCGTCGATGCGCTCGACGGCGACGGCGTCTTCCGCGGCGGCGTGATTCTTCCGGGACCCAATCTGATGCTGCAGGCATTGGCGGCGAACACACCCAATCTGAAGATGCCGCCGGGGCGCTACCATGATTTTCCGGTGACCAACGCCGATGCGGTGTTTTCCGGCGTCATGCAATCGATCTGTGGCGCGGTCGAGCAAATGCGCGCGCGGCTTGCCACCGCCGACTCGCCGACAAGGTGTTTCTTAAGCGGCGGCGCCGCACCTGACATCGCGCCGCACCTGACAGAGCCCCTCGACGTCGTGGATAATCTGGTGCTCGAGGGCGTCCTGGCCTTGGCAACTCAAACATGAGAACGCTCGTCTTCCTCCTGGTGCTTGCCAATCTCACGCTGTTCGGCTACATCTGGCTCGACCGCGTCGGGGGCAGTGGCGAAGGGGTGCGGCTGTCGCAGCAGATTCAGCCGGAGAAGATAAAAGTGCTGACGCCGCAGCAGGTGGCAGCGCTCGGCCCGGCAAAGGTTGCTTCGCTTGCCGACGTGTGCGTCGAGTGGGGCCCGATGTCCGAGGCGGACCGGGCGCGCGCGCAGACGCGGCTCGAGCCGCTGGACTTGGGCAAACTGGTGACACAAAGAAAAGTCGAAGTGATTGCCAACTACTGGGTGTTTATCCCTGCTTCGGCGAACAAGGCCGCGGTGGACAAGCGTGTGGCCGAGCTTAAAGGCCAGGGCGTGCGCGATATTGTCCCGGTCGAGCTCGGCCCGCAGCGTCTGGCGATTTCGCTCGGTGTCTTTCGCACCGAGGAGGCTGCCCAGGCGCGGCTCGCGGCGCTGGAGGCCCAGGGCGTCACGACGGCAAAGGTGGAGCCCCGCGCCCAATCCGTGCAGCAGACGGTGCTGATCGTCCGCGACCCGCCTGCCCAGGTCGTGGCGCGGCTCAAGGAAATGCAAAGCGATTTTCAGGGTAGCGAAATCAGGATAGGTTCGTGCGAACGGCCGACTTGACCGACAAGCGCACCCTGTCGGCCGCGGCGAATATTCGGCAGGCGACGACCACCGATGACATTGCGCGTGCCCGCGCGCTGTTCGTCGAATACGCGCAATGGCTCAAGGTCGATCTGTGCTTTCAGGGATTCGCAGAGGAGTTGAAAGCGCTGCCCGCTGCGTATGCGCCGCCTCGCGGCAGGCTGCTGCTTGCGGGAACGACCGGCGATGCGTTCGCCTGCATCGCGCTGCGGCCGCTGGACAGCGCGGGGCTGGCCGAGGTCAAGCGTTTGTACGTGCAACCCGCGCGCCGCGGCGAGCGCTGGGGATATCGCCTCGCGGAGAACCTCATTGCCGAGGCGCGCGCCATCGGCTACCGCGAGCTCAAGCTCGACACGCTGGAATGGATGACGCCGGCGCGTGCCCTTTATGCGAGCCTCGGATTTCGTGAGTGCGCCGGGTACTACGACAACCCGCTTGCCGGCGTGGTTTATATGAGGCTCGAGTTGAGCTGATGCGGGCGCCGCGCGGGCGGCGGTGGAGAGGCTTCTCCGGCGGCAGAAGCTCGGGCGGCGCCGGCTCGGGGAGCTGGCAGAGGCAGATTCGCTCGGCCGCCAACGACGGCCGACGATGAGATCAGCCTGCCGCTCGCGCGCTGACCGCGAAGTGTCTTGCGTTCTGGCCCGTCGTCGCCGGCGCTTCGATGCGCACGTCGCGATACCCCGCATCGCCAAGAAGCGTGGTGATCTGCTCCTCGGAATACCAGGTCATCATCATCATTTCATCCTCGCGCGCGACGATTCGGTTACGGGCGCGCCGCTCGTAGCGGCTCTGAGTGCGAATCCGGCGTGCCTGGATATCGACCACGCGCTCCGAGCGGCACGCGAGCTGCGTGCCGTCGGCAAGCATCGCGTGGCGAACTTCGATCACCGCCGCGCCGGGCGGATGCTCGGCCTGATCGGGAATCGACAGGGCAAGCAATAACAAGCCCGGCTCCAGCAAATGCGCGCGTATGCGCAGCAAGGCGTCGAGCGCGGCGTGTCTTCCGGTCAACAACTGAAACGAGCCGCCCGCGACGAACGCCGCGCAGTAGCGAAATGGCAGATTGAGCGCGGTGATGTCCTGACGAAAGACTTGCGTCTCGCGACCGGCCGAGGCGAGACGCGCGGCGCAGCTCGCGAGCATGGGCTCGGACACGTCGACGCCATGGATGCTGAAGCCCGCGTCGAGGAGCGGCAGCAGCATCCGCCCTGACCCCGACATCGGCTCGAGTACCGTGCCGGCACCGCGCGGAAGCCTTGCCACGTACCAGGCGACTTCCTCGTCCGACGCACGCGGCCTCTCGGCGTCGTGGAAAAGCGCGGACAGCGGGCCGCAATGGGAGGTGGACGGAAGGGGACGTCCGGTCATGTCGAGGCGCTGTTCTGGCATTGCGCGAGCTCAGCTGCGGCAGTCGACGAGGACCGCCTCGGGATTCTGATGCAGGAAATCGTGCGCTTCCTTGGGATCCAGGCGTTTCGCGGGTCCGATGACTTGCCTTAGTACACTAGCACGCTCGCGCGGACGCTTCAAACATGGCCGCTAAAGCGCGTTGCGGGCCGCCGCCGCGATCGCGTCGATCCAGCTCCGCGCGGCAGGGACCGAGCCACCCCAGCGCAGGAAGCCATGAATCATGCCGTCGCAGCGGATGATTCGAACCGGTACACCGGCGGCGGTGAGAGCGCGCGCGTAGTCCAGGCCGTCGTCACGCAGCACGTCGTACTCGGCGACGGCAATGACGGCGATGGGCAGGCCGGAGAGATCGGCTGCGGCGAGCGGCGAGAGCTCGGGCGCATCGGCAGCGGTGCTCGCGCGGTAGGTTTCCCAATACCACGACATTTGTGCTCCGGTGAGGTTGTAACCGGTGGCGAATTCGCGATACGACGCGCGCGAGCACGTCGCGTCGAGGGCCGGATAGAGCAGCAATTGCAGGCTCGGCTGCGGCGCGCCAGCGGCGCGAAGTCGCAGCGTCAGCGCGGCAGCAAGATTGCCCCCCGAGCTGTCGCCTGCGACGACAAAACGCGCGCCGTCGGCGCCGAGCTCGCTGGCGTGTGCGCGGGCCCAGCGCCACGCGATATCGAAGTCGTCGAGCGCCGCGGGGTAGGCATGCTCAGGGGCGCACCGGTAGTCGACCGCGACGACGACGGCGGGCAGCCGATTGGCGAGCATCCGGCAGACGCGGTCGTGCGAATCGAGCGAGCCGGTGACCCAGCCGCCGCCGTGCGCGTAGAGAAGAAGCGGCAGTGCCGAGAGAATCTGCGGCCGGTAGACCCGCAACGCGACCGCGCTTGGTTCGCCGAACGTGCCCGCGTCGGTCACCGACGCGAGCGTTTCCGGCGCGCCGCCGAGAACCTTAGGCGCTTCCTCGGCGGCTTTTCGCAGCGCAGCTACGTCGGGTTGCGCCGCGCCCGGCGGCACTTTGAACACCGTGTCGAGGAGATGTCGGATATGAGGATCGAGCATCGAATTTCCGTACGTTTCCGCGAATTTTCGCGCATTTCAGTCGCCGCGTCAGCCGCCTGTCGTGCCCGATGCGCTGTCTCGGGTTGACAATGCATGGGCGCGGCGGCAACGTCGCATCTTGATCTCGGCCGTGAGCCCGGGAGCAACGGCAGCGGACTTTTGTAGCTGAGGGGGTCGGCATGGTGATATCGAATAGTCGGCGCTTTTCTTGTGTCGCAGCATCCATTCTTGTTGCTGCAACGGTTTGCTCGACCTGGCAGACTCCCGCGCACGCCGCGAAAATCACCGAATGCGCGAAGATCGGCACTTGCTACTGCGTGAACGAAGATTTGAAGGCGACGATCGGATCGAAGGTCGAGCGTTTCCGACAGATGATTGCCGACCAGCGCAAGACCGGAAAGGCTGTCGGCTATCTGAGCGTTCCGCTCACGTCGATCGGTGGCGGTAACTTCAACGTGAACAAGGAAGTGGCGGAAAGCGCCAAGGCTGCGATCGAAAAGCGCTTCGGTGCCGATTTTGTCTGGGTTCTCAATCCGGGAACGCTGGATGCGGATCTGCCCAAAGGAACCGGCCCGGATTACATGCTGATGTGGGTCAGCCTTATCGAGGGCGGTGACGGATTCGGCGATTTCGATTTTGTGTATTTTGCGGGACCGCAGGATTTTGCCCGCTATTTCGGGTTCGACGGCAACGCCGACATGGCAAAGCTCGACGGGTATTTCGACCTGCGGGTCAAGTCCGACCCCGACTTCGCAGCGGCAGTGCAGAAAGGGCTCACCAAGGCCGCCTTCCGGAAATACTATGCGTTGCGCGCATCGGCGTCGGTGAGCCGTGGCGCACACGACGAGTGGAACATTTTCCGCCTCATCAACGAGCGCCGCCGCGCCGACAGCAAGTTCGGCACCGGCAACCAGATCACCGTGCTGTTCGACGGCCACGGCGTAGATCCCGCCGACTCGGAGGCATCGGTGTCGGAAGGCTATGTCGGCAAGTGCGCGCTCTAGAATCCCGTGGCCTCCGTAGTCCCGCTCGCAGCGAAAGCAAATCGACCGCGTTGCGCATCCGCCGCATTTGACGCCGCCGGCACGAGTCGGTACCGTGGGGCAACTAGAGTTTCACTCGACTGCGATCGCTCCAAAACCAAATCGCAGCGCGAAAGCCCAACGGAGGATTCCCGATGAACATCATCCGAGCTTTTCTGCGCAGCGCCGCGCGTGCCATCGCGGCCGTGCCCTTATTGGGGCTCGCACTTTTCGCGCAGCTCGTTCCTACACCCGCCGTCGCGGTGGACACCCTGAATGTTTATTCGATCTGGCCCGAGAACTGGGCGCGGCCCATGTTCGAGGAGTTCGAGAAGGCAACCGGGATCAAGGTCAATTTCGTCCGCTTCTCGTCAGGCGAAGCGCTCGCCCGCGTCATCGCAGAAAAGAACAATCCGCGCGTCGATGTGCTCTTCGGCGGCCCGGTCGAGACTTTCGCCGCCGGGATCGGCGAAGGATTGTTCGAGCCGTACAAGCCGCCTTCCTTCGCTTCGCTTCCGCCGCGTTTCCGGCACGCCGACGGACAATGGATCGCCATTGCCGACGATCCACTGGTGTTCATGTCCAACGACAAGTTCATCAAGGAGAACGGCCTCAAGGCGCCGACATCGTGGAACGACCTGCTCGCGCCCGCCTACAAGAACATGCTGCAGATGGCCGACGCGCGGACTTCCGGAACCGCCGTCACGCGCATTTTTTCCGTGCTCGAAGTCAACGGCCGCGATGAGAACAAGGCTTTCGACTACATGAAAAAGCTGCGACCTAACGTGCAGCTGTATACCAAGAGCGGTGGCGGGGGAACTCTGCCGGTCGGGCTGGGTCAGGCTGGCGCCGGCATTTTCTTTATCGTCGACGCGCTCGATACCAAGGCGAAGGGTTACGAGGTGACGATCAGCTTCCCGAAGGAAGGCATCGGCACGGCGGCCGAGGGGATTGCGCTGCTCAAAGGCGCCAAGAATCCCGCACTCGGGAAGAAGCTGATCGACTGGGCCACTTCGCCGGCGATGCAGGGACTCTTCGCGAAGTACAAGATCAACTTCGTCCCCGCGCACCCGGATGTCGCGCTCGAGCCCAGTCTCGCCGCGGTATTGCAGGGCGCGAAGATCTTTCCGATCGATGCCGATTACGCCGGCGCCAACCGCAAGCGCATTGTCGACCGCTGGATCGCGGAAGTGTTGAATCCCTAGACGCCGGGTCACGGGCGTCGTAATGAACGCGACCGGCCGCTGGAAGGCCGCGACGACGGGCATGCGCAACGACCCGGCCGTCGCAGCGGCCGTGTTCGTGCTATGGGCGCTGTTGGCGCTGTTCGTGGTCTACCCGCTGGCGATGTTGCTCGCCCGGGTGTTGACCGATAACGGGGCGTTCACCACCGCCGGTCTCGCGGCGGTGCTGTCCGACCGGCACCAGATACGCGCCTTCGGCAACAGCCTGCTGCTCGCTTTGATGGTCGGGAGCGCCGGGACGGCGCTGGGCTTTCTGTTCGCGTTCACCGCAGCGCGGGGCCGCCTGCCGCGTTGGCTCCTCACCGCCATCGACGTCGCGGTGCTGCTGCCGCTGGTGTCGCCGCCGTTCACCACCGCGATCGCGATGATTTTTTCGTTCGGACCGCGCGGGCTCATCACCTACGATCTGCTCGGACTCAAGGGAGTGACCGTCTATGGCCTCACGAGTACGTTTTTTTCCGAGGTGCTGACCTTCTTTCCGATCGCTTATCTGACACTGCGGCCGCTACTTGCCGCGATCGATTCGAACGTCGAAGGCATGGCTTTCTCGCTCGGGGCGTCCCGCTGGCGGGTCTTTCGCACGGTGACGCTGCCGCTCACCATCCCGGGGCTCGCCAACACCTTCCTGCTGCTGTTCGCGGCGTCGCTCGCCGACTTTGCGACTCCGTTGATCCTCGCCGGCAACCAATTCCCTGTGCTGCCGACGCAGGCCTACTTGCAGATCACAGGTCTGTTCGATCTGCGCGGCGGCGCCGCGTTATCGTTCGCGCTGCTGCTGCCCGCCCTCGCCGTGTTCCTCTTGCAGCGCTATTGGGTGAGCCGGCGCTATTACGTGACCATCACTGGGAAGGGCGCCGGCCAGACGCCCTTCGACAGCATCTCGCCGGCCATGCGCGCGGTTCTGCTGGCGGCCTGCGCGGCGGTCGCGCTGGTCGTCGTCTACTTCTACGTGCTGCTGCTGTACGCCTCGCTCGTCGTCGCACTGGGCGCCAATCACGCCTTCACGCTGCAACACTACCGCACGATCTTTAGCGACGGGCTGAAGGCCATCCGCGACACCTTGATCATCGCAGCCCTGGCGATGCCGCTCGGCGGCCTCTACGGGATCCTGCTCGGCTATCTGGTCACGAAGAAATCGTTCGTGGGGCGCCGTACGATGGAGCTCGTCTCGATGATCAACTACGCCTTGCCCGGGACGATCGTCGGCATCGCCTATCTGATCGCGTTCAATGAGCCGCCGTTGGAGTTGACCGGCACTGCGCTCATCATCATCGCCTGCTACATCTTCCGTTACGGCCCCACCGGGATCCGGGCCACGGTGGCTCTGCTGCAGCAGATCGACAAGAGCCTGGAGGAAGCCTCGCAGGGACTCGGTGCCGGCAGCGGCGTCACGTTTCGCCGCGTCACCCTGCCGCTGATCATGCCCGCGTTCTTTGCCGGGCTCGGCGTCGTGTTCATCCGCTCGATGACGGCGATCAGCGCGACGATCTTCCTGGTCTCGATCAGCTGGACCCTCATCACGGTGAAGATACTGGAGAACATCACCGAGCTGTCGCTGGGCCCGGCGGCGGCGTTTTCGGTGCTCGTCGTCGCGATCGTATTCGCGGTGATTGCGATCATCGGCAGAGTGCTGCATCTCTTCCGTGCGCCCGGAGCGATGCCCATGACGAGCCTGCTCGGAGGATGAACGTGGAAACGATCGGCGTCCATGTCGACGGCGTATCGAAGCACTACGCGCATCGCGTGAAGGGTGAGATATATGCCGCCCGCGACGTCAGGCTCGACGTCCGGCCGGGCGAGTTCCTGACCCTGCTGGGCCCGTCGGGCTGCGGCAAGACGACAACGCTGCGTATGATCGCCGGATACGAAAAGCCGGATTCAGGACGCATACGCTTCGGCGGGCAGGACGTGACCGACCTGCCGGCGAACCAGCGCAACATCGGCTTCGTATTCCAGAATTACGCGCTCTTTCCGCACCTTTCGGTGTTCGAGAACGTCGCCTACGGGCTACGCGTGCGAGGACGGAGCGACGACGTGATCGCGAAGAGCGTCGGCGACGTTCTCGCGCTGGTCGGCCTTGCCGGATACGAGCAGCAGTTTTCGGCTCAGCTCTCGGGCGGCGAGCAGCAGCGCGTCGCGCTGGCGCGCGCGATCGTCATCCAGCCGCGCGTGCTGTTGTTCGATGAGCCGCTGTCCAACCTCGATGCGAAGCTGCGGGTCCAGATGCGACAGGAAATTCGGGATCTGCAGCGCCGGCTCGCGATCACGACCGTCTACGTGACGCACGATCAGGAAGAGGCGATGGCGGTGTCCGACCGGATCGCCGTGATGCATCAGGGCAGCGTCGTGCAGGAAGGAACCGCCGAGGACCTCTACCATCACCCGAAGTCGCAGTTCGTGGCCCAGTTCGTCGGACGCATGAACCTCGTCGCGGGACGGGTGACGGCGATCGCTCGGGAGGAAGCGAGCATCGCAGCGCTCGGGGCGCTGATCAGCGCTCCCTTGCCGCGCAGGGATCTCGCACCGGGTGACCCGATTCAGATCATTGTCCGGCCCGAGGCCATCGAAATCGTGCGCGGCGGCGACGAAAAAACGCAGTCCGGCCTGTTGCCTGCGGCCATCGTGTCGCGCACATTTCTCGGTGAGAAAATCGAATATCTGGCGCGCTGTGCGGACGAAATGCTGCAGATCGTCCGTTACAACGAGGGGCCGGGTGCGCTCATTCCCGAGGGTGCAGCCGTCTTCCTTCGCTTTGCCGTGGACGCGGTAACGGTGCTCCCGGAGAAGAATCCGGAGGGTCGCGATCGTGAGTGAACCGACTGCCGATGTCGCGGTGCCTCCCGCGGTCAGACGCTGCGGCTTTTCTGCCTTGGCCCTGCTCGCGGGGCTAGTCCTCGCGTCGGCCGCCGTGGTGTATGGCACGGAAGCGCCGCGCGAAGTACACGGGATATCCGACGCCTCTGCCACTCCCGGCGTGGCGATGGCTTGGGGAATCGTGCGAGGAGCGAGCGAAACGGCTACGGTCGTTGTCGCACGCATCGTCACCGATCCGGCGAGGTACCCATGGCTAGCCGTCACCGGCAGCGATCCCTTTACGCATCGCACAGGGCCTTTGTTGGCGGCAACACGCAGTGCCGGCGTCATCGAGGTGCGCTCGCCCCGGCCCCGCTTCGCCGAGCTTCCCCGCACCGAGTTTCGCTTTTACGAATCCGCCGCGGCGGCGCAGCAGGATACGCCGGCACTGGTCGTATTCTTTCTTGGCGTGCCCGATACCACACCCGAATTCGCAACCGAGGACAAGCTTCAGGCGTATCTCGGCGACCGTGTTGCACGCCTCGCCGGCGCCGGCGGAGCCAAGCCGCCGTGATTGCGCTGAACGCGACGCGAGACAACGGCTATTGTGACCGTAGCGATGCTACTGTTGTTGAAGCGGGTCAATCCATCTGCGTGATGAACTTGGTATTGAGATAGCCGTCGAAGGTTTCGCTCCCGCCTTCCCTGCCATAGCCGCTGTCGTTGATTCCGCCAAACGGTGTTTCCGGGAAAGTCATTCCGAAGTGATTGATATTGATCATGCCGGCGGCAAGCGCGTCGGATATTGCATGCGCAGTTTTTGAGGACGTCGTGAATGCGAACGCAGCCAGCCCATAGTGCAGGCTGTTCGCACGGCGTACGACCTCGTCGAAATCCTTGAACGGCGTCACCGCGGCGATGGGCCCGAATGGCTCATCGGTCATCAGGCGAGATCGGTCCGGAATGTCGGTGATGACCGTTGGAGCGAAAAAGTTGCCCTTGGCCCCAATGCGTTTCCCGCCGGTGGCGATCTTTCCTCCGTGCCTGAGTGCGTCGGCTACGAAGAGCTCCATCGCCTCGACCCTTCGCGAATGGCACAAGGGGCCCATCTGCGTAGCTTCATCCAAGCCTGCACCGACCTGGATGTTGTCGATGGCACGAGTGAAGCGCTCCACGTACGCATCATGGGCGTCCCGCTGCACGTAAAACCGGGTGGGCGAGATGCAGACCTGGCCGGCATTGCGCATCTTGTAGGTGGCGAGCATGTCCGCGGCACGTTCGATGTCGGCATCGTCGAAAATGATGACCGGTGCGTGCCCGCCGAGCTCCATCGTAGTGCGCTTCATGTGCTCCCCTGCCAACGCCGCCAGCCGCTTGCCGACGGGAACCGAGCCGGTAAACGAGATTTTGCGCACGATGGGCGATCGAATCAGATACTCAGAAACCTCGCTCGGAACGCCCCAGACGAGGTTCAGGCAACCGGCAGGAAGGCCTGCGTCCTCGAACAGATGCCCGAGGGCCAGAATGGCCGACGGGGCGTCTTCCGGGCCCTTGAGAATGATCGTGCAGCCGGCACCCAGCGCCGCACAGATCTTGCGGATGGCCTGGTTGAACGGAAAATTCCAGGGAGTGAATGCCGCGCAGACACCAACTGGCTCGTGCACCACCAGTTGGCGGACATTGGGCAATCGTGCCGGGATGACCCGCCCATAGATGCGGCGGCACTCCTCCGCGTGCCAATCGGCGTGATCGGCGCACGCTTTCACTTCGGCTAACGCCTCTGAGAGAGGCTTGCCCTGGTCGAGCGTCAGGTTCCGGGCGATCAGCGCCGCGCGCTCGCGAGTCAGCTCACCGACCTTGCGCAACACCCGGCTGCGCTCCATGGGCGAGCTCTTGCGCCACGATTCGAACGCGCGCTGTGCGCTGGTCAGAGCCCGATCGAGGTCTCCGGTTGTCGCGTGCGGCAATTGGCCAAGTAATTCATCCGTGGCAGGATTCAAGACCTCCTGTTCCCGCCGACCCTCACCGCAGAGCCATGTCCCATCGATATATAGCGCGAGTGTTTCATACGTCATGGCAGGATTTCCTTGAAAGCGCCGACTTTGGCGAGAAGAGCCCGATTCGCGCATCGTTCATAGCCAACACCGCCCTAGCTGACCGATTCAAAATCGCTATTTCAGCCGCAAATGCTATTGGAAACTCGATGACCGCTTCAGCCACATATGCTGTTGGAAGCGGCTGTGGGTTGACAATCCGCGCGCCAGCCCTTAACTTCCAAGCATAGCGCCGATTTGACCCTAGCTTGCGGGCGCTCTACAAATGCAGCTGTGCGACCTGAAGTCGCTTAGGTAGCTCGCCTAGCCAAGTCAGTTAACTTGGCAGAAACGCAGCCCGAGCAGCACGGATATTTTGCGTGCTGCGGAAGCCTGAGAGGCGAAAGCCTTTCGAATGATTGTCTCGGGGGAGATTTCGTCCCCGCAGGAGACCCGTCGTTCAGCCGACGGTAGCCTAGGAGTCGGTGCGTCCCTGGTAACGGGGAGGTGCCAAGCGATTCCGACAACGTAGCCAAGCCATACAGGCATATGCCAGATCCCGCGAGGGGTTTGCATGATTCTGCCAGCAGCAAGGCGGATGAGGCGCAAGGCTGGGTGGTAAGACCAACACATGTGAATTGCCGTTAAACGCCGTGATTGTAAACAGGCCCAAGCTGCTGTCGGGCCTGAACCAAAAGGTGCGTGGCCGGATATTCCGCTAGCTGTTCGGAATACGCTGACGCGAGGCCACCGGCGGATAGGCAAGGTCTAACCCACTCGTGTCACTCGGAAGGAACAGGGTAAGCCCGTAGTTCCGCCCACAGAATTGCGTGGGTAGGCGGATCGCAAGAGAAGCTGTGGGAAGTGCGGGTAAAGGAGCGCGGAAAAAGCGAATGCTGTCCTGTAATGGGATGGATAGGGGTTTGAACGTTACCCCGCCCGAAAGGGCGCCCACTTCCGCATGGTCTCTCTTCATCAGAGAGCCGGTAGAACCGACATCACACCCCGAGGGGGACAAGCGAAGTCCCCGCAGGGGATCGGCTTGTTCTCCGAAGGGATCAACTCAAGGAGGCAAGCCAGTGAGAACGTCGATCAAGACGTCTGCGGTCTCTGCCGCCCCGAGCGAATGGCACCAGATCGATTGGGCCAGGACACACGGGACGGTCAGACGGCTACAGGCGCGTATGGTGAAGGCAACACAGGCCGGCGATTGGCGCAGGGTGAAAGCCCTGCAACGATTTCTGGCCCGCTCGTTTAGCGGCAAAGCACTCGCCGTGCGACGAGTGACGGAAAACCAAGGCAGACGCACGCCGGGTGTGGATGGCATCACGTGGTCCACCCCGGAGGAGAAGCGACAAGCGATCGAGTCGCTCAAACGGCGTGGCTATCAGCCATGTCCGCTGAGACGGGTTTACATCCCGAAAGCCGGGCAGCCGGATAAGTATCGCCCACTGGGCATTCCGACTCTGCACGACCGCGCGATGCAAGCATTACACTTGCTCGCGCTCGAACCGGTGTCGGAAACACTCGCTGATCGGAACTCGTATGGGTTTCGGTCGGCGCGGTGCACCGCTGACGCCATCGAGCAGTGTCACAAGATACTGGCGGGGCACAGCAGGGCGCAATGGATTCTGGAAGGTGATATTAAAGGCTGTTTCGACCATATCAGCCATGACTGGTTGATCTCTCACGTTCGCATGGACCAGGAGATTCTTCGGAAATGGTTGAAGGCCGGCTATATCGAGACGGACAAACTCTTTCCAACGGAGGCAGGTACGCCTCAGGGCGGAATTATTTCGCCGACGTTGGCCAACTGGACTTTGGACGGGCTGGAAGTGGAACTGGAGGCTCACTTTGGGTCGAAAGGCAACCACAAAGCCGGAAGGTGCAAGGTTAACCTGGTGCGGTACGCGGATGACTTTGTGATCACGGGCAGTTCGAAAGAACTTCTGCAAATGGAGGTCAAGCCACTGGTGGAGCGCTTTCTTTCCATCAGAGGATTGGGACTCTCACCCGAGAAAACGAAGATGACGCATATCGCGGAAGGGTTTGATTTCCTCGGTCAGAACGTGCGGAGCTTCAACGGCAAGATCATTGTCACGCCGGCGAAGAGAAACATTCAAGCGTTCAAAGCCAAGGTTAAGGAGATATTCGTGGAGAA
>DATMNH010000155.1:0-9204 GCA_035568975.1 Casimicrobiaceae bacterium
TGTACCAGGCAGGGCTCGATATCTTTCCGGCGATGATCGTCGTCGGCATGATCGGCGTCGCGGTCGCCGGAGGACTCGCCACCCTCGCGCTCGGGTGGCTCGAGCTGCGCGCGATGCCGTGGCGGGCCCGTTGACAATCCAGTCCCCACTTGGCTTTCGCGAGCTCGTCCTGTTGAGCATCGCCGGACTCATTGCCTTCTTCGGCGTATGGTCCCTGGCAGCGTTGGTTGGATTGGCGCCGCCGCAGTTCCTGCCCCCGCCGTGGATCGTCGCCGCGAAGTTCATCGAGCTTACGCGAGAACCATTCGTCGGTTACACGCTGCAACAGCATCTGCTGTCCTCGTTCCTGCGCTTCGGCATGGGCTTCGGATTGGGCGCGCTCATGGGCGTGCCGCTGGGTCTCGCGATGGGCTGGTTCCGCTGGCTCGACGGCATCGTGTCGCCGTTGTTCGACGCACTGCGCTTTGTCGCCCCGATCGCCTGGGTGCCGTTTGCGGCACTCTGGTTCGGGACTGGCATCGGCGGACCGGTACTGGTGATCTTCACCGGCGCGTTTCCGCCGTGCGTGATCAACGCATACCGCGGCGCGCGCTACGTCGACCCGCTGCACATCGAAGCCGCGCAAACCTTGGGTGCCAGCCACTGGCAGATCATCACGGAAGTCCTGTTGCCCGCTTCGGTGCCGTCGATCGTCGCCGGACTGCGCGTGAGCGCGGGCCTTGCCTGGCAGTCGCTGATCGGCGCCGAGTTGATCGTCGCCTCCAGCGGCATCGGTTATCTGTTGGTCAAGGGACAGGCGAGCATCAGTACATCGATCGTGATGTCGGGCATGATCGCTATCGGCAGCGTCGGCTTCGCCATGGACCTTTTGCTGCAACAGGTCGAGTCGCGCATCCATCGCCGACGCGGACGCGGCTAAAGCGACAACGAATGACATGTTTATTATGACCGTGTCATAATAACAACGGCTGCCGGCGATCGATGCCGACGGCAGCATGTGATCGGGATTCCTCGCGGACGGCGTGCGATGCGACCGCGCCGTACCGTAAGAACGGTGACGCGAAGCCCTTGCGGATTGAAGCGAACGGAGAGTACACCATGATTCGACGCACCATCCTGACTGTCGCCGTCGCGCTTGGCATGATTGCCGGCGATGCGTTGGCACAGCACAGCGGGTCAGATGCGCTGGTGTCGCAGGCGCAAGGGTTTCGTAATGGCGTGCAAGACGCGCTGGGACCGCTCTATCGCGAGAATCCCTACGCGCAACGCGCGGACAAGCGGCCCTCGAAGCACGATACGACCCCGCTGGGCATGGCCCGGCACTGGAACGAAATGGCGCTCGACGCGAGCGGTCTCGACCATACGCCGGTTGCGAATGGCGAACCGCGCGTCTTCGGGGAGCAGCTCGGACCTGCGCGAGCAAGCCGCGCGATGGCGATCATGCACATTGCCATGTTCGACGCGGTCAATGCGATCTCGGGCCGCTATCAAAGCTATACCGGGCTTCCCGCCGCGGCCCGCAACACGTCGATGGAAGCCGCGATTGCGCAAGCGGCGCACGACACCTTAAGCGCGTTATTTCCGTCGCAGAAGGCCGCCTTCGACGAGCAGCTCGCGCAGGATCTCGACGCCATCCACGGCCGGCGCCCGAAGGAGCTCGGCATCGAGCTGGGGCAGCGCGCGGCCGCCGCGATCCTGAGCCTGCGAGCGGACGACGGCTCGGCGCGCGCAGAACCTCGCGTCGGCATCGAATTCATCACCAGCTCCGAGCCCGGCAAGTGGCGCCAGGACCCGGTGAGCCGGATTCCGATCGCGCTTGGAGCCTACTGGGGCGAAGTGAGCCCCTTCGTGATGAAGAGCAGCGCGCAGTTTCGTGCGCCGCTGCCTCCTGCGCTCGGCTCCGCCGAGTATGCGCGAGCGTTTGCCGAGGCGAAATCGCTCGGCGGCGATGGCATCGTCACCCCCACTCGCCGTACCGCCGAGCAGACCGAGATCGGCATTTTCTGGGCCTATGACGGCACGCCGAGCCTGTGCGCGCCGCCGCGCCTCTACAACCAGATCGCAACGCAGATCGCCGACCAGCAGGGCTCGGACGTTTTCGAACTCACCCGCCTGCTGGCGCTGGTAAACACCGCAATGGCCGACGCCGGCATCGCCATTTGGGAGTCGAAGTACTACTACCAGTACTGGCGGCCGATTACCGGCATCCGCGATGCCGATGCGAATCAGGCGCTGTCGCTACCAGGCGATGGCAATCCGGAGACGATCGCCGACCCGAACTTCATGCCGCTGGGCGCGCCGGCCAGCAATCTGACCGGGCCCAACTTCACCCCGCCGTTCCCCGCCTATCCTTCGGGTCACGCTGGATTCGGCGGCGCGTTGTTCCAGGTTCTGCGCCGCTTCTACTTCCGTGACGACATTGCCTTCAGGTTTGTCTCCGACGAATTCAACGGCGTGACGCTCGATCGCGAGGGAAACGTTCGACCGCTGATCCCGCGCATGTTCGGGTCGTTGTCGGAAGCCGAGGAAGAGAACGGCCAGAGCCGGATCTATCTCGGCATTCACTGGGCGTTCGACAAGCGCGAAGGTATCGCCCAAGGCCGCCGCGTGGCCGACCACGTCTTCGACCATGCATTCCTGCCGGTACCTTAGTCAGGTGCCTGCGCAACGATCTCGCGAAAAAGATCGAGTGCGGCGCGGATTAGTCCGCATCGCTGGATCGCACGGCACGGCACTTTTGTGATCTTGGGTTCGCGTGCATCGCGCGGCTCGCGATGCATGATTGCGTTTCGCGAACACAATGCGCTGCAGGACGGCAACTACTCGCAGTCACATGTGAATACTCCGCGGTACCGGTGCCGTTTTTTCACGCCAAGCGGAGCTCCCGGCCGCGTATATCCAGTTCAAGCCGGCGGTATTCCGGCACAACCGAGTAACGCTCGTCAAGTTGGATATACTGTCGTGAGGGCGTACTCGAGTCTGATGGGTGACGCATGTTTCTCGCAAGAATAGCGACAGTGCTGGCATGGTTTGCGGTCACTGTCGTGTCGATGCCGCTCACGCAGACCGCGTCTGCTCAACCGGGACAAGCTTCGCTCGGGAGCGAAGGCGCGCAGCCGGCGTCCGCCGAGCCCCCACCGCCTGACCCTTTCTGGACCAAGTACGCTTATTTCGTGCCTTCGCGTTTCAGCGATCTTCCCGGATGGCGCGACGACAGTATGGCGGAAGCGTGGAAGGCATTTCGGGCGAGCTGCGGTGTGTTGGCGAGCCGCGTCGCGTGGGCGGGGCCATGCGCTCGCTCGCTCGCGGTGAACGCACGCAACGATGACGACGTCAGGCGTTACCTGGAACGCGAGTTTGCGCTCTACCAAATTCACAACAAGGACCAGTCTCCCGCGGGGGTCATCACCGGCTACTATGAACCGCTGCTGCGGGGCAGCCGTCGCTACGGCGACCCGTACATTTATCCTGTCTATGGCGTTCCGGAAGACTTGCTGTACCTTGATTCGCGCAGCATTCCGCGAACCTTCGGCGGCTTAAAGGTGTTTGCGCGCGTCGAGGGTCGAACCGTCATTCCCGGGTGCACGGGTTTTGCGTTGGGCGCTTTCTGCAATGATCCATACGCACTGGATGTTGGCGATTCCAAACCGGATATAAGGGACAAGAAGCTGCGCGTGCGCATCGAAGGGCAGCGCATCGTTCCGTACTACACCCGCGCCCAGATCGAGCAGGGCGTCCTTGCCGTGGCACACGTCATCGTGTGGGTGGACGACCTCGCCGCCTTGTACTCTATGCAGGTCCAAGGCTCGGGAAAGGTTCGTCTGCCGGACGGACAGTTGGTACGGCTCGCCTACGCGGAGCAGAATGGTCATCCCTTCTCTCCACCTGTGCAGGTCGCAAGCCGTAAGAGCGGATCGCGGCCCACGACGATACTCACGAGGGGCATCGAGATCCCACTATCCGATGCCGAGCGCGACCAGGACATGGCTGCGGGCGCAGGTTCCACAAACGCGCCAACCCTTCGCGGCTTCCAACCTCTGGATGGAGCGGAACAAAGCCCGGGCCCCGCTCCCGGCGCCAAAGTCGCCGATGAGAACCTGTCGCCCGAGGTCGAGCGCATGGTCGAGTTGTTGCTGAAGGGAAACGCCGACCCGCAGCGGATACCGCTTTCTTCGACGACGGTTTCGTCGAAAGAAACGCGGCCAGCCGTCGCGTCCGAACCGGCGCGCGTCAAATCCGAGACAAACCTGGTGGCAAAGTTCTCCAGTGCGGAGAGTCTATCGGTATTTAGCAGCGACCCCAGCTACGTCTTCTTCCGGCAGATTCCCGATAGCGATGGCGGTCCCCTGGGCGCGCTGGGTGTGCCGCTCACTCCCGGTCGATCGGTGGCAGTGGACCCGCGCACGACGCCGTTGGGATTTCCCGTCTTCATTTCCACCGAAGGACAAGGCATCGGAACGGGGCTCAATCGTCTGGTGCTTGCGCAGGACACGGGCGGAGCGATTCGTGGACCCGTGCGCGCCGACTACTTCTGGGGCTTCGGCCCGGGTGCGGGCGAACGCGCCAGCCGCATGAAGGAGAATGGGCGCATGTGGTTATTGCTCCCGAAGGATCTGCAGATAAGCATTGACGCGCAGTTCACCACGCGTGGCGTGGGCGGCGCAGCGGGCGCCGGCGAAGCTGAATGCCTGGTACCCGATCCCGAGCTATGCGTCGAGTGAGCTTCGCGAGCTCGAATAACGGTACGGATACTTCAAGGCTGCGGGGGAAGACGAGTGAACAATTCCTGTGAGATCGTTTGGACGCTTCCGCCACGCAGCGGAATATCGTGGAGGCCGACTATGATGGGAAAGTGTATCTTAGCCTTGGTGGTGCTCGCCGCTTACTGTTGCCTGCCGGCAGCGGCGCAGCAAGTACTCCAGGGTTCGGACATCACGGAGTCCGCGCTGGTCGAAGCGCTGACGCCGGCGCCTGCTCCA
This sequence comes from Casimicrobiaceae bacterium, assembly GCA_035568975.1. Classification (GTDB taxonomy): domain Bacteria; phylum Pseudomonadota; class Gammaproteobacteria; order Burkholderiales; family Casimicrobiaceae; genus PALSA-1003. The sequence goes on from DATMNH010000155.1 coordinate 4,980, forward strand.
ATGCTTACGCGCAGCATCAACGCCGCCCCCGCAGCCGCACCGAAACCGGCCAAAGCGGCGTTGCTGATTACCTTCGAGACCAATGCGACGGTGCTCACTGCCGGTGCCAAGCGGGAGCTCGATATCGTCGGCCGGGCGCTCAACACGAGCAGGCTTGCCGACTTCAACTTCGTGATCGAAGGCCACGCCGATCCGCGGGGCTCGGCGGAAAAGAACCAACGCCTATCCGAAGGACGAGCAATGGCGGTCCGGGAATATCTGGTTCAGAACCAAAGCGTGCGTGATGATCGACTGAAGGCGGTAGGGAAGGGCGATCGCGAGCCTTTGAACGCAAACATTCCCGCCGCCCCGGAAAACCGTCGCGTCGTGTTCGTAAACATGTCCCATTAGTCGCGTTGCGAATTGAGACTTGGCGTAAGCGTACGTGACGAACGCCGCGTGCTCTGATCAACGGAACGACGAGGTGATGCGTGGCAACTATAGACCGCAGTGGCTTCATAACTAAAGCAGCCGTCTTGGTGGGGCTTATTTTGCTGCCCGCGATGCTGGATGCCGGGTTCGCGCGAGCGGCCAACACCAACGCCGGCGTCGTCGCACTCGTCATGGAGCTGACCGGGGTGACCAAGCCGCCATTGGCGGTTCATCGGGAAGTTGCACCTGGGACACGAATTGCAATCGCGCCCGGCGCGCGCCTGTCGCTTCTTCATTACGCCACGTGTTCGATCGTTACTTTCTCTGGCGGTACGGTCAAGGTGACCGAGCAGGGTTTGGAGGCCGCGGCAGCCAACATTGAGAGCACGCAGCGCGGGCCTTGTCCGCACACGCACAAGATTTCCCTCGCCGGTCCCGGGCCCTTGGGCGGGGGCATCGTCTCGCGTGGGATACCGCGCGATCCGTCGCAGTATGCCGAGGTAGCGCCGGATGGTTTGGTGGTCATTAAGGGCGCCCGGTCGGCGAGTGCGGTAACGGCTGATGTGCTGGATTCGAATCGAATGCTTGTCGACCGCGATATTCCGATTCGCCAAGAGTCGTTCCGGTTAAGCGGCGTCCTGCCGCCAAGGCGCCCCTATTACATCAACATACATTTTCGCGGAGGGAGCAAACCGGTCGAGGTGCCGATTTCGATAACGGCATCGGACGCGAAAGGCTTGCTGATACTCCGGCTCGAATAAGCGGACGAAAGGCCGGGATTGGACCTCCGCCGCTGGTATCGAGAGCTCGTCATCCTGGCGGCACTCGTCGCGGCCGCGACACTGGCCGCCGCCACAGGCGGCCGCATCGAGCTCGTCGACGGCTTTTTATACGATCTTGCGATCGCCATTGCGCCGTTCCGACCGGCGCCTGCGCCCTCGAATGTCGTAGTCGTCGCGATCGATGAGAAGAGCCTCGCCTCCGAAACGCTGGCGTCCACTCCGCGGGTATTATTCGGCCCCTATTACGCCGAGCTGCTCGAGGGATTGTTCCAGGGCGGAGCGAAGGCCATCGGATTCGACATCATCTTCAATTACACGGCAACCCGTTTTCCGGCGATCGAGCCCAGCTACGACGATACGCTGCTCGCTTCGCTTGCCAAGCATCGCGACCGCGTTGTCCTCGCGCGTACGGCCTCGATGACGGTCGCCGAGCCCTTTGCGGCCGCCGTCTTCGATGCCGTACGCGACGCCGGGCGCGATGAGCCTCTGTCCATTGCGTATCTGGAGCTCGTGCCAAGCGAAGACGGTGTTCAGCGCTGGATCTCTTCGAACTATCCTGCGTCGGATGGCACGCGCCTGCCGACGCTTGCTGCGCGGCTTTCTGAAATTGCCGGAGGACCTGGAAACGCTGAGCGGTTCCTGCTGGCGCCGAGGGCACCCCTGGAAAGCATGCCGACCTATGCTTTCGCCGACGTGCTGAGCTGCATCAAATCCAATCCTGAAGCCACACGGGAAGCGTTTGCGGACAAGGTCGTTCTGATCGGAAGCAATCTTGCGGAGGAGGACCGAAAGCACGCTCCCGATCGATTCCTGAAGTGGCCGTCGTCGTCCACGCGTACCGACGGATTCGGCTGCGGGCTGCACGCTTTGGGTCCCTCCGCGCCGGACAGCGACTCCGTACCCGGAGTGCATATTCATGCCGCCGCCGTGGGCAGTCTGCTTGGCGGAACCGGCGTGACGCTGGTTCCCCTGCCGGCGAGCATCGCAGCGGCGGCTGGCGCTGCGGTGATCTGCGCCAGCTTCGGAGTATTCATGTCTCCGGTTATCGCGGTGGTCGCCTTGATCGGTTTTCTGGCGGCGCTCTTCGCGGCCTCAGTCATGGGTGTGGGGGCCGGTGCTTGGCTGCCCGTCGCGGTCCCTGCCATCGCCGGCCTGGGCGCGCTTCTCAGCGGGCAATTGGCTCGCTTCTTCGTCGAGCGCAGAAGGCGACGGCGCTTGGAAACCGCTTTCGGCTGTTACCTCGCGCCACAAATTGTCCGGCAGCTGTCCGAGGAGGGCTCCGATCTGCATCTCGGCGGGGAGCTTCGCGAGATCACGGTCATGTTTGCGGACTTGCGCAATTTTACGGGCATTTCCGACACCATGCCGCCCGCCAAGCTGATGAAGCTCATGAATCGTTACTTCAAGGTCATGGTCAAGGTGATCGACAGGATGGGCGGGTACGTCGACAAGTTCATTGGCGATTCGGTGATGGCGATGTGGGGAGCGCCGGCAAGCGCGTCCGACGCTGCGGCCCGAGCGTTGAACAGCGCCTTTCTGATCCAGCGGCGCGTCCACGCGCTCAAGTCAGCCGCACCGGGCAGCGATTTCCCCAGGCTCGACGTGAAGATCGGCATCAGTTCCGGTCCGGCGATTGTGGGCAACGTCGGCGCGCCGCACCGTTTGAGCTACACAGCGCTCGGTGCGACGGTCAATCTAGCCGCCAGGTTGGAGAAGGTGTGCAGCGCCTTCGGTTGCGGTATCGTCGTCGACGCTGCCACCATGGCCGCGCTGAAGGATCGCTATCTTTTCTGCGAGCTCGACGCGGTCACTTTGAAGGGCAAGCTGGCGCCCGTGCCGGTTTACGAGGCAATCGCTCCGATCAGGACGGCGACGCCCGAACAGCGCCAGTACGTCGCGCGATACAACGCCGCGCTCCAATGTTATCGAAACGGCGATCTGGAACAGGCAGTGTCGATATGGACGGCGCTGGACGCAACGATTGTCCGACGCACCGCCGTTTCCGCGCCCGCGGTCATGGCGCAACGAGCGAAGACCGGTGACGCAGTATCGGCGGTTTCCTCCGGCGTCACCTGAGGCGCGCCGACGGCGCGACTGTTTTATCTCGCTAACCGTCCGGAGCTCAGATCTTCGGCGGTGAGAAGATAAAATCTCCGGACTCGCCGCCGGCAAACCGGATCGGCGCATATTCCGGACGCTGCTCGAAGTTCAACCTGCGGGCGATATTGAGAACGCGCGCAGAGAGCACGTCGGAAAGCTGCCTGCCCAGGAGAAAATCCTGGTTTTCGGAGAGGATGTCGATGAAATTCTGGGCAAAGATGGAGTGCCTGCCGCCGCCTCCGTCCATGACCGGGCTCACGCCGCCGCTGGTAAGCACCGTCCGCGAAGGTGAAACGGCAAGCGACTTCAACTGATTGAGTCTTTCCTCGTCGGACAAGCCCGGCTGCAGCTGGCCCATCGACGAGCGGGTCATCGCTCCGGAGTAGCATGAATCGGCGACTACCAGGATATGCTTCGCCGACATCGTATTCCAGGTTTCGGTGAGCGTGGAGTTTGCGATCCAGTTCGCGCTGCTGGAAGGGTCCGCATCGATCGGCAGCCAGTTCGCCAGCGAGTTCACGCGGTCGATCTGGCCGTGGCCTGCGTAATAGACGAGAAGACTGTCTTTTTCGGTCACGACCGATCGCAATTTGTTCAGCTCCTCCATGATCTCCCAGCGTGTGGCGTTGAGCAGCAGCGTGACGGTGAAGCCGTAGCGATCCTTGAGTAGCGCTGCGATATCCGATGCGTCCGCCTCCGGCGTGTTCAAGCGCGCCAGCTTCTGATACTTCTGATTCCCGATCACGAGCGCGTAATACTTCCCAAGGCCGAGACTTTGGCTGGAAAGTCTGGGCGGCGCCGCGGCGACCGGCTTGGTGACCGCGGCGTCCGGCTCCAGGAAAAATTCGAGCGCCGCACGTTTGCCTTGGCGATCCACGGCGACCATCGTGACGCGCGTCTTGCCGGCGCCGAGATCAACGCTGGTCTTGAAG
>DATMNH010000156.1:0-9682 GCA_035568975.1 Casimicrobiaceae bacterium
CTGCCGCCGTTTGCAGCAGTCCCTTCAGCAATCCGTCCGGTGCGGTGTTGAGGTCGATTTTACCAGACTCGTCGAGCGCGTTTACTGTCACGCGGCTTCCGTCTTCATCCCACGCGTGTATGGTTCCGTCCGCGGACCAGCTGTCAGCAAGCGTTTTTGGCCGCATCAGCTCGAACACCGTGCGGTAGATGGCCCCGTCGGCGAGGCTGCGCGCTTGCGCCAACGACAGCGTGTTGCGCGCAGCCAGCGCTTCGTTGCGCATGCCGTAGGCGAAGCTGCCGCCGATTACGGTTAGCAGAACGGTAAGCCATAAGACGAGTATCAGCGCGATGCCGCACTGATGCTTGCGGCTCGCGTATCGGGCGCCGCGCGGAGACTGATTTCGAATGCCAGGTCCGGAACGCATGTCCGTAGGCCTTAGCCAAGGCAACGGTTGTTAACGGCATACCAGGACCGACAACCCGCCTCCGGCGCCAGCCGCGGCTCGACGATCATCGTCGGCCAGGCCTGACTCTTCGCCGGTTTGACGTCGATGCGAATCAGCAGCGGCAGGATTTGCGGATCGTCCCAGCGTTCCCGCCACGTCGGGTCGCCGACATCCTTGGAATCCGGGTCGCGGCCAAAATAACCGAATCGCACTTCGGCAATGTCCTCGGCAAGCACCGAACTTTCCGAGTCGTGGAAATCGGGCGGCGCAGTCGCGCCGTAGTCGGGAATGACCCGGGCGAGCGTCAGCCGTGATCGATCGCCTGCGGGCGCGAGCGCTACGCGAAAATAGAACATGCCGCCGCCGGCGCGACCGGGCATCGCTGCGGCAAATGAAAGCGAATCGGTTCCACCGGCGAAATACAGCGGCTGGTCGACCACCTTGTGAAATCGCAAGGGATGCTGCGCCGACAGCGTCTGTCGCAACATTTCCTCAGTCAGCCGCATGTCGGTCGCCTGCTCGACTTTTTGTTCGCCGCGATCCCAGCTGTTGGCCGAAAGCGACAACGAACCGTAGAGGAGCGCGGAAATCAGACCGAGAAGCGCGAGCGCGACCAATAGCTCGATGAGTGTGAAGCCGAGCGAAGGAGGAGGCGCGCAGCGCGCGACCCGGAGCGAGGCTTCTGAGACCGACGACGCGAGAATGCGCGTGCGCGCTCCGTAACAGGAGGTCGAGCCGAGCGAAGGAGAAGCCGCGCAGCGCGCGATCCGTGGCAACACATTCGAGACGTCAGCTGCCACGCTTCATTCCTTGGCCGCAAGGCGCACCGTGGATAGCGCCACTGAGCGTTCGCTGCTGGCAGTGCCGGGCCAGGTCACGGTCACGGCGAGCTTCCACAAGCGCACCGGCATGGCGGTCGTCGCGCTGTCGAAACCGGGTGTCGAATCCGGGGGCGTGTACGGCGTGATCGCCGCGGACCACGCGTAGCGGCCGTCGTCGGAGTTGCCCTGCAGCGTGCTTTCCTTCAGCGGCGCTTCGACGCTGACCGCCGCGAGCCTGCTTTCGGCATAAAGCGTCGCGCGGCTGTATTCGTCGGCGAGCGTTGCGTTGCCCAACGCGCCCGAGAACAGGCGGAACAGCGCGGTACCGACGAGGGCAAGAATGACGAATGCCGCCAGCACTTCCAACAGTGAAAATCCGGCAGCACGCGTCGTCAGACGCGTGCTGCCGTCCCCGCGAAGGCGGGGACCCATTTTTGTTGCCACGTAGAAATCGGATTCCAGTGTGGGCGCAAATGGCGACGCATTAGGCACGGTGAACATTCTCATTCGAGGATTGCGACCCGGCCGGTCAGCCAGTCGACGTCGACGTCATATTTGCGCTCGCCCGCGGCGAGGGTAATGCGACCGCCATTGGAGCCTCCATCAGGGAAGAAACGGATGGCGCCGACTTTTTCGTTCAACAGGTCGCGCTGCGCCGTGTAGAGCTTGAGGTCGATCTTCTCGGGCAGGCGGTGCGAGCGCGCGTCCGGCGACACTCGAAACGTGCGCGCCTCGAGGTCGAGCTCGAGCAGCGATTCGGCGCGCTGCGATATGGCCCGATCCCGTGCCAGGCGCAACCCGGCAGCGACGTCACGCGCCGCGGTCTTGAGGTCGGTCCCGGAAACTCCTCCGCTGAACATCGGCAACGTCATCGCCGCGATCAGCGCCATCAGCGTAAGCACGATCAGCAGCTCGAGCAGCGTAACGCCACGATGCCGGCCAGGCACCGCTCGCAGCGGCATCATTCCCAGCTCGTGATGTCCTTGTTCGTTCCCTCGCCGCCTTCTTTCCCGTCGGCGCCGTAGGACCATATGTCGTAGGCGCCGTGCTGGCCAGGCGACGCATACTTGTACTCGTTGGTCCACGGATCCTTCGGCAGGGTGTTCTTTTTCCAATAGGGGCCGTTCCAGTTGGACACGCCAGTAGGCGCCGTGATCAGCGCCTGCAATCCTTCCTGCGTGGTTGGATAGCGCCCGACTTCGAGTTTGAACAGGTCCAGCGTCTGGCCGATTTGCTCGATCTCGAGCTTGGCCGCCTTCTGCTTGGCCTTTTCTCCCTGGCCCAGGTAGTTGCCGCCGACGATGCCCATTACGATGCCGATCAAGGTCAGGACGACCAGAATTTCGATCAGCGTCATGCCGCGAATCCCGGCGACGCTGCCGGAAACGCCTCGTCGTGCGACGAGCCGCTGAAGATGATTCTGCATGATCACACTCTCCCCCGGCCATGAAAGGCCGGATCGGTTAGATAGTTCATCAAACGACAAGTTCGCTCATTCCCATGACCCCAAGGAGTATCGAGAACACGATTCCGCCGATAAGGACCGCGAGTCCGAGGATCAACGCCGGCTCCAGCACTGCGAGAAAGCGCTTCACCGCGACCTGCACCTCGCGGTCGTAGACCTCGGCGACGCGGTTGAGCATCTCCTCGAGCCGGCCGGATTCTTCGCCGACCAGGATGAGCTGCGTCGCAAGTCTCGGATAGACTCCCGTTTCGGCCAGCGGCGTGCCAAAGCCCTTTCCTTCACGCAAGCGCGTGACAACGCCGTCGAGCGCCTGCGCGAGCACGGAGTTGGTCATCGTTTCCTTGACGATCGTCAGTCCCGCGAGCAGCGTTACGCCATTTCCGAGCAGGGTGGCGAGCGTTCGCGCAAAGCGCGCAATTTCGACCTTGGCCAGCAAGTCGCCGAGCAGCGGCGCGCGCAGCAGGCGGCCATCCCAGCGAAAGCGCACATCAGGAGAGCGCAACCGCCGGCGCGCGATCCACACCAGCGCAGCAATGATGATCAGCAGCAGCCACCAATATTTGCGCAAGCCCGTTCCCAGAAAGATGACGATCTCGGTCGGCAGCGGCAGCGCTTTGCCGGCCTGCGCGAATGTCTGCTGGAACTGAGGCACGACAAAACCCAGCAGGACCATCACCGAGGCCACCGCGACGCAGATGAGGATGGTCGGATAGATCAGCGCCGACTTGACGCTCTCGCGCAGCTCTCTGTTGCGCTCCATCGTATCGGCCAGGCGCGTCAGCACAACGCCCAGCGCGCCGCCCGCCTCGCCGGCACGAACGATGTTCACATAAAAACGCGAGAACACCGCGCGGTGCATATCGATCGCCTGCGACAGGGATTTGCCGCCTCGAACCTCGTCGCGAACGGTCTGCAGAAGTTGCGCGACTGGCACCGTCGGCGCAAGCCCGATCAATATCTCCAGCGCGCGGTCGAGCGGAAGCCCGGCGCGAAGCAGCGTCGCCAGCTCGCGCGTGATTCCCAGAACCTGGTCGCGCGTGACGGTGCGCGACTCGAACCAGCGCGAGCGACGCGAGGCCGGTCCCGCCGCGCTCGCCGTCTTGCCGGCTAGCGCCGCCTCGACCTTCATCGGCATCAGGCCCTGGTCGCGCAGGCGATCGACGATCTCGGCTTCGTTCGCCGCCTCGAGCTCGCCGGCGGCGACGTCGCCCGCGGCGTTCACCGCGCGATATCGGAAAAGCGCCATTCTCGCGCCGCCTCTAGTTCTCGCGCGTGACGCGAAGAACTTCCTCGAAAGTGGTGACCCCGTTCATCGCCTTGCGCATGCCGTCTTCATACATCGTCACCATGCCTTCCTTGATGGCCTCGGCGCGAAGCTCGGTCGACGTTGCGTGGCGCATGACGTGGGTACGCAGGTGATCGCTCATCGGGAGCATTTCCATGATGCTCACCCGCCCGATAAAGCCCGTGTGGCCGCATTCCTTGCAGCCCTTGGCGTGGTAGAGGGTCACGTCGGACTTCGCCGCGAACTTGCGCAAGCCGAGCTCGTCGACGACCTCCGGCAGCGCGGTGTATGCCTCCTTGCAGGCGGGACAGAGCGTGCGCACCAATCGCTGCGCTAGGATGCCGATCACCGTCGACGTGAGCAGATAATCCTCCACGCCCATGTCCAGCAAGCGGTTGACCGTGCTGGCGGCATCGTTGGTGTGCACGGTCGACAGCACGAGGTGGCCGGTGAGCGCCGACTGGACGGCGATCTGGGCGGTTTCCAGATCGCGAATCTCGCCGATCATGATCACGTCCGGGTCCTGGCGGACGATGGAACGCAGCGCGTTGGCAAACGTCAAGTCGATCTGCGGCTTGACCTGGATCTGGTTGATGCCCGGCATCTGGTACTCGACGGGATCTTCGACGGTGAGAATCTTGACGTCGGGCTTGTTCAGGCGGTCGAGCGCGGTGTAGAGCGTCGTCGTCTTGCCGCTGCCAGTCGGTCCGGTCACCAGAAGAATGCCGTGGGGCTCCATCAGCACGTCGAGGAATCCCTTGAGGGTGTCATCCTCGAAACCCAGACGCTTGAAATCGAGCGCGACGCCGCCCTTGTCGAGAATCCGCATCACCACCGATTCGCCGTGCATCGTCGGCACCGTGGATACGCGCAGATCGATTTCCTTGCCTTGCACGCGCAAGCGGATGCGGCCGTCCTGCGGCAGCCTGCGCTCGGCGATATCGAGCATGGCCATGATCTTGATCCGCGATATCACCGCCGCCGACAAGCGGCGCGGCGGCGATTCAATTTCGTGCAGGACGCCGTCGATGCGGTAGCGCACGATCAGCCGGTTCTCAAACGGCTCGACGTGGATGTCCGATGCGCGCATTTCCAGCGCATTGGTGATGATCAGCGAGACCAGCCGTATGACCGGTGCTTCCGACGCCAGATCCTTGAGCTGCTGGATGTCGGCATCGAAGCCGATGTCATCACGCTGCTCGACGTCGCCGAAAATCTGACCGAGCGCCGACTTGCCAGCGCCATAGAGCCGCTCCAGCGCCGCCTCGAGCTCGGTTGGAATCGCGACCTGCGCCCTCACCTTGCGTCCGGTGACCATTTCGAACGCGTTGACCGTGTAGCTGTCGGTGGGATCCGCCATCGCCAACGCGAGTTCGCTTTCGTCTTCGGCCAGCGGAAGTGCGCGGCATTCGCGCAGGAAGCGCGCCGACACGCGTTCTTCGAGAATCGGCAGTTCCGGATAACCGGCGGCCTCGACCAGCGGCAACCCGAGTTGCGCGGCCAGCGCCTCGGACACATCGCGCTGGGCGACGATTCCGAGTGTGACCAGAAGCGCGCCCAGCTTGTCACCCGATTCCTGCTGGAGGCGCAGCGCACGTTCGAGCCCGGCGGCGTCCAGCTTGCCGCGCTCGATCAATATTTCACCGATGCGCATTCGTGGTGCTGCGCTCACCTGTATTCTGCATAAAATTTCATCCGTGAATCATAGCATGTGAGCGATGCCATACTCGCTGTCAACCCGTATGTATCAAGGTGTTGCGACCGATTCTTCCTCAAAACTGTCGCCATCGGACGACGCCGCCACGCTAGAATGTCACCGCCTCCCGACACTTCCACCTCACCTGACCTCACTCTACATTTCGCTCGGGCAAAGTGCACGACGTCAAGCTGATCGCGTTCTACCTTCCGCAATTCCATCCGATTCCGGAAAACGATGCGTGGTGGGGACCTGGCTTCACCGAGTGGGTCAACGTCCGGAGGGCGCGGCCTAATTTCGTCGGCCACTATCAGCCGCACGTGCCTTCCGAGCTCGGCTATTACGATTTGCGGGTTGCGGAAACGCGCGCGGAGCAGGCCGAGCTCGCACGGCAGCACGGTATCCACGGTTTCTGCTACTACTATTACTGGTTCAACGGCAAGCGCCTGCTCGAGCGTCCGTTGAACGCAGTCATCGAAAGCGGCGAACCGGATTTTCCTTTTTGCGTGTGCTGGGCTAACGAGAACTGGTCACGGCACTGGGACGGCGGCAACGACGAGCTACTGATCACGCAGGAGTATTCGGTAGAGCACGAGCGGCGCTTCATCGAGGGACTGTTGCCCGTGCTCCAGGATCGTCGCTACATCCGCGTCGGCGGACGACCGCTGTTGATCGTCTACCGGGCCGATCTGCTGCCGCAGCCACGGCGCGCCGCGGAAACATATCGCCGCGTGGCGCGCACTGCCGGCGTCGGCGAGATATGCCTCGCGTACATCCAGCACCCCGGGTTGCCGGTCCCTGACGCGTTGGGATTCGACGCCGCGGTCGAGTTCCCGCCGCACGGGCTCGACGTGGTACCGCTGATCGATCAGATAGAGAAGATCAATCCGGCGTTCAGCGGCGAGGTCTGGGATTACGTTTCCGCCGCCAAGAACTCACTGGAGCGCGTGCCGCGGCCACACCGGCTCTTTCGCGGCGTGATGGTAGGTTGGGACAATACGCCGCGCCTGCAGGACAACGGCCAGATCTTCGTCAACAGCCACCCGGCCAACTACGGCCGCTGGCTGTCGGCAATTGTCGAGCAGACGCGACGCACTCGCGAGCCCGAGGAACGGATCGTGTTCGTCAACGCGTGGAACGAATGGGGCGAAGGCTGTCACCTCGAGCCCGACCAGGCCTTCGGCCGCGCGTTTCTCGAGGCCACGCGAGACGCTCTCGCGCGGGTAACCTTCACGGTGCGCTAAGCCAGAATCCTGCACCGCCGATGAAGCTTCGCTGCTACGCGCTCAAGCCCGACCCGCCGACGATCCGCGCGGCGCCGACGACACGCGCGTGGATGGATCGGATTTCCGACCATCACGCGTATCGCTGCCTGCCGCTCAATATCGCGAACAGCCACGGCTGGGAAATCCTTTCGCCCTGCGCGTTTGAGGTCGCCTGGCGCGGCGGCATCCATGCGCGCGACGTCACGGTGGCCGCACTGGACGGCTACCCGCACCTCTCGGACGTCGCGGTGTCGCACTTCGCGTTCGGCATCGTCACCTTCCACCTGTGGTACCTGTTTCGCACCGAGCCCGGATGGGACCTGTTCGCGTCGGGGTCGCTCAACACCGTCAAGGACGGAATCGCTCCGCTCGCCGGCGTGATCGAGACCGACTGGCTGCCCTATCCCTTTACCATGAACTGGCAGATGACGCGTCCGGGCACGGTACGCTTCGACAAGGACGAGCCGCTGTGCATGATATTTCCGGTGCCGCACGGCATGCTGCAAACCGTCGAGCCGGAGATCTTCAGTCTAGACGCCGAGCCGGAGCTCAAGGCGCAGACCATGGCGTGGAAGGAGCGCCGCGACGACTTCATGAAGAAGTTCAACGCCAAGGACGCCGCCACGCTCAAGGAAGCCTGGCAGCGTTACTACTTCATCGGCAAGATGCCCGACGGCTCGACGCCTGGGCAGCACCTGCACAAGCTGCGGGTCGCCGCACCGGTGGACAAGCGCGAGCCGCACGGCGGCAAGGGCCGCCCAGACTAGGGCCGGCTAAGCGTGCCCGCCCTTGCTGGCTGCGATCCATTCCTCCCATGCGGTCCAGAGCGATCGCTCCAGTGCGCGCGTGTAGCCGACCGTGTCGAACAAGGGCTCGCGGTCGCGGTTGGCGCTGAGCCGGGTCCGATAGCTGGCCAACAAACCGGGATCGCACGCGAGCTTCAGCACAAGGGCTTCGTAATCGGCGAGCGTATCGGTGACGAGCTCCGGCAGGCCGATCGCGCGCAGGTGGCTCCCCGATACGCGGCTGGCGAAGGTCTCGCCGGCGCAGGTCACCACCGGCAAGCCGGCGAACAGCGCGTCATTGGTCGTCGTGTGCGCATTGCAGGGAAAGGTGTCGAGGAATAGGTCGGCGACGCCGTGGCGGCCCAGGTGCTCCTCGAGCGGAACGCGGGGCGCGAAGATCAGGCGCTCCGGCGCGACCTTGCGATTGCGTGCTTCCTGCCGCAGGTTGTTACGGCTCGCCGGATTCGTATCGAGGAGCCACAACACGCTGCCCGGCGTTTTTTCTAACGCACGCATCCACGCATCGAACACGCGCGGGTGAATCTTCCAGCTTGCATTGAAGCAGCAGAAGACGAAGCCCGTTGCCGGCAGGCGGCACTGCTCGCGTGTCGGAACCGGACCGAGCACGCGTTTGGTGTCGCCCGGCATGTAGCAGTGGGGCAGAACCATGAACCGCTCCGCGAAATTCTCCTGCTGTTCAGGCGGGGTCACAAAATGGTCGGTCAGGATGTAAGCGTAGTAGTCGGCGCCCAGCGTGCCCGGAAAGCCGATGCAATTGATCTGGATCGGTGCCGGTCGCAGGGCAAAGATTTCGCTGCGCGCGTTCACGACGTAGCCACCGGTGTCGAACAGAATCGCGATCTTATCGTCCCGGATCCGCTGCGCTGTCTGCTCGAAGGTCTCGGCGCGGACGTCGACGAAATGGTCGAAAGCCCTGGCAAAGCGCGCGCGGGCGGGACTGCGATCGTCCGGACCGAAGGAGTATCCGAAGACCTCGAATCGCGAGCGATCGTGCGTTTCGATGACCTCGCTCAACAGGTTCGCCAACGCGTGCGTACGAAAATCGGACCCCAAATACGCGATCCGCAGCCGGCCGGCGACGAGCTCGAGGAGCGCCGGCGGGGACGCGGGCTCCGGCCGGATCCGGTGCTGCACCCAATTGCGCGCCGCCATCAGAAGTTCCGCTGGCCTGAACGGCAAGGCGACCAGGCTGTGCGGCACGACGGGCGCGGCGGCAGGATCGCGGATTGCGGCGCGCTGCTGCTCGAACAGCCGATCGATGTCCTGCCACTGGCACATGTGCTGATTGACGTACAGCAGCATGCTCTGCGCCTCGGAGAAGTCCGGTTGCAGCGCGAGTGCCTTGAGGATGAGCGGCAGTGCTTCGGTCTCGCGTTGTTGTGCGAGTTGGATCGCGGCCAGGTTGATCAGGGTCCGGGCGTCGCGGGGATCGAGTTCGGCGGCACGCTCCAGACTCGCTTGCGCCTGCGCCAGCGCTCCCATCCGGTGCTGGCAGAGCCCCAAGTTCTGCCACAACGCTGCGACGGCGGGCTTGAGCACCAGCGCCTGCTCATAGGCACGCACCGCCTCGGCTAAACGTTGCTGATGGGAAAGCAAGTCACCGAGATTGGCGCTGGCCTCGACCAAGCCCGGTTGCAGCTCGATCGCCCTTCGGTAGCACGTTTCGGCCTCGTCGCTTTGCCCCAGCTCCTGCAGCGCCAACCCGAGATTGTTCGACAGCACCGGGTGGTCTGCACCCGCGGCCCGGGCTGCACGGTACGAAGCGACTGCAGCCGCATAGTCGCGTCTCCGGCGATGGAAATCGCCCAGGCGGAAATGCGCCTCGGGGGTGGCCGGCGCAAGCGCAACGGCCTTTTCCCAGGCGGCGTGAGCGGCTTGTGGATCCGTCGCTTCGAGACCGAGGCCAAGTACGACCCA
>DATMNH010000157.1:0-4264 GCA_035568975.1 Casimicrobiaceae bacterium
ACCTTCGGGTCGAACGGCTCGCCCGCTTCGGCCATCACTTCGTACACCGGCTTGATCGCGCCCTTGGCCGCCATCATGGTGCCGGTGCCGACCTCGAAGACCTGCAATAGCGCCGGCGCGTTGCCCGCGCGGTACGCGGCAATTGCCCCCGCCATCGCTTCCGCATAGCTGCCCTTGTAGACCGCCGTGACCTTGTAGTCGCTCTGGCTGTCGCTGAAGCGCTTGGCAAGCGCATTGACGCGATCGTTGTTGGCGCCGGTCATTGCATGCCACCATTGGATTTCGGTGACGGCCTGCGCCTCTACGGCGAGGCCGAACAGCGCGGCGGCGAGCACGGCGCGCATGATGCTCGATCGGTGACTCTTCATTGTTTCTCCTCCGGGCGAAATTGTGATTGTGTGCAGCTTCGGTGACGATTCTATTGCAAACGGCTCCTCGCGTCAGTTTTACGGCCGTCTCGCGCCTCGCGTCGTGTCTGATACGGTCTACCGCAGCGCGAACGGCGACTCGTCGGCCCATCCGCCGCCGAGAGCGATCATCAGATCGACCGACGCCGAAAGCAGCGCCTGCCGGTTGCGGATCAACGCGAGCTCCGAAATATTCAGAGTGCGCTGCGCATCGAGGACATTGAGATACGCAGAATATCCGGTCTCGTAGCGCTCGGTGGACAAACGCAGCGCGTCTCGCGCGGCATCGACGCTGGACTGCAGATCGATCTCCGTCGCGGCTGTCTGGCTGACGTTCACCAGCGCGTCGGACACTTCGCGAAACGCTGTCTGAATCGATTTCTGATAGCTGGCGAGCGCTTGTTTCTGCCGGGCGGTGGTGGCGTCGACTTCCGCGCTCAGGCGCCCTGCGGTAAAGATCGGTTGGGCCAGCGCAAATCCGATCGACCAGATCCGGGCACCGCTTTGCACCAGTGAGCTCAGCGCGGTGCTTTCACCGCCGAAGTCTCCGGTCAAGGAAATCCTGGGCAGGAGCGCGGCCTTGGCGACGCCGATCTGCGCGTTCGCGGCCACCAGGTTTTCCTCGGCCTGCCGTATATCCGGGCGCCGCTCGAGCAAGCTCGAGGGCAAGCCCGTGGGCGGCACGGGAGGAACAGGCAGCTGTGCCAGATCGCCAGGGGGAAGCTTGAGATCGAGCCTGCCGGTCAGCGGTCCGAGAAAATGTTCCGCCAGCGCTCGCTGACGCACCAGCTCTTTCAGTTGAGCTGCGGCATCGGCGCGCGCGCCGAGCGCTTGCGCGAGATCCAGACCGGACGCGAGCCCGCCCTCGACGCGACGGCGGACGACGCCCAGGTACTCCTCGCGCGTCGTAAGCGTTTCGGTCGTCGCGGTGATCTGGGCGTCGAGCGAGCGCAGCGAGAAATACGTCTGTGTCGTGAGGCCCGCCAGCGACAGCGTGACGACGTCCTTCGCGTAGTGCGTCGCCAGGACCTGCGCCCGCGCGCTTTCGACCAGGCGCCGCAGCCTTCCCCAGAAATCGATCTCGAAGGAGGTCGACAGCGCCACGCGCAGATCGTTGCTCAGAGGAATCGAAAGGGGCGAGACCACTTTTCCGCTCGAGCGCGAGCGCTCGGCGGTTCCGCCGAGATCGATCTCCGGAAACAGCGCCGCATTGGCTTCGCGGAGGTCGGCGTCGAACTCCTCGATCTTCGCCACCGCAGCGACCACGTCCAGGTTCTCGGACAGCGCGGTTGCGACCAGGTCATTGAGAATCGGATCGTCGTAGAGCCGCCACCAGTCGGCGCCTATCGCCGTCGCTGGGATCGCCGCAGCGTTGGTTGTCGGCGCGTCGGAGTAGACCGCCGGCAGCGGCGTCTGCGGCCGCTGGTAATCGGGCCCCAGTACGCAACCGGACAGCGCAAAGGCGAAGACCATCGGCGCGCAACGACGCATTACGCGGTCCTTTCCTCGATTCCCGCGAGTGCCGCCGCGGGTTTCGCCTTGCGCCGCGTGAGGAGCACGAAAAACAGCGGAATGAAGATCGTGGCGATGAACGTCGCGACGAGCATTCCGCCGAACACGCCCGTGCCCATCGAACGCCGGGCCGCCGCGCCCGCGCCCGTTGCGAGCACCAGCGGCACGACGCCGAGCACAAACGCGAGTGAGGTCATCACGATGGGACGGAAGCGCAGCCGTGCGGCTTCGAGCGCGGCGTCGACCGGCGACAATCCCTTGGCCTGCTCCTGGGCGGCGAATTCGACGATCAGGATCGAGTTCTTCGCAGCAAGACCGATCAGCACGAGCAGCCCGATCTGGAAGTAGACATCGTTGCTGAAGTTGCGCAGGAAGACCGCGGTCAAGGCACCGAGCAATCCGAACGGGACGGCAAGCAGCACCGCCGCCGGCAGCGACCATCGCTCGTAATTCGCCGACAGGATCAGAAACACCATGATGATCGCGAACGTGAACGCGAGGATCGATGCCGTGCCGATGCGCTTTTCCTGGAACGCCTGGCCCGTCCAGGCGATGGTGTACCCGGGCGGAAGCAACGTCGCGACCTCTTCGACCGCGGCGATCGCCTGTCCCGAACTCACGCCCGGAGCGCTGTTGCCGAGCACCTTCGCCGCCAGGAAGCCGTTGAAGCGATCGAGTTGCTCCGGGCCGACGGCGCTCTTCACGCTGATCAAGGCCTTCACCGGGATCATATCGCCGCCCGCGGACCGGACATAGACATTGCCCAGATCCTCCGGCTTCGAGCGATATGCGCCCTCGGCCTGGAGCTGCACCCGATAAGTGTGGCCGAACTTGTTGAAGTCGTTGACGTAGAGGACGCCCATGGTGCTCTGCAGCGCGTCGAATACGTCTTTCAAGGGCACGCCGAGCGCGGCGGTCTTTTCGCGGTCGACGTCGACAAACAGCTGCGGTGAAGTCGGCCGGTAGAACGATGCGATGCCGGTGAGCTCCTGCCGTTTGCGCAGCCCGTCGAGGAAAGGCTGCAGATTCTGATACAGCTTTTGCGGATCGGCGTCGGCGCGGTCCTGCAGATAAACCTCGAATCCACCGGCGCTGCCCAGGCCGCGAATCGCCGCCGGGTTGAAAGCCAGCAACGTGCCCTGCGACAACTTCGCGCCTTCGGCGATGACGTACTTCGCGAGCTCTTCCGCATTCGTCTTGCGTTCGTCCCAGGGCTTGAGCGGGATGAAGATCGTCGCGGCGTTGGTCTTGTTCGCCCCAGCGATGACGTCGAGGCCGCTGACGACGAACACGTGCTCGACCGCCGGATGGCCGAGCAGAACTCGCTGCACCGCCGCGCCGGCCTCCTGCGTGCGCTGCAGGGTCGCCGCATCGGGCAAGGTAAGCGAGCCCAGGACGTAGCCCTGATCCTCCGGCGGCACGAAGCCGCTCGGGACGATTTTGAACAGCAGCCCGTCCGCGCCGAGGATAGCGATGAAGATGAGCACCGCGATCACCGCATGGCGCACCGTGAGCCGCACGCCGCCGAGGTAGGTGCGGGTGAGCGACGCGAACCCTCGATTGAACGGGCGAAACAGCCGGTTTTCGATGTGCTGCGGCTTGAGCAGCAATGCGCAAAGCGCCGGAGTCAGCGTCAACGCGACCAGCCCCGAAATCGTGACCGCGGTGGCCACCGTCACCGCGAACTGCTGGTAGAGCTTCCCGGCAAGGCCGCCGAGAAACGCGACCGGCACGAACACCGACACCAGCACCAATTCGATCGCGACGATGGCGCCGGTCACTTCGCGCATCGATTCGATCGCCGCCTGCTTGGGTGAGAATTTTTTTTCGGCCATCAGCCGCTCGACGTTCTCGAGCACGACGATCGCGTCGTCCACGACGATGCCCGTGGCAAGTACGATCGCGAACAGCGTCAGCGTGTTCAGCGTGAAGCCGAACAGCATCAGGCCGCCGAACGCACCGATCAGCGACACCGGCACGGCGACGATCGGTATCAGCGTCGCGCGCCAGCTCTGCAGGAACACGAATACGACCAGCAGCACCAGAAACGCCGCTTCCGAGAGCGTGATGATGACCTCGTGGATCGACGACTGCACGAAGCGGGTGGTGTCGAAGGGAATGAGCTGCGAAACACCCTGGGGAAAGCCTTGCGAGAGCTTGGCGATTCCGGCACGCACCGAGTCGGCGACCTTGAGCGCGTTTCCTCCCGATTGCAGAAAGACTGCGACACCCACCGTGGGCTTGCCGTCGAGATTGGTAAATGCGTCGTAGCTCACCGCGCCGAGCTCGAGGCGCGCGACATCGCGAATGCGCAGCGCCCCGCCGGGACCGGTCGAGCGCAAAAC
>DATMNH010000158.1:0-34179 GCA_035568975.1 Casimicrobiaceae bacterium
TGGCGGAGAGAGAGGGATTCGAACCCTCGATACACTTTTTGGGCGTATGCTCCCTTAGCAGGGGAGTGCCTTCGACCACTCGGCCATCTCTCCGGTCAAGCGCGCAATTGTACCTTTGAGCGTCTCGCTGCGTCAAACCAATTCCTTTGCGAAATCCGTGGCTTACAGATGTATCTAGCGTCTCTAGCGCGAACTCACGCGTAACGTTGCCGGCGCTGGCGGATAGCGCGCAACGTTGGTGAACGTTCGCCGCATCACGCTACCTTTGGCGCTTGCTCCAGCTCGAAGGCGCGATGCAGCACTCGCACCGCCAGCTCGAGATATTTTTCGTCGATCACCACTGAGGTCTTGATCTCCGACGTGGAGATCATCTGGATATTGATGCCCTCCTCGGCGAGGCTTTTGAACATCTTGGCGGCGATGCCGACGTGCGAGCGCATGCCTATACCGACCAGCGACACCTTGCAGATCTTGTTGTCGCCGATGATTTCCCGCGCTGAGAAGCCAATATTTTTTTCGTGCTCGAGGACGTCGAGCGCCTTTTGGTACTCGCCGCGATTGACGGTAAAGGAGAAATCGGTGTGACCCGAAGCGCCGATATTTTGCACGATCATGTCGACGTCGACATTGGCCGCGGCGATCGGACCGAGAATGGCGTATGCGATGCCGGGGCGATCTTCGACTCCCATCAGCGAAATCTTGGCTTCATCGCGATTGAATGCAATGCCCGATATGATGGCCTGTTCCATGGTGTCGTCTTCCTCGAACGTAATCAACGTGCCGTTTGAGCTGCTGTCGGGATCTTCGAATGACGACAGCACGCGTAACTTGACCTTGTACTTTCCCGCGAACTCCACCGACCGGATCTGAAGTACCTTCGATCCGAGGCTCGCCATCTCCAGCATTTCCTCGAACGTAATGCGCTCCAGCCGACGCGCTCCCGGAACAATGCGGGGATCAGTCGTGTAGACACCGTCGACATCGGTGTATATCTGACACTCGTCGGCCGACAGCGCTGCGGCGAGCGCAACGCCGGACGTATCGGACCCGCCGCGGCCGAGCGTGGTGATGTTGCCGTCGCCGTCGACGCCCTGGAATCCGGCTACGATGACGACCGTGCCCTCGGCAAGGTCGGCGCGTATCCGCTCCTCGTCGATCTTGAGTATCCGCGCTTTGGTGAATGCGCTGTCCGTGAGAACTCGAACCTGGCCACCGGTATAGCTCTTGGCTTTCACGCCGAGGTGATGCAGTGCGATCGCCAGCAAGCCGATGGTCACCTGTTCGCCGGTGGCGGCGACGACGTCGAGCTCGCGCGGGTCGGGATTGGGCGACAGGTCCTTCGCCAGCGCGAGCAGACGATTCGTTTCGCCGCTCATCGCGGACAGAACGACGACAAGCTGATGTCCTTCGCGGTGGAATCTGGCCACGCGCCGGGCGACATTGCGGATGCGCTCGGTGGTGCCGACCGATGTGCCCCCATACTTCTGAACGATCAGTCCCATCGACGATGGCAGGGGCGTGTCACAGCAGGTTCAGGATGCAACTGCTGACAATCAGAGTGAACGAAACGCCAAGGTGGCATTGGTGCCACCGAAGCCGAAAGAATTGGACAGGGCGGCGCCGATTTTCATGTCCCGCGCGATGTTTGGAACAAAATCGAGATCGCACTTGGGATCGCGATGGAACAGATTTGCCGTCGGCGGCGCGATCTGATCGCGTATCGCGAGCACCGTGAAGACTGCCTCGATGCCCCCGGCGGCGCCAAGCAGATGTCCGGTCATGGACTTGGTCGACGAGACGGCGAGCCTCGCCGCGTGATCGCCGAAGCAGCGCTTGACCGCGATGCACTCGGCAATGTCACCGATCTGCGTCGAAGTGCCATGCGCATTGATATAGTCGATATCCGTTGCATTGAGGCCGCCGTTCTTGAGCGCGTTGGCCATGCTGCGCGCGGCGCCCTCTCCGTCCTCCGGCGGTGCGGTGATGTGGCAGGCGTCGGCTGACATGCCGTATCCGGCCAGCTCACAGTAGATCCGGACTCCGCGCGCCTTGGCGTGATCGAGCTCTTCCAGGACTAGCACGCCGGCCCCCTCACCCAGCACAAATCCATCGCGGTCGACATCCCATGGGCGACTCGCTGTCGCGGGGTCGTCATTGCGGTGCGACAGTGCACGGGCGGCGCAGAAGCCGCCGATGCCCAGCGGACTGACGGTCGCTTCCGCGCCACCGGCGATCATGATGTCGGCGTCGCCATACTCGATGATTCGCGACGCCTCGCCGAGGCTGTGATTCGCAGTCGAGCAGGCGCTGACCGTCGCCAGATTCGGCCCCTTATAGCCATACTGAATCGATACGAGCCCGGAGATCATGTTGATGATCGAGCCGGGAACGAAGAACGGTGAAATCTTGCGCAAACCGCCTTGCACATACGCGCGGTGCGTATCCTCGATCATCGGCAATCCGCCGATGCCCGAGCCGATGCAGACTCCGATGCGCTCGTGGTCGCCGCCGTAACCCTCGAGACCCGCGTCGCGAACCGCTTCTATGGTCGCGACCTGTCCGTAATGCACGAAGGTGTCGTAGCGGCGCGCGTCCTTGCCCGAGAGATATTGTGTGACGTCGAAGTCCTTGACCTCGCCGGCGATGCGCGACGGAAAAGCGCTTGCGTCGAAGCGCGTAATCGTGGCGATGCCCGAGTGCGCAGCGAGTATGTTTGCCCACGAGGCAGAAACGCCGATCCCGACGGGGGACACGACGCCCATCCCGGTTACGACGACGCGGCGTCTGGACATGGTGTTTGCCACGAAGGACAAGCGAAGCGGCCGTTTTTTCGTCCTGTCGCCGACGGTGGATTGCCGGCGCCCCTTAGCATGACAGCGGCCGAGGCCCGGCCAAGGCGGGAGACGTTATTTCTTGAGATGCGACCCGACGTAGTCGATCGCCTGCTGCACGGTGGTGATCTTCTCGGCGTCCTCGTCGGGAATCTCGGTTTCGAACTCTTCTTCCAGCGCCATGACGAGCTCGACCGTATCCAGCGAATCCGCACCGAGGTCGTCGACGAACGACGACTCGTTCTTGATTTCGGCCTCGTTAACGCCCAGCTGCTCGGCGACGATCTTCTTGACTCGTTGCTCTACGTTTTCCATGCTGCTCCCCCCCTCGCGGGATCTGAACGTTCAAAAGCGGGTGATTTTACCAGAACGGATGCATTTGCCCAAAGTCGCGGCTTAGGTTCGCCGCTCGCACCGGCTCGCCAGACGCAATTCCTTTTCGCTACTGCATATACATGCCACCGTTGACATGCAGTGTCGCGCCGGTGATATACGCCGCCTCGGATGATGCTAGAAACGCGACGGCGTGCGCCACGTCCTGAGGAGACCCAAGACGTCCGAGCGGGATGCGTTCGATCAATTTTGCACGTTGCGACTCGTCCAGCGAGCGTGTCATGTCGGTATCGATGAAGCCCGGAGCCACGCAATTCACCGTAATCTCGCGGCTGCCCACTTCCTGTGCCAGTGCTTTTGTAAAACCGACAAGGGCCGCCTTTGCCGCCGAGTAGTTGGTTTGACCGGCATTGCCGGTGAGGCCTACGACCGAGCCTATGTTGATGATGCGGCCGTGCCGAGCCTTCATCATTCCGCGCAGAACAGCCTTCGACAACCGGTACGCTGATTTGAGGTTGGTATCCAGGATCGCGTCCCACTCGTCGTCCTTCATGCGCACCAGCAGGTTGTCACGGGTGATGCCGGCGTTGTTGATCAGAATCGTTATTTGTCCCAGACGCGTCTGGATGTCGGCGATCGTCTCGCCGACGGAATTGGCGTCGGTGACATCGAGCTTCATGCCCTGCCCCTTACCCTGTACGGCTCGCAGAAACGTGGCGATGCTTGCCGCGCCTTCGTCGGTAGTCGCGGTGCCAACAACCGTTGCGCCGCCCTGCGCCAAGGTTTCTGCGATTGCTTTGCCGATTCCGCGCGTCGCGCCGGTGACCAATGCCACGTTACCGTCGAGCATCGCTCCTCCTACGCCGCGGTTGCGGCGATTGCGGCCGCAATCGCGCCTGCGTCATTGAGCGGTAATATTTCGACACCGGGGGCGATGCGGCGCGCGAGGCCCGTGAGGACGGTGCCCGGTCCGCACTCGATGACATGGGTCACACCCTGTGCCACGAACGCCTGTATCGTCTCGACCCAGCGAACGGGACTCGCTGCCTGTCTGGCAAGGGCTGCACGAATAGCCTCGGGAGTAGCGGCGCGCGCTGCATCGACGTTGTGCAGGACCCCAACATTGGCGATGCGCACCGGCACCTCGGCAAGGTAGGCGGCGAGCTTTTCCGCGGCCGGTTGCAGCAGCTTGCTGTGAAACGGCGCACTGACGGGCAGCAACAGTCCGCGCTTGGCGCCTCTTGCCTTGGCCGCAACGATCGCGCGCTCGACGGCCTCCTTGTGGCCCGCGATCACGACCTGGCCGGGAGCGTTGAAGTTTACCGCTTCGACGCTTTGCATTTGCGCGGCCTCGGCGCACGCCGCAACCACGCCATCGTCGTCGAGTCCCATGATAGCGGCCATCGCGCCGACTCCCTGCGGAACCGCGTCCTGCATAGCCTGCGCTCGAAAGCGCACCAGCGGCAGCGCGTCGGCAAAGGCGATCGATGCTGCCGCGACCAATGCCGCGTATTCGCCCAGACTGTGCCCGGCCATCACCGATGCTTCGGCGCCGCCTGCAGCGCGCCACGCGCGATAGACCGCTACGTCGGCCGTGAGCATCACGGGTTGAGTATTCACGGTCTGGTTGAGCACCTCGGCAGGGCCGTCCTCTACCAGCGACCATAGGTCCTGCGCGAGGACCTGGCTTGCTTCAACAAAAGTCGCGCGCACCAAGGGATGCTCGGCGTAGCCCGCCATCATGCCGACCGCCTGCGAGCCCTGCCCCGGAAATACGATGGCGAGTTTCATCGATTTCGATTCAGTTTGATTCGAAAGCACCCTAGGCCGTCAATGCCAACGCACGAGCACCGAGCCCCAGGTGAAGCCACCTCCGACTCCGGCCAGCATCACGTGATGTCCGGCCTGGATGCGGCCATCGCGAACTGCGACGTCGAGCGCCAATGGAATCGAGGCGGCCGATGTGTTGGCGTGTTCGGCGACCGTACTCACCATCCGCTCCATCGGCAGCGCAAGCTTTTTCATAGTCGCTTCCATGATCCGGATGTTGGCCTGGTGCGGGATCAACCAGTCGATCGCGCTCGACTGCAGATTGTTTGCCGAGAGTGCTTCCTGCGCCACCTCGGCGAGCACTTTGACGGCGAACTTGAATACCGCACCTCCGTCCATGTGCAGAAATGGCGTTCCCTGGATCTTGCCGTTGGCGACGCCGCCCGGTACGGCGAGGATATCGCGGTAGCGGCCGTCGGCGTGCAGATGCGACGACAGTATCCCGGGCGCCTCCGATGGCGCCAGGACGACCGCGCCGGCACCGTCGCCAAAGAGGACGCATGTTCCCCGATCGTTCCAGTCGAGTATCCGCGAATAGATTTCGGCACCGACCACCAGAGCATTCCTGACCGAGCCGCTTTTGATCATCAAATCGGCCATCGCCAGCGCGTAGACGAATCCGCTGCAAACCGCCTGAACGTCGAATGCGGGCCCGCCGCTTCCGCCAAGCTTGGCCTGCAAGATGCACGCCGTCGAGGGAAAGATCACGTCAGGCGTCGTGGTCGCGACGACGATCAGATCGAGGTCGGCGGGTGCAACAGCCGCAACCGCCAGAGCCTTCTGGGATGCGGCCAGCGCCAGATCGCTGGTCTGTTCATCCGGTGCCGCAATGTAGCGTTGACGAATGCCGGTGCGGGAGCGTACCCATTCGTCGCTGGTGTCGATCCGGCGCGCGAGCTCGGCGTTGGTCAGGACCTGCGCGGGCAGATAGCCGCCGGTGCCGACGATCCTGCTATGCATCGTCGGAACCTTGCAGGTGTGGTGCGACCGCGGGCACCGGCATGGCGGCGAGGCGCTGCGCAATGCGCTCCAGCACGCCGTGCGCTGCTTCGGCGTGGGCCTTCCTGAGGGCGTAGCGGAAAGCAAGCGCGTCCGCGTGGCCGTGGCTCTTGACGACGACGCCCTTCAGTCCGATGAGCGTCGCCCCGTTGTAGCGCCGTGGGTCGACACGCCGCTTGAACGCCGCAAGCACCGGCAGCGCGAACAAGCCGAGAAGCTTGCGCACCGGATTGCGCGTGAATTCCTCGCGCAGGAAATCCGCGAGCATGAGCGCCAATCCCTCCGAGGTCTTGAGCGCGACGTTGCCGACAAATCCGTCGCAGACGATGACGTCAGTCGTCCCCTTGTAAATATCGTCGCCTTCTACGTTGCCGTAGAAATTGAGGTCGGAAGTCTTGAGGAGCTCCGCCGTTTCCTTGACCACGTCGTTACCCTTGATGTCTTCCTCGCCGATGTTGAGCAGGCCCACCGTCGGGCGCTCGATGCCGTCGACGGCGGCGGCCAGCGCGCTGCCCATCACCGCGAACTGCACAAGCTGCTCGGCGGTGCAATTGACGTTTGCGCCAAGATCGAGCGCAGTCGTCACGCCCTTGCGCGTAGGAAGCTGCGACGCGATTGCCGGTCGATCGATGCCCGGCAGGGTCTTGAGCACAAAACGCGAAATTGCCATCAACGCGCCCGTGTTGCCGGCCGACACGCAGGCCTGCGCACTGCCGTCCTTGACCAGGTTGACGGCGACGCGCATCGACGAGTCTTTCTTGCCGCGCAACGCGGTTGCCGGACCTTCGTGCATTTCGACGACTTCGGTTGCGGCGCGGACTGACACTCTGTCTACCGCAGTCGAGCGGACGCTGCTCAGCGCCTTGCGAATATCGCCTTCGCGACCAACGAGGATCACCTTCGCGTCCGGCGTCTCCTCGAGAAACCGGATCGACGCAACGACGGTGACGGGCGGGCCGTGATCGCCACCCATCGCATCGACGGCTATGTTGATGCCCATCGATTCAGCAGCGACGCGTCATGAAGTCAATCAATCGCGCGCCGCTTTAGTTCGCAACTCGATTGATACTCAGTTGGCAATCATGGCGACAGACCGGGCCGCAGCGCACCGCGAACAAACCCTGTGCGCCTGAGGCATGGAGGCTATCTACTCGTCAGCCTTCGTCTTGACGATTTTCTTGCCGCGGTAATATCCGCTAGGGCTTATGTGATGGCGAAGATGAACCTCGCCGCTGACCGGTTCCACGGCCAGGGAAGGTTTGGGAAGAAAAGAGTGCGCGCGATGCATGCCGCGCTTGGACGGCGACTTCTTGTTTTGCTGGACAGCCATGTTCGTCTCCTTAAGGGTTCAATCGGGCACGCTTGCACGCGACCGCTAAATTCACCGCGTTGACTCAATCTGTCAGCGGGTCGTTTTTTTCAATTCCCCGAGCTGACCGAACGGGGAAGCCCTGCCTTGGCCAATTTCCTTGCCGGCGATCATGGAACTCGCGGATTCGCATTGGCCATCCTCATGCCGCGGAGAAAACGGCAGCGACAACAAGAGTTCATCCTCGACCAGGGTCAGCGCATCCAGCCGCTCGGTGGCCAGCACGACTTCGATTTCTTCCACGTCCAACCGCGCCAGCTCGGCTTCGCTGCGCGCAAGCAGCAATTCCGTACTTTGGTCCACAATCGCTACAAAAGGCTGCAGGCAGCGCTGACATACCAGCGGCACCGATCCCGCCAGCGTCAGTGTCAGCGCCGGACGACGTTGCGCATCGCGGCCACCCACCAAGCGCCACGCGAGCCTTGCGGCGCCTGCGTCAGTCGCCAGCCGATCGGAAACACGCGGGAGATCCGCCGCATCGACTTCGCCGGCAAGTGACTCGCCACTGGCGGACAATTTAAGCGCGTCGAAGCGCACGGGACGTCGGCCGGCAGTGGACTGCGTAGTGGACCGCATGGGGCTCGCCCCTGCCTTCGCGCCGCGTTCGCTGCGGGTCGCTGCGTTAGCGAGAGCAGCCGCGCGCAACGCGCATCGCACGCGTCTGCAGCAGGATAAACGTTGCATAATAGCGAATAGGCCATAAGGTGTCAAAGAAAAGCGTGAAAACAACGACTTCGCCACGGCCACGCGACGCTGCGGCGCTGGTCCTGGCGTCATCGTCGAGCTACCGGCGAGCGCTATTGGAGCGGCTCGGTGTGCCGTTCCGCGTCGTCGCGCCGAAGATCGATGAAGCCGTACGGGCCGGAGAGCTGCCCGCCGCCACATCGGTTCGGCTCGCCGAGGCCAAGGCGCGCGCCGTCGCCGCGACCTGTCCGGACGCGCTCGTCATCGGTTGCGACCAGGTGGCCGCCTGCGACGGAATCGCAATCGGGAAGCCTCGCGATCGCGACGATGCGCTGGCGCAGCTCAAGGCAATGCGCGGGCGAACGATCATCTTTCATACCGCGTTGGCATTGCTCAACGCACGCACCGACCGTTGCCAGACCGCCTTGGTGGACGTTGCGAGCACTTTCCGTGTGCTCGGCGACGAGCAGCTCGCCGCGTACATCGATCGCGACCAGCCTTACGACTGCGCCGGATCGGTCAGATGTGAGTCGCTTGGTATCGCGCTCTTCTCGCGCATCGCCAGCGACGACCCGACGGCGTTGATCGGGCTGCCCCTGATCCGCCTGACCGACATGCTCACCGCCGAAGGCATGCAGATCCTTTGATCGCGCCCCATCCTCTCCCCGGTCGCCTGTATCTCGTTCCGAACCTGCTCGGCGTCGTGCCGCCGGAGGAGGTACTGCCCCAGCGCACGATCGAGATCGCGCGCGGACTCAACTATTTTGTGGTCGAAACTCCCAAGGCTGCCCGTCAATTCATCAAGTCTCTGGGCGCGGTGCGGCCGATACAGTCGATCGATTTTGCGACGCTAGACGTCAACACACCGCCGGAGCGCGTGCCCCAACTGCTCGAACCCGCGTTCAACGGAGCGGATCTGGGGCTGCTTTCCGACGCCGGCTGTCCTGGGGTCGCCGATCCCGGCGCGCTACTGGTTGCGGCCGCTCATCGCGCCGGCCTCCGCGTCATACCGCTGGTCGGACCATCGGCCGTGCTGCTGGCGCTCATGGCCGCGGGGATGAACGGCCAGCAGTTTGCGTTTCACGGATACCTGCCGGTGTCAGCGCAAGCGCGTATCGAAGCTCTCAAGGCGCTCGACGAGGCTGTGGCGCGCAACGGCATTACCCAGATTTACATCGAAACGCCGTATCGCAACGATGCCATGCTCGCCGCCACATTAGCGGCGTGCCGCGCGACGACCGAGCTCTGCGTCGCGGCCGATCTGACGCTACCGACCGAGCAGGTGATCCGACGGCCGATTGCGAAATGGCGCGATGCTGCGCCCGCATCGCTTAGCCGCCGCCCGGCGATTTTCCTGCTTGGAAGGCTCTGAATCCCGACGCCGGCGTCACCGGATCGGCCGTTCCCTGTCGGGCGGGGCGATAGCGCGCGTCGGCTTTGCCTACTGGCCCTCGTCGTCGGGAGAGTTCTTGATGTAGCTCCTGAGCATCCGGTTCTCGAAGCTCTGCTCTTCGTACACCGCTTTGGCCACGTCGTGAAACGACACCACGCCGAGCAGCGTAGGACCGTCGATCACGGGCACATAACGTGCGTGCCGTTCCAGCATCCCGCGCCGCAGTTCCATCACGTCGAGACCGGTAGTGGCGGTCAACGGATCGCTCACGTGGATGTCGCTCACTTTGAGATCGCCGAGTTGCCCGTTTTGCTTCGCAAGCGCCTGGAGCACTTCCGAGAACGTAATCATTCCCACCATGTGGCCGTGATCCATCACGACCAGCGAACCGATGTCATGCTGAGCCATGACGCTCACCGCATCCAGCACCGTACCGTGCGGAGGGGTAGTGAAGAGTGCGTTTCCTTTGATACGCAGGATTTCGCTGACCAGCATCTCGCCTCCTCGCGTGGCTTCTGTTGCAGATTACTCCCGCTCGATGGCCATGCGCAACCGGGCAACCGGCTCTCGGCGGCGCGGCATCTAATCCGCCAGGAGGCGCCTTTCGCGCAGGGCCTGCGCCAGCGTGCCGCTGTCGACGTACTCGAGTTCGCCGCCGACGGGTACTCCGCGCGCGAGCCGGGTGACCTTGAGCTTGCGTGCGGCGAGCAACTCGGCGATGTAGTGTGCGGTCGCCTCACCCTCGTTGGTAAAGTTGGTCGCCAGCACGACTTCGCGAACCGCTCCGTCCTGTGCTCGCTTGAGCAGCCGGTCGAGGCGAATCTCCTTGGGACCGATGCCGTCGAGCGGCGAAAGGCGACCCATGAGCACAAAATACAAGCCCGCATAAGCCTGCGTGTGCTCGACCATCATCAGATCGGCGGGCGTTTCCACCACGCACAGGAGCGTCGCATCGCGTTTCGCCGAGCGACAGAGGGTGCAGATTTCGTCCTCGGTAAAGGTGTTGCAGCGCTGGCAATGGCGAATGGCTCGCGTCGCGGCTTCGAGCGCGAGCGCCAGCCGTTGCGCGCCTTCGCGGTCGTGCTGTAGAAGATGCAGCGCCATCCGTTGCGCCGCCTTCGGTCCGACGCTGGGCAGGCAGCGAAGCGCTTGGGTCAGCTCCTCGAGGCTGCTGAGCGGTTCCACTGGTGTGCTGTCCCGTAAGTTTCGAAGATAAAGGAGCGGATGAAATCGGGCGCCAGGCAAGGCGCGAGGCCGAAAGCGTAGCTTGTGCTACGGTGAGGCCGAGTAACGCAGCATGGCGCCCGCGCATTGGCCAATGAGCGCCGCGAACCATCGAGTGAACTTGCGGGACAGCACACTAGAACGGAAGCTTGAATCCGGGAGGCAAAGGCATACCCGCGGTCAATCCCGCCATTTTCTGCTGCGACGCCGCCTCGACCTTGCGCACCGCGTCGTTCATCGCCGCCGCGACCAGGTCCTCGAGCATATCCTTGTCTTCTGACAGCAGCGTTGGCGCGATCGTGACCCGTTTGACGTCGTGGCGGCCGGTCATGACGACCTTGACCATACCGCCGCCCGCCTCGCCTTCGACTTCCATGGCAGCGATCGCATCCTGCGCCTGCTTCATGTTCTCCTGCATGGCCTGTGCCTGCTTCATCAGACCTGCAAGCTGGTTCTTCATCATCGTCCGAATCCTCTCTAGGAAACCGGTTTGATCGAGTCGGGCTTGATCCTGGCGTCGAACCGCGCCAGCACGTCCTGCACGAAGGGATCGTCGCGAAATGCCGCTTCGGTTTTCGACTGTGCCTCGGCGCGCTCGCGTTTCTCGACGACTGCGAGACTCGCTGTCGCCACTCCACCGACGTCGAAGCGCAAACGCACGCGACGCCCGAAAGCTTCGTCGAGCGCCGCCTTGAGCTTGTCGGCGTATGCCTTTTCGGTGAGGTGACGAGATGCCTCGGGCACTGCCAGCACCAGCTCGTTGCCGGCAATGGCTTTGAGCTCGGTCTGAGCCGCAAGTTGCAACGCGATGCCGGAGAGCTTCATGCCGGCGACGAACGCCGGCCAGTCGGCAATTTCCGCGATGGGGGCTGCGGTTGATGTGGCCGGGGCCGGCGCGGGCGCGGGGTCTGAAAGTGGTGCAGAGCTTGTGCCGGTCAGGGACGATTCCGATTTCGGCGCGGACGCTGCGGCAGCCGATGATTCCGCTTGCGTGCTCCTTGATTCCGAGAGCGAGGGGGCTTGTCTGGCCGTTTTGCCTGGTGCGGCTGTGCTGGGACGCGCGGTTCCACTGCTTTCATGCGATGTCGCGGGCTCGAAAGCAAGGAGCCGCAACAAGGTCATCGCAAACCCCGTGGGCTCATCCGGCGCGAGAGCGAGATCGGCACGTCCCTGAACGCAGATTTGATAGGCAAGCTGAACACTTTCGGCCGAAAAAGCCTTGGCATAGGTGGCCACACGGTCCGCGTCGGCAAGCTGCTCGACGGTTTCCGGCACCGTCTGGGCGATGGCTATGCGATGAAACAGCGCGGCCAGCTCATCCAGCGCGGATGGCAGGGACAGGCTGCGCTCGGTGAGCGCGCGGGCTTCTGCCAGGAGCGCGGGACCGTCCGCGGCGATCAGCGCGTCGGCGATCCGATAGATGTATTCCGTTTCGACGGTGCCCAACATCGTCCGCACGACCTCGACGCGCACGTCGCCGGCGCCATAGGCGATCGCCTGGTCGAGCAAGGACAATGCGTCGCGCATCGATCCGCGCGCAGCATGGGCGATCAGCAGTAGTGCGGCATCGTCAAACGCGATGTCCTCTGCACGAAGAATCTCGGCGAGGCGCGCGGCAATCGTCGGCTGCGGGAGCGATTTGAGATTGAATTGCAGGCAGCGCGACAAAACGGTAACGGGAATCTTTTGCGGATCGGTCGTCGCAAGCACGAATTTCACATGTTCCGGCGGCTCTTCCAGCGTCTTCAGCATCGAGTTGAACGCCGCTTTGGACAGCATGTGCACTTCGTCGATCAGGTAAACCTTGTAGCGTCCGACTGTCGGCGCGTAGCGCGCGTTGTCGAGAATCTCGCGCATGTTGTCGATACCGGTATTCGACGCGGCGTCGAGCTCGAGCAGGTCGACAAAACGCCCCGCGTCGATGTCGACACACGCGGGGCAGACGCCGCAAGGAGACGCGGTGACGCCGTTGACGCAATTGAGACTCTTGGCGAGGATGCGGGCGATCGTGGTCTTGCCGACGCCGCGCGTGCCCGTGAGCAGGTACGCATGATGCAAGCGCCCGCGTTCGATCGCGTTGGTCAGCGCCTGCACGACGTGCCCCTGCCCGGCCAGCTCGCTGAATCGCTTTGGCCGCCACTTGCGGGCGAGAACCTGATAGCTCATCGAAAGGGTGGCGAGCCGTACCCCCGGCACTTGCAGAGAATAGCTATGGCTGCTTCCTTCCGGACCTGACCAGATTTACCACCTATGCGATGCGGGGCGGCCCGCCGTTGATCGTTGCGCGCGTGTTTTTCGCGTTGCCATCATTATCGACGATGTGCCCCCACGCAGCAAGCGACCACGCGCCGATTCGCCGTCGTCGAGCTGTCTTCGACAGCTTCCGTTGTCTCGCGCCAAGTCACGATATTCGCTTGGTGGCGCCTTCGACGGCGGTCCGGCTCGGAGCGCTCGCGGGAGTGACCGCCGGTATAATCGCCGGCAGCGCATCACGCAGGCGATCGCTTTGGTCAGACTACGCCTTCTGCGAAGTTGCATTGCCGCTTCGGTCGCGT
The DNA here is from genome assembly GCA_035568975.1 of Casimicrobiaceae bacterium. Lineage (GTDB taxonomy): Bacteria > Pseudomonadota > Gammaproteobacteria > Burkholderiales > Casimicrobiaceae > PALSA-1003. The sequence goes on from DATMNH010000158.1 coordinate 13,219, forward strand.
TGTCCGCGTGCGGTCCCCCGTCCGCGCCTCCGCCGCCGCCTCCACCGCTGCCAGGGAACGATCTGGTCGTGTTCCTGCGCCAGGGGGCAGTCACCTGGTTCAGCGGCACCGACGATCAGGGCACCGGCCTCGATTACGATCTCGCGCGCATGTTCGCGGCGCAGCATGGTCTGACGCTCAAGGTCATCCCCACCAACAATCCGGTCCAAAGGCTGGCCCAAGCCGCGGGCGGAGCAATGATCGGCGCTGGCGGGATTTATCGGCCGCCTGAGCGTTCGCCGGCCACCGACAGCGATATCTTCGTGTATTCGTCGGCCTATTACGCGATCGAGCCGGTTCTGATCTACAACATCGACGGCTTCAAGCCAGGAACGTGGAGGGATCTGGCCGGCGAGACCGTGGGAATTCTCGAAGGCAGCGGCATCGAGCCGGCATTGGTCAAAGTGCGCAAAGAGCATCCGGAAGTGCGCTGGCAATCGCTGGCCCTGCCGTCGACCGAAGCACTGATCAGCCAGGTGTCGGACGGAACGCTGAGCTACGCTATCGTTGCGTCCAGCGAGGCCAACGCGACGCGCAGCGTGTACCTCGCGTTCGATACCGCATTCATGGTCGCCGGCAGGCAGGAATTGGCTTGGGCATTCCCAGGCAAAGAGACCCGGCTGCGCGACCAGGTCGACAGTTTTTTTGCCCGCTGTCGGCGCGACGGCACGCTGGCAAAACTGATCGAGCGATATTATTCGCGCGGCCAGGTGACACGTCTGGACGCCGGGGTCTTTCAGGATCGGGTCAAGTCGCTGCTGCCGCAATTCCGCGAAAACTTCGAGCGCGCGCAAGATGAGACCGGGATGGAGTGGCGCCTCCTCGCAGCGATCTCGTATCAGGAATCGCAGTGGGATGTGCAGGCTACAAGCGAGACCGGTGTCCGCGGCTTGATGCAGCTGACCGAAGACACCGCTCGCCATCTTGGAGCCGTCGATCGTCTCGATCCTCAGGCAAGCATCACCGCGGCGGCACGCTATGTCGGCTACCTCAAGGACAAGCTGCCGGCGCGCATTGGGGAGCCCGATCGCACCTGGCTCGCGCTGGCAGCATACAACATCGGTATCGCCCACCTGGAGGACGCACGGGTCCTGGCGCAAAAGCAACAACTCAATCCGGACGCATGGTCGGCGGTGAAAAAGACGCTGCCGCTGCTGGCCTTGCCCGAATACTACGAGGACGCGAAATTCGGCTATGCGCGTGGCGGCATGCCGGTGGCGTTCGTCGATCGGGTGCGGGCTTATTACGACATCCTGCTCTCGCAGCAGCCGTCGCGAAAGCCTCGCCTGCGCATGTTCTCGGAGATCGACAATCCCCCCGCGCCTACCGAGGAAGCTGCGCTGGGCAACAGATGATCGAGCGCCGGCGCCCAGGCTGTCCGGCTCAGCGCATCGCGGGAATGACGGTCGCACCTGCCATATAGGCTTGCAACACCGGTGGGATGTCGACACCACCGTCGGCGCGCTGATAATTTTCCAGCACGGCAATCAGGGTCCGTCCTACCGCAAGCGCGGAGCCGTTGAGCGTATGCACGAGCTCCGGTTTGCCCTGCGCGCCGCGAAATCGCGCCTGCATGCGCCGCGCCTGGAAGGCCTCGAAATTCGAACACGAGGAAATTTCCCGGTACTTGCCTTGTCCCGGCAGCCAGACTTCGAGGTCGTACGTCTTGGCCGACGCAAAGCCGGTGTCGCCCGTGCACAACAGCACTACCCGGTATGGCAGCTCGAGTCTTTGCAAAACCAACTCAGCGTGACCGACCAGCTCCTCGAGCGCATTGTAGGATTCGTCAGGATGAACGATCTGCACCAGCTCGACCTTGTCGAATTGGTGAACGCGGAACATTCCCCGGGTGTCCTTGCCGTAGCTTCCGGCTTCGGAGCGAAAGCACGGCGTGTGCGCGGTGAACTTGAGCGGGAGCGTATCGCCTGGCACGATCTCGTCGCGCAAGAAGTTGGTCAGGGGAACCTCGGCGGTCGGGATCAAATACATTCGGTCTTCGTCCGGCGCTCCACCCTTGGTCACCCAGAACAGGTCCTCCTCGAACTTCGGTAGCTGACCGGTGCCCGTCAGCGCCGCGCGATTGACGATATACGGCACGTAACACTCGAGGTAGCCATGTTCGGTCGAATGCAGATCGAGCATCCACTGCGTCAGCGCGCGATGAAGACGCGCAACGCTTCCGCGCAGCGTATAAAAGCGGGACCCCGAAAGCTTGGCCGACAGCTCGAACTCGAGGCCACCGACCGCAGCGCCGACATCGACGTGGTCGCGTGCTTCGAAGCCGAACTCCTTTGGCGCGCCCACGCGGCGAAGCTCCACGTTCTGCGCTTCCGACGCGCCGATCGGCACGCTCGCGTGCGGCAGATTCGGGACGGTGAGCAGCCATTCACGCAAATCGGACTGAATATCGCTGAGCTCGGTTTCGAGCGCCTTGAGCTCATCGCCGAGGCCGGCGACTTCGGCCATCAGCGCTTTTGCGTCCTCGCCGCGGCTTTTGGCGGCGCCGATTGCCTTGGAGGCGGCGTTCCGCGTGGCCTGCAACTCCTGGGTGCGGGTCTGAACCGACTTGCGGCGCGCCTCGGTCGATTCGAATCGGGCCACGTCGAGCACGTAGCCGCGTGTCTTCAAGCGTGCTGCGACGGCAGCCGGATCATTGCGCAAAAGCTGAATGTCGAGCATCGGCCGATTCTAGCAAAAGGCGAGCCGAGCACCTTTAGCACACTAGTACGACAACTTGGAAGTACGCGAACATATTCCGTAGTCCCCGCGAAAGCGGGGGCCCAGTGGCGTTTGTGAATAAGACACTGGATTCCCGCTTTCGCGGGAATGACGGCGAAAGAATATCGATGTTTCGCAATTTCCGAGTCGACAAACTAAGACTTGTCTTCGTCCTTGGATAGCGCCGCTGCGTCACGATCGCGGAGCGCGGCGAGCCGCTCGCCGATCTTCGCCTCGAGGCCGCGTTCGGTGGGGAAATACCATTGCGCTGCCTCCATGCCGTCGGGAAAATAACGCTCGCCCGCGGCGTAGGCGTCTTCCTCGTTGTGCGCGTAGCGGTAATCCTTGCCGTAGCCCAGGTTCTTCATCAGTCGCGTGGGCGCGTTACGCAGCCGAAGCGGCACCGGCCGCGAGCCATCATTGGCGATGAAAGCGCGGGCAGCGTTGTAGGCAAGGTAGACAGCGTTGCTCTTTGCCGCGCAGGCAAGATAGATGACCGCCTCGGCCAGCGCGAGCTCTCCTTCGGGCGTTCCCAGACGTTCATAGGTCGCCACCGCGTCGAGCGTGATCTGAAGGGCGCGCGGATCGGCGAGGCCGATATCCTCGCTCGCCATCCGTATCATGCGCCGGCCGACATAAAGTGGATCCGCGCCGCCGTCGAGCATGCGGCAGAACCAGTACAACGATGCATCCGGATCGGAGCCACGCACCGACTTGTGCAGGGCCGAGATCTGATCATAAAAAGCTTCTCCGCCCTTGTCGAAGCGGCGCATGCTGCGGGTGATCGTTGCCTCGACGAACGCCAGATCGATGTCGCTCTTGCCGGCGTCCTGCGCCGCGACGCCAAGCTGTTCCATCAGATTGAGCAGGCGCCGTCCGTCGCCGTCGGCATAGGAAATGATCGCGTCGCGCGCCGTCGCCGCAAGCGTGGCCTCCGGCATCGCGACCGCCAGCGCGCGTTCAAGGAGCTCTCCCAGTTCATCGGCGTCGAGCGCCTCGAGCACGTACACCGTGGCCCGGGACAATAGCGCGCTGTTGACCTCGAACGACGGATTCTCGGTGGTCGCACCGATGAACGTCACCAGCCCCTGCTCGACATAGGGAAGAAACGCGTCCTGCTGCGCCTTGTTGAAGCGATGGACTTCGTCGACGAAAAGGATGGTGTGGCGGCCCGATTGCGCCAGCGTGGCCTCGGCTCGGGCGATGGAATCGCGAATATCCTTGACCCCGGACAGCACCGCCGACAAGGCGATGAAGTCGGCGTTGAACGCGTCGGCCATCAATCGCGCCAAGGTCGTCTTGCCGACTCCGGGAGGACCCCACAGAATCATCGAGTGCGGCTTGCCTGTCGCGAATGCGACCGCCAGCGGCTTGCCCGGCGCCAGAAGGTGGCGTTGGCCGATGACCTCGCCCACCGTCCGCGGACGCAAGCGCTCTGCTAGCGGCGCTGCCGGATTGGCGACGGTGAAAAGATCTGTCTCCACTCAGGTTCCACCGAGTTGTCTCACTCAGTTTCCAATCACATCCGCGCCGGGCGGTGGCGAGAAACGGAAAAGCGCGAGGTCGATTGCCGGATTGCGCTCGAACGTGTCGAAGGTGAGCTGTGTCACCTGCCCGAAGCTGTCGTGCAGCTCCATCGTTCGCGGCAGATTTTCCTTGAATCCGATGCGAATGCGATCGAACCCGGTGTCCGGTGATTTGGGCTTTGCCTCGACAAACTCGACTCCATCGGCGTTGCCGCCGTCGATCAGCACGAAGTTGGTCTCGAAGGCGTTGCTGCCGGCCAACAGCGACGCCGGCGTCGCGCCGAGCGCGCGGTCCAGCTTCTTGACGATCACCTGATTGAGATCGCGATCATAGATCCAGAGTTTGTCGCCGTCGCCGACGAGCAGTTGGGCGTACGGTTTGTCGTAGCTCCAGCGGAACTTGCCCGGCCGCGCGAACGCAAAGATGCCGCTGGAAGTCTGCGGCACACGTCCCGATTTGCCCGCGACGACTTGCCGAAACGTAGCCTTGCCGGTGCGCGCCCCATCGACGAACGCCCTCAGCTGATCGATGCCCGAGGCTGCGGCACCGCTGGTAAACGCAATAGCGAGCGCCAGCGCGGCAAGGACCGCGCCATGACGATGGGCGCTCACGCCGCCTCGCCCTTGCCTGCCGGAACCAGAACTTCGCGATTGCCGTTGGTCTGCATGGGCGAGACCATTCCGGCGCGCTCCATTTGCTCGATCAAGCGCGCGGCGCGGTTGTAGCCGATGCGCAGATGGCGCTGAACCAGCGAAATCGACGGCCGTCGCGTCTTCAGCACCACGGCAACCGCCTGGTCGTACATCGGGTCGGCGTCCGCGCCTCCTGCGTCGATGCTGATACCATCCTCACCGCTCCCATCGGCGCTCGATTCGAGGATGCCGTCCAGATACTGCGGACCGCTCTGCGCCTGAAGGTGTTCGACCACGCGATGCACTTCGGCATCGGAGACAAACGCCCCGTGCACGCGCTGAGGGTGTCCGGTGCCCGGCGGAAGGTAGAGCATGTCGCCTTGGCCGAGCAGCGTCTCGGCGCCCATCTGATCGAGGATGGTCCGCGAGTCGATCTTGCTCGCCACCTGGAACGCGATGCGCGACGGAATATTGGCCTTGATGAGGCCGGTAATGACGTCGACCGAAGGCCGCTGCGTCGCCAGGATCAGGTGAATCCCGGCGGCGCGTGCCTTTTGCGCGATGCGCGCGATCAGCTCCTCGATCTTCCGGCCGGTAACCATCATCAGGTCGGCCAGTTCATCGATCACGACCACAATCAGCGGCATTTCCTCGATCGGCTCCGGCGCGTCCGGGGTCAGCGAAAACGGGTTGGTCAGGGGCTTGCCTGCTCTTTTTGCGTCGGCGACCCGCGCGTTATAGCCGGAGAGATTGCGGACTCCCAAGGTCGACATCAGTCGATAGCGACGCTCCATCTCGCCGACACACCAGTTGAGCGCGTTGGCGGCCAGCTTCATGTCGGTGACCACCGGCGCCAATAAATGTGCGATGCCTTCATAGACCGAAAGCTCGAGCATCTTCGGGTCGATCAGAATCAGTCGCACCTGCCTCGGCTCGGCCTTGTAGAGGAGCGACAGGATCATGGCGTTGACCGCAACCGATTTTCCGGACCCAGTGGTGCCAGCGACCAGCAGGTGCGGCATCCGGGCCAGGTCGACGATCACCGGTTTGCCGGCGATGTCCTTGCCCAACGCCAGCGACAACGGACTGGCGGTATCGTTGTACGTCGTCGACGACAGCAACTCGACCAGGCGCACGATCTGGCGCTTGGGATTCGGCAGCTCCAGGCCCATGCATGATTTGCCGGGAATGGTCTCGACGACGCGAATGCTGACCACCGACAGCGCGCGCGCGAGATCCTTCATCAGGTTGACGATCTGCGCCCCCTTGACGCCGATCGCCGGCTCGATCTCGAAGCGCGTTATCACCGGACCCGGATACGCGGCCAGCACTCTCACGGCAACGCCGAAGTCGGCAAGCTTGCGTTCGATCACCCGCGAAGTGAAGTCGAGCGTCTCGGCGCTGACCACTTCCAGCGAAGAAGACGCGTCTTCGAGCAATGCGAGCGGCGGGAGCGGCGAATCGGGAAGGTCCTGGAATAAAGGCTTCTGCTTTTCCTTGATCACGCGCTCGGACTTCCTTACCTCCAGCGCGGCCGGCACGACCACGACCGGCTCACGGTCGTCGATGGTTTCGCGTACGGCTTCGACGACCTGCTCGCGCTCCTCGAACGCCGCTTCGCCGATGAGGCGGTCGCGCTGCTCTTCACGCCTTCGCTGCGCCCGAGCCAGCGCATTTTCGATACCTGCACCGACGCGTTCCATGAGCTTCAGCCACGACATGCCGGTGAGAAGCGACCAGCCGATCCCGAACAGCGCAATGAGCAGCAGCGTTGCGCCGTTGAAACCGAGTGCGCGCGAGAGCCCCTGTCCGATCACGTCCCCCAAGGCTCCGCCTGGAACGTTGGGCAACAAGGCCGGCAATCGGTAGAGACGCAACGCTTCCAGTGATGCGCTGGACAGCAGCACCAGCGCGAAACCCGGGATCGCCAGCAACGGATGGTGACCTTGCACCTCTTCGCGCGTAAGGCGCCGGTAACCCAAAACGACAACCACCAGCCCGGCAATAACCCACCACCACGCCGACAGCCCGAAAAGGTAGAGCAACAGGTCGGCAACCCATGCGCCGACCACCCCACCTTTGTTCTGGAGAGGTGCGCCGGTACCCGAGAACGACCAGCCCGCGTCGGACTTGTGATACGTCGCCAGCACCAACGCGAGATAGATCAAGGCGGCGACGAGCAATAGCCACCAGGATTCGTGCAATAGGCGCACGAAGCGCGGCGGGAGCGAGGATTCGGTCGGTCGTGATCGAGGCGGCGTCGCGGATCGCCGGCGATTGACGACGCGCTGTTTTTTTCTATTGAAAATCATTAACTTATAGAGAACATTTAAACTGATTCCGAACTATGATACGCCGCCGCTCGGGTCAAGGCAAAAGCAGACAGGACGAGTGAACCATACAGGCCCTCCGGTCTCCGACCAGGGGCGATTCCGCCCTTTGAGGCGCGGATCGCGCACGCCGGGCCCCGCCATGATCCGCTTCGCGCAGCTTGCGCGCAGGTTGCATAAGCGCCTTGGCGATCGCACATGACGAATGATGCCAACCGAGCATTGAAACGAAGCACTCCGCGTTTCCATTAGAATCCCGACCATCTTTCCAGGAACGCAACAACATGAGCACCAAGCATCACCGATTGTTGATTCTCGGCTCCGGGCCGGCCGGATTCTCGGCCGCAGTATACGCCGCGAGAGCGAACCTGAAGCCGGTGCTCATCACCGGCCTCGCGCAAGGTGGCCAGTTGATGACGACCACCGACGTCGACAATTGGCCCGCGGACGCAGATGGCGTGCAGGGCCCGGATTTGATGATGCGATTTCAGAAGCACGCCGAGCGCTTCGAGACCGAAATCATCTTCGACCACATTCATACCGCGGAGCTCGGGCAGCGGCCGTTTCGCCTAGCGGGCGACGCGGGCCGCTACACGTGCGAGGCGCTGATCATCGCTACCGGCGCCTCGGCGAAATATCTAGGCATCGCCTCCGAGCAGGCGTTTATGGGCAAGGGTGTTTCTGCCTGCGCGACCTGTGACGGATTTTTCTACAAGGGACAGGATGTCGTAGTCATCGGCGGCGGCAACACCGCAGTCGAGGAGGCGCTCTACCTGTCGAACATCGCCAAACGCGTCGACGTCGTTCACCGTCGGGACAAATTCCGGGCCGAAGCGATTCTCATCGACAAGCTGATGGCGAAGACGAAGAATGGCGGCAACGTGCGTGTACTGTGGGATCACACGCTCGACGAAGTGACCGGCGATCATTCCGGCGTCACCGGTGTGCGGGTCAAGCACGTCGGCAGCGGAGCGACGCAGCGCCTCGACGTTCAAGGAGTGTTTGTCGCCATCGGCCACACGCCCAACACACAGTTGTTCGAAGGTCAGCTGGTCATGGCCGGCGGCTACATTCGCGTCAAGAGCGGCAATGAGGGCAACGCGACGGCGACCAGCGTTGCCGGTGTGTTTGCCGCCGGAGATGTTGCCGATCATGTCTATCGGCAGGCGGTCACGAGCGCCGGAACCGGGTGCATGGCGGCGTTGGACGCCGAGGCCTATCTGGAAGCCCTGAGCTAAGAGTGCAACCCGCAGCGCAGACAGGTGCGCAACAAAGCTCTGTCGCTCCCGGGTCGTGGAGGAAACGATGGCCAAACTAGCCGATCTCAAGACCCTGCTTGCCGCGGTGCCGCGGGCGAAGCGTGCTGCCACCCGCGACGACGCGCGACCCGCAGGCGCGACGCTCAAAAGCGCCGCGCGGACCGCGAAGAGCGCCGCGGCGGATCTCGATCTGGCGCATGCGTTCGCCGACGTGGTGCCGCTCGCCTCGGGAAACCGCGCACGACACGCCAAGGTGCCCGCCTCCGCATCGCCCGCGAAACGGCTCGCCGACGAAGCCGACGCCCTCGCTGCAAGCAGGCACGGCCTCGACGCGTCGCCCGGAGCGTGGGATGTCGGTCAGGAGATCGAACCGGAGCAAACCTTTCGCCGGGCGGGGCTCGGTACCGACGTCGTCTCGAAGCTGCGGCGCGGACATTGGGCCGTGCAAGCCGAGCTCGACCTGCATAGGCATACGAGCGACGAGGCGCACGCCGCGCTGGCGCTGTTCCTCGCGGAGGCGCGATCACACGGCTGGCGCTGCGTCCGGATCATCCACGGCAAGGGCCTCTCCTCGCCCAATCGCGAGCCGGTGCTGAAGGGGAAGGTCAGGCGCTGGCTGACGCACCGTAACGAGGTGCTGGCGTATTGCGAGGCGGCTCGACACGGCGGAGGGAGCGGCGCCGTACTGGTGTTGCTGATGGCGCCCTCCGCGTGATGCACGCCGTGTCAAGTCAAATCACAACGTCCAAATCGTTCTTCGATGGCGTCGCGGCGCTCATGACCACGAGCGCCGATGCGAAAACGCGGGCAGGTCGCGCCGCACCTGCTGCAAACGCGAGGCGTCCACGTCGCCGACGATGACGCCGGGCCCCGTCTCCAGCTCGGCGACCACCATGCCCCAGGGATCGATGAAGAGGCTGTGGCCGAAGGTCCGGCGGCCGTTGGGATGCACTCCGCCCTGCGCCGCGGCAAGCACGTAACATTGGTTCTCGATCGCACGCGCGCGAAGCAGCACATGCCAGTGCGCCGCGCCGGTGACTGCGGTGAACGCCGAGGGCACGAGGATCAGCGACAAGTCGGTGAACTGACGATACAACTCCGGAAACCGCATGTCGTAGCAAATCGAAAGCGCCACGCGGCCGCACGGCGCCTCGAATGCAACGGGTGCCTGGCCGGGCTCGATGGTCTTTCCCTCGTCGTATCGCTCGTCACCCTGGCTGAAGGTGAACAGGTGCATCTTGTCGTAGCGCGCGACGCGACGGCCGGTCGGATCGAAGACCAGCGACGCACTGCGAACGCGCGCCGGATCGGCAATCGCGATCGGCGACGCGCCACCGACGACCCACACGCCATGCTCGCGCGCGAGACGTGCCAGAAAGTCCTGCTGCGGCCCGGCGCCGTCGGGTTCCCGTGCGGCGACCTTGTCGATGCTGCGCGCGCCGAATATTCCGAAATACTCCGGCAGCAGCACAAGCTGTGCGCCGCGACCCGCAGCTTCGGCGACCCTCGGCTCGATCGCGGCAAGATTCTCGCCGACGTCGCCGCCGGAAACGGTCTGCACCGCGGCAACCCGAAAGTGCTTCGCGCTCATTGCTTGGTCGTCTGTGCAGGAACCGCGGCAGTCGCCGGGCGGCCCGTTCGCTCGACGATGGGATCGGACCAGCTGCCACTCACGGCGTACTCATAGGCGAACATCTGCTCGATCGGGTCCTTCAACGCCGTTTGGGCCAGCAGCGTTCCGGCACCGACCGCTGCACCCAGAATCGGGTTGGCGAGCAACAACGCGGCTGCGCCGACCGACACGGTGCCCGAAAGCGTCGGCTGCACCCGCACCCGCAGCTTTTGCGTTTCGTCGGCGATATTGGTCTCCCCGGCAATGGACACGCGCGCCGAGGGGCCGACGATTTTCAGGTTATCGCACTTCATCACTCCATCCTGAATGCGCACGTCGCCGGTGATCTCGTCGAACGCGAAGCCCTCGCCGAAGAGGTCCTGAAAATCGAAGGTGAAACGGCGCTTGAGCGCCTGCAGCGAAAGCACACCGAGCAACTTGCCCAAGCCAGGGTCCAATTTGACGAACTGGCCGCTGCCCGTTTCCACCCTGAACATGCCGTTAAGCGTTGGATAATCGAATTCCTGCGGACTGCCCGACCATTCGAGTTGTCCGTGAATGTGCGTCTGACCGCCGCGGACCGCGTCGGGCATGCCAAAGCGGGCGAGATATTTTCCGGCGTCGCGCACCTCGAGGTCGGTATCGAGCTGCGTTCTCGGCGCACGACCCGCCCCCCGCCACCACCCCGACGCAACCAGACTCCCATCGTCGCTGCTGAGCTTGAGGCTCTCGATGCGCCAGTCGCTTTCGCTCGGCTGCGCGATCAGCTCGAGCTTGCCCAGATCGCGGTTCTTAAGGCGAAAGCTTTCGGCGACGATATCCACCGAAGGCCAGGGATTGGCCGCCGGCGGAGCGCCTTCCACTGTCGGAATGGCGGTCATCGACGGCGGCGCGGACGGCGGCGCCGTGAAACGCTGCAGGCGCGCGACGATGCGTCCGTTCAACCGCCCCGGCGCGGGTCCTTGCCAGCGTGCGGTACCGTACAGCTCGCGGCCTCGCAAGTCTATTTGCCAATCGTCTCCGCCGCGACTGGCACCAATACGAAGGTCGCTTAACTGGCGGCCGAAGACCTCCATTGCACCGACGGTGATGTCCACACCTGTCAACGGCAATGAATCCCGGCCGGAGTCGAGCTGACGCTTGACGGCAAGCCAACCATCGAGATCCAGTGTCGCCACCTCGCCGCGCACCCACAGGCCGCGACGGTCGGCGTCGCCGCCGGTCGTGCCCAGCGCCAAAAGAGCATCTTCGGTGACGGCTCCGGCGGGCGTCAGCCGGCGGTGCAGGCTCAAGCGCCCGAGCGCGCCGTAACGAATCGCCAGCGCGTCGTGATCCGGATCGGTGACCTGGCGCTGTATCCTGAACGGCACGGCGTCGGCGGCGGCCTTGGCCATCGGCCGCGGCAAATCGACCGCGGCGCCGCGAAGCGTGGAATCGAGCGTCCACGTCGTTGCTTCATTGGCAACCTGCATCGCGAGCTGCCAGTCGGTCGTTCCGGACACCCGATTCAGCAGCGGCTGGGAGGCATATGCGGAACGAAGCAGACCGAGATTCGCCGTTCCCTGCGCGTCTACGCGGACGCGCCCGTCGGCACTGGCGATGTTCAAGCGTGCCGGACCACCGACGACCTCCGCCGTCAGCGGCGACGCGCGCACCTCGTGGTTTGAGAACATGAGTTTGCCGTTGACCTGCGACAATCCCGGCACGTCGCCGGCAAGCTTGATGTGGTTGTTGGCAAAGTTGTATTCGCCGACGACCTGGTTGGCTTCCGGTCTTCCCAAGGGCAGCTCGAGGCGGAACGACACTGTTCCCGAGCCATCGGCCTCGGCTCGATCGGTAAAGTGGTCGATCCAGCCCGCGACAGGGCTTTCGGCAACAAAACGCAGGGCATCGGCGATCGGACCCGGCGCCTCACCGTCGACGCGCAGCACCGGGTTGGCGAGGCGCAAATCGGCAATGTCCGCTTTGAGGCGACTGAGCTCGGTGCTGAACACGCGAGCGTGATGCGCGTCGATAGTCATGCGCGCGCCATCGAATCGAAGCTCGGCGTCGACACCCGAGAGTCGCGGCCAGCCGTTGGCATAGTCGAGAGTCGCGCCCTGCCCTTTGACCGACACCTGAAATTGGCCGGCCTTCCCGTCGGCGAACGGAAAATTGGCGAGGTTGCCAACCAGCTTGACCCGCACATCGGAAGCGCTGCCGGCAACGAGCAGCGTACGCAAGCGATCGCGAATCGCCGGCGCGCTTGCGAGCGGAACGTAGCGGTACGCCTGCCTCGCGTCGACGCGGGTGAGCTGGGCAGTGGCATTGATCGTGCCGGGCCCTTCGGCCGAGGTCCCGTATTCGCCGCTGGCGTTGCCGGAGACATCGGCGTTGTCGAAGATGAGCTTGTCCACCGCGACCGTCGTGCCCTCATGCTGCCGGCGCCAATGAAGCTGCCCCTGCAGGTGATCGAAAGCCAGCGGCTCCGCGAAGACGCGTGGCAGCTCCAGCGTCAGCGCCCGACTCTGCACCTTGAGCGAGCCGCCAAGATGCGTCGCCTCGAGGCTTCCGGAGAGTCCGCTGACTCCCGGATGACTATCCTGCGCGGCGAAGCCCACGTCGCTGAGCTGCGCTGCCGCGTTGAACGATTTTGGCGCGGTGGCCTCACCGATCCATTCCAGCTTGCCTTGCTCCATGGTGCCGCGTGGCGCCACCCGCGCGAGCTCGTCGCGCAGGTGCGCGGTCAATGGCAACGCCGCGGCGACGCGTCGCAAAGGAGCGAGCTCCAGATGGTCGAATTCGAGGCGCCCGTCGTTCATCGTCTCGGCAGCACCGCGCAGGGTAAGCTTGAGATCGGTCGGATCCAGGCGAAGGCCATCGCGGCCGGCGAAAGCAAGCTGCCTGGCGAAGAATTCGCGCTGTTGGTCGTCGACGCGCCAACCCACGCGCCCCTCGAGGCGATCGAGGGTGAGCTCCGGCAGATCGTCGCCGAGTCGCGCCTCCACGTCGGCCAGAACGAGATCCGCCACCAGCTCGCGCGCTTGGCCGTGCCCGAACTCGAACCAGAGTCGCACCGCGCCGGTTCCGCTCTTGATGGGCACGGGAAGCGGCAGCCACGATCGCCAGGCTGCGACGTCCGCATAGTCGAGACGTGCGTAGAAACGGCCGCCGGCTCCGCTCCAGTCCGCGAGTGACGCGCCGGTCACGTCACCGCGCAGATCGAGCGGCGACGCGAGCGCTGCAGGCGGCTCGCCGGTCAGACCGAAGCGGTGATGGCCGAAGCGATTTTCCAGGCGAAATTCGACGTGAGCGAGCGACAACGGTGCGGCGGCGCGCAGCTCGTCTCGCCAAATGATCGCCGCGTCGTGCACGACGATGCGGCTTTGTCGCAACAGCCAATCCGCAAGACGCTGATCATCATTGCCCTCGGCCGGATCGATGGTCAGACCGGCCACGTGTAACTTGCCCGCCGCATCGCGGCGAACCGACAACTCCGGCTGATCGATGGTCAGTTCCTTGAACCGCAGGTCGAAAAAAACCACCGACGTCCAGGCGACGGTCAGCCGTAGGCCCGGCAGGACCATCGCCGGCGCACCGCCGCCGGGCTCGAGAATGCGCACACCCTTGAGCTCGACGCGGGGGTTCCATCCGTCCCAGCCGGTCGCGAGTCCGTCGATCTCCACCGGCTGGCCGATCTGCCGCTCCAGCAACTGGGTCAGGCCGTCGCGATTGCTCTCGAGTCTCGGAAAAGCCACGAACCGAACCGCGAGCAGCAGCAGACAAAAGGCAACAATGGCAGTGAGGAGCAGCACGCGGATCGCGCGTGCGGTCGTCAGCAACCAGGAGGGATATGCGGCGGGGATTTTCGATGGTGCGCGCACGGGGGGCATAATAACCGGCAAGTGTGCCGAGTCACAAATTCGCTCGATAGTTCGTGGCGAAAGCCGCTCCTTTATCTGCGGAGCTTGTGATTCAGTACACTATCCCGGTACGGAAAGGGACGGTCGCCGCATTGGGATCTTCGATGGACCTCGCCGAGGCGCTCGAGTTCAGCCGATACGCGAGTCGCCTTCGCGCCGCACGGCCCGAGCTTTTCGCGGCCGTCACCGCTGCCCTGGAATCGGCCTTCGGCGTCAGCGAGGATGACACCGCGGCGCTGCAACGAGCACCCGATTCAGCCGCGTTGGCCCTTATGTTGCGCAAGCTCCGGCAGAGAGTATTCCTCGGCACGCTGTTGCGCGATCTGACAGGTCGCGCCGACCTCCTCGAAGTCTGTGCCGCAATGACCCGCTTGGCCGAGGTCGCGATTTGGCAGACAGTTGCAGCACATCATCGGTGGCTGGCGGAAACGCACGGCAATCCGATCGGCGCCGAGAGCGGCGCCGCCCAGAAACTCATCGTCGTGGGCATGGGCAAGCTCGGCGGCGGCGAGCTTAACGCGTCATCGGACATCGATCTCGTGTTCGTCTATCCCGAGGCGGGGACGACCGACGGGCCCAAACCGCTCGCCAATCAGGAATTCTTCGAACGCCTCGGGCGCCGAATAATCGCCACCCTCGACGAGGCGACAGCCGACGGATTCGTATTCCGGGTCGACATGCGCCTGCGACCGTATGGCGACGCGGGCCCGCTTTGCTCGTCGTTCGTGGCGCTGGAGACCTATCTGATCGCACAGGGGCGGACCTGGGAGCGCTACGCCTGGCTCAAGGCGCGACCGCTGACCGGGGAGCAAGGCGGCGCGCTCGAGCGGCTGATCGCGCCGTTCGTGTTTCGAAAATATCTCGATTACGACGCCTACGGCGGCTTGCGCGATGTTCATCGCCAGATTCGCGGCCAGGTCCGGAGGAAGGATTACGCGTCCAACATCAAGCTCGGTCCCGGTGGGATTCGCGAAATCGAATTCATCGTGCAGGCCTTGCAACTGGTACGCGGCGGACGCGAGCCCGCGTTGCGGTCGCGTGGGACACTCCCGGCGCTGGCAGCGCTGGCGGCGCGCGCCCTGCTGCCGTCGGCCGCGGTGGCGGAGCTTGGCGAAGCCTACGTCTTCCTGCGCGACGTCGAGCACCGGCTGCAGTATCGCGACGATGCGCAGACGCATGAATTGCCGGCGGATAGAGAATCGACATATCCGCTGGCGCGGGCGTGCGGTTTCGCCGACACCGAGACGTTTGCTGCGGCGCTCGGCCGGCATCGTGACGCGGTCGATCGCCATTTCGACGCTCTTTTCGGCGATGCCGGCGATAAAGAAGAGGATCCGTTCGCGGCCTTGTGCAGGGACCCTGTCGATGACGCATTGCATGGCGCGCTGCTCGAGGATGCGGGCTTCGCGGACCCGCCGGCACTTCTCGCTCAGCTGATCCGGGTCCGCAAAAGCCCACGCTATATGCAGCTGCCTCCCGCATCGCGGCAGCGTTTCGACACGCTTCTGCCGCAACTCTTGCGTGTGGCGGGAGAGACCGGACAGCCGCAGCAAGTCTTCATCCGACTGCTCGCGCTACTCGAGACGATCAGCGGACGCAGCGCCTATCTCGCGCTTCTGGTCGAGCACCCGCCGGTGCTTCCGCGCCTCGCCCATTTGCTAAGCGCCAGCGCGTGGGCCGCGGAGTACCTGACGCGACATCCGATTCTACTCGACGAGCTTCTGGACAGCGGCGCGCTGCTCACCGAGCCCGATTGGCAGGATTGGCGTGCCGAGCTTGGCGCCCAACTCGCGGCCCATGGCGACGACCCGGAACGCCAGATCGACGCGTTGCGGCACTTTCAGCAGGCGCAGACGTTTCGCTTGCTGGCCCAGGACCTGGACGGCAGGCTGTCGATCGAGCGGCTGGCCGATCACCTGTCCGCGCTCGCCGATATCGTGCTCGAGGCCACGCTCAAGCAATGCTGGGCTCAGTTGCAAGGCAAAGATGCGCCGCCGCCCAGGTTTGCCATCATCGGATACGGGAAGCTCGGCGGCAAGGAGCTTGGCTACGCCTCCGACCTCGATCTCGTCTTCCTGTACGAAGACCCCGACGAACCCGCGCCGCAACGCTACGCGCGACTTGCGCAGCGGCTCAATACCGCGGTGACAAGCATGACCGGGGCCGGGCGGCTGTACGACACGGATCTTCGATTGCGCCCCGATGGGGCTAGCGGCTTGCTGGTGTCGAGCCTGACGGCTTTTCGCAGCTACCAGCGCGAGCACGCATGGACCTGGGAGCACCAGGCCTTGACCCGCGCCCGCTTCGTCGCCGGCGACGCTGTTATCGGCGCCGCCTTCGAGGTGGAGCGCGAATCCATTCTGCGCCTGCCGCGCGATTTGGCCCAATTGCGAACCGACGTCATGACCATGCGCCGGCGCATGTATGCCGCGCATCCGAATCGCAGCACACTCTTCGATCTCAAGCACGACCGAGGCGGCATGGTGGACATCGAGTTCGCAGTCCAGTTTCTGGTCCTCGCGCACGCGCACGCCGCACGCGAGCTGACCACGAATGTGGGCAACATCGCCCTTCTCGGCATGTGCGCGCAACTCGGTCTGGTGCCTTCGAGTCTCGCGCAGGCGGCGGCAGAAGCCTATCGCGAATATCGCCGCCTGCAGCACCAGGTGCGTCTTCAAGGCGCCCGCGAAGCCCGCGTCGAGGCCGATGCGCAGGCGCCGCGTCGGGATGCGGTTGCGGCGTTGTGGGACTCCGTCTTCGGCAGCGCGTGGGCCGAGGGGCCGCTGGAAATCGGATAAAATACGTGTTTCCCGAGGATGCATGAGGTTTTGCGATGTCGATGGCCGACCGCGACGGGTTTATCTGGTACGACGGCAAGCTGGTGCCCTGGCGCGATGCGACCACGCATGTGCTGACGCATTCGCTGCACTACGGTCTCGCGGTGTTCGAGGGTGTGCGCGCGTACAAGACCGGCGAGGGAACGGTGATTTTTCGCCTGGCCGAGCATACGCAGCGGATGTTCAATTCGGGCCGCATCTACCTGATGCAGATTCCGTACGAAAAGGAGCAGCTGATGGCCGCGCAACGCGAAGTCGTGCGCGCGAACAAGCTCGAGTCATGCTATCTGCGGCCGATCGCGTTCTACGGATCGGAAAAGATGGGCGTGTCGCCGAAGGGCGCCAAAGTGCATGTGGCGATCGCGGCTTGGCCGTGGGGCGCATACCTCGGCGCCGAGGCGCTCGAAAAAGGCATCCGCGTCAAGACCTCGTCGTTTGCGAGGCACCATATCAACGTCACCATGGCGCGGGCAAAATTTGCCGGCACGTATGCCAATTCCATCCTCGCGAATCAGGAAGCGACCATGGATGGCTACGATGAAGCCTTGCTGCTCGACGTCGACGGCTTCGTCGCCGAAGGCTCCGGCGAAAATCTTTTTGTCGTCAAGAACGGCAAGCTCTATGAGCCGGAGCTCACCTCGGCACTGGTCGGCATCACCCGCGACTCGGTGATTACGCTCGCCAACGATCTCGGAATAGAAGTGCACGCGAAGCGCATGACGCGTGATGACGTGTACATCGCCGACGAGGCATTCTTTACCGGCACTGCCGCCGAGGTGACGCCGATTCGCGAGCTCGACAACCGGCCGATCGGCAACGGCCAATGCGGTCCGATCACCAAGAAGCTGCAGTCGCTTTTCTTCGACGTCGTCAACGGCAGGAATCCGAAATACAAATCCTGGCTCACGCCGGTCTAGAGCGAGTGACCAGACAAATCATGGCCGACACCGCCGGCACTGCGCCCTCCGTCGTCGACATAACGCCGGCCGACATGCCTCTCTATTGCCCGAACCCGGCAATGGCGCTGTGGTCGAGTCATCCACGCGTGTTTCTCGATGTCGGTGAGACGGGCGAGGCGATGTGCCCCTATTGCGGCACGCGCTACCGGCTGCGCGGCGGTCCGACGCGCCACGGAAGCTGAAGGCACGCGCTTCTCGCCTGCAGAAGCGCGCTTCGGCGCGCGCAATAGACCGCGGCAAGCTCGAATGTCTGAACGCATTCTGATCGTCGCGCCGTCGTGGGTCGGCGACGCAATCCTGTCCGAACCTTTGGTCGCAGTGCTGCGCGAGCCTCTCGAGGAGCCGATCGTCGACGTGCTGGCTCCGGCCTGGTGCGCGCCGATCTATCAGCGCATGCGCGGGATTCGCAACGTCATCGAGAATCCGCTCGGGCATCGGGAGCTCGGCTTCGCCAGGCGCCGGGCGCTGGCGGCATCACTGCGCCAGCATGCGTACACGCGCGCGTTGATTCTGCCGAACTCATTCAAGTCGGCGCTGATTCCCTGGCTCGCGCGGATTCCGCGGCGCACCGGCTACGTCGGCGAAGCGCGCGGGATGCTGTTGAACGACGTTCGCAGGCTCGATCGCAAGGCATATCCCCGGCTGGTCGATCGTTTCGTTGCCTTGGCCGCGAACCCGGGCGAGATGCTGCCGACGCCCTCCGTGCCGGTGCTGGTGCCCGATGCCGCCAACGCGGGCGACGCGATCCGCGCCCTGGGACTGGCGACACGCCGCCCGGTGGCGATCTTTTGTCCTGGCGCCGAGTACGGCCCCGCCAAGCGCTGGCCGACGGAGCATTTCGCGACCCTGGCGCGGCGGCTGATCGACTCCGGCTACGCCGTGTGGGTGATCGGCTCCCCCAACGATCAGCCGGCTGCCGAGCCGCTGGCTGCGCTGGTTCCGGAAATACGCAACGCCTGCGGGCGCACCGACCTCGGGACCGCGATCGATCTCCTCGCCAACGCCAGCGTCGTGGTCAGCAACGACTCGGGGCTGATGCACGCTGCCGCGGCGGTCGGCGTTCCGCTGGTCGCTCTGTTCGGCTCGTCGAGCCCGGAATACACTCCACCTCTGTCGCCGCTTGCCCGCGTCGCCCGCATCGACATCGTCTGCAGCCCATGTTTTCAGCGCGTGTGCCCGCTCGGACACTTCAAGTGCATGCGCGAGCTGTCGCCCAATTTTGTGTATGATCTGGCGCGCCTCGGCGTGAGTAAGACTTCCCCTGACCGCTCCGCGATTTGATCTGAAGAATTGATGGCCAAGGTCCGCACTCCGACCATTTTCACGACCCCTCACGATGCGGCCGCGGCGTTTTATCGCGCCTTCGAAACCAAGGATATCGACGCAATGATGGCTGCCTGGGCCGAGGACGAAGAGATCGTGTGCGTTCATCCCGGCGGTCCGCGCCTGGTTGGATTCGACGCGGTTCGACTCGGCTGGGAACAGATATTCGCGGGCGAGACGAAACTGTTGTTTCGCCTGGACGAGGTCGTTGTGCTCGAGACCGTGGGTATGGCGCTGCAGAGCGCTATCGAGCAGGTCACCGTCGGCGATGACCCCGTGCCGCGCGGCACCGCCATCGCAAGCAATGTCTTTTTGCGCACGCCGTCGGGATGGCGTGTGGTCTTGCACCACGCGTCGCCGGCGCCAACGATCACGGTCGCCACCCCTGTGCGGCCCTTGCACTAGCGGGCTTCAAGTCCATTCAGCCCGAGGCGGGGCGAATAATTTCGTCGCTAGGCGGTGCCGCCGATGGTCAGGCCGTCAATGCGCAGCGTCGGCTGGCCGACACCGACCGGCACGCTCTGGCCGTCCTTGCCGCAGGTACCGACTCCGGCGTCGAGCGCCAGATCGTTGCCGATCATCGAGACCCGCGTCAGCGCGTCCGGGCCGTTGCCGATGAGCGTCGCCCCCTTGACCGGGTAGACGAGCCTGCCATTTTCGATCTTCCACGCCTCGGCCGCCGAGAACACGAATTTTCCGTTGGTGATGTCGACCTGACCTCCACCGAAGTTCACCGCGTATAAACCATCGGCCACGGATTCGATGATCGAGGCCGGATCGCAATCGCCTGCTTGCATGATGGTGTTGGTCATGCGCGGCATCGGCATGTGCGCGAACGATTCGCGCCTGCCGTTGCCCGTCGGCGACACGCCCATCAGGCGCGCATTCAAGGTGTCCTGCATGTAGCCCTGCAGAATACCGTCTTCGATCAGCACCGTGCGCTGCGTCGGATTGCCCTCGTCGTCGATGTTGAGCGAGCCACGACGCTGGGCGATGGTGCCGTCATCGACAACCGTGACGCCCTTGGCGGCGACGCGCTCACCGACCCGTCCGGAAAATGCCGACGTTCCCTTGCGATTGAAGTCTCCCTCCAGACCATGACCGATCGCTTCGTGCAGCAAAATGCCAGGCCATCCAGGCCCAAGCACGACTGTCATCGTGCCCGCCGGTGCGGCCTGAGCTCCAAGATTGAGCAGCGCCTGATCGACCGCCTGCCTGGCGTACTCCTGGAGAATCGATTCAGTGAAGTAGCCGTAGTCGACGCGGCCGCCTCCACCGCCCATGCCCTGTTCTCGCTTGCCGGCTTCCTCGACGATGACATTCAGCGACAGCCGAACCAGCGGCCGGACATCGGCCGCGATAAGCCCGTCGCTGCGCGCGACGAGAATGGCTTCGTATTCACCCGCGAGCGACGCCATCACCTGCGTGACGCGAGGGTCGCGAGCGCGCGCGATCCGCTCGAGCCGCTCGAGCAGTGCAACCTTTTCGGCGTCGCTCAACGCGGCGACGGGATCGCGGGGCGCATAAAGCGCGCGCGCGCCACCGAGCTTGTCCAATGCCGCCACAGCTGATTGGCCTTGCCGTCCGATGGCGCGGGTCGCGGTCGCGGCCTTGGTCAGTGCGTCGAGACTGATGTCGTCGGAGTACGCGAACGCAGTTTTCTCGCCCGACACCGCGCGCACACCCACGCCGCGGTCGATCGAAAACGATCCCGACTTTACGATGCCTTCTTCCAGGCTCCAGCTCTCCACCCGCGAATACTGGAAATAGAGATCGGCATAGTCCACGTGGTGGACATGGATACCCGCGAGGACATCGGAAAG
>DATMNH010000159.1:0-3681 GCA_035568975.1 Casimicrobiaceae bacterium
TAAAAGTAAGCGCCCAAGCATTTCACGCTTGTCGTCAAGCCCTCTCGACTTCAACCCGCAATGGATGGTCCTCGACCTGAGCCATTAACAAGACCTCACATTGCTTTTGTTCGGCGACCTCGAAGGTGTAGGTACCGGCGATGCCCTTGCCTTTCGTATGGACCGCCAAGGTCAAGGCCAGAGCATCGAGAGTCGATATATGAAATACGGTCTTCAGGACGAATTCAACAAAATCCATAGGCGTGTAATCGTCGTTATAGAGGACGATGTTCCACATACTCGGACGCTTTGTTTTTACCTCATCTTTTTCAAGGAGATCGAGTCCTGGTTTCCGGACGGGTTCAACTCGGTTTGGATCTTGTTGTTGTGAGAGGGGCCTGCTGAATGTTCTCACCATCTCGATACCAATCTATCCATTGTTCGCGATTCAAAGCTGCTACCCCGGCTGCTCGCTCGCCCAATCAGCACCGGTCCGGGTGCCGTTCCCTCGCGATGTTCCGTGACACTCATATGGGTCCGTCCTCGCCTAGATCGAACCATTATCAGATCAGTGGTCCCGTCGTGTCGGTAAGGTGCTCGATCGCGACTGTGACCCGACGCCAGATAGCCGCGCCAGCGTGATCGCCTTCCGCTGCTCGCTCCTCGGCACGCCGGAAGCTATTCGCCTCGGCCTCGTCGGCGTAGCGATTGACCATCAGCACCGCGACGCGCCAGATCTCTATCTCCCGTATCACGCTGGGACGTTAGGAGCTTGTGTTTCGAATTGACCGAGGATGAGCCGAGCGGGCGAAGCTCGTGCGCGGTGCTCCCGCTGGCGCCAAGGCCGGCCCGAAACTAACATTCAGATCGGACTACCCGACGGGACCGGTTAGCGCAGTCATTGGCTGCCTCAAAATGGGATGGGTTGGGATCGTAAGCGCGGTGGCATCAGGCCCAGGAAATTGCAGAACGACGGTTCAAAATGGAAAATCAGGTCTTTGATTATATCGTGGTGGGTGCGGGATCGGCCGGATCGGTGCTGGCGAACCGACTGAGCGGCGACGGCAAAAACAGGGTATTGGTGCTTGAGGCGGGCAGGGAAAGCCACCCCTGGTCGCGCATCCCGATCGGTTTCGCGAGGCTGATCGAAAATTCCGCCGCCAACTGGCTGTATTCGTCGGAGCCCGACGAAGGCACGGGCCAGCGCCGCATTCCCATCCCGCGCGGGAAGCTCCTGGGCGGCTCCTCTTCGATCAACGGCATGGTCTTCGTGCGCGGCCAGTCGCAGGACTACGATACCTGGGCGCAGCTCGGCAATCGCGGTTGGAGCTACCGCGAGGTATTGCCGATTTTCCGGGACATGGAAAGTTACCAGGGCGATGCCGACGACGAGTACCGCGGCCGCGGCGGGCCGCTGAAGGTCAGCGAAAGTAACGAGAGCGGGGCGATTTACGACGCGCTGATCAAGGCGGCCGGCGAGGTCGGCATCGCCTACACCAGGGACTATAACGGCGCGACGCAAGACGGTATCGGCATGACCCAAACGACGATCCGCGGCGGTCGCCGGATGAGCACCGCCGTCTGCTATTTGGATCCGGCGCGACGGCGGCCAAACCTGACGATCCAGGCCAACGCGCTGACCGAACGCCTGCTGATCGAGGGCAAGCGCTGCGTCGGCGTGCGCTACAATGTAAACGGCCAGCAGCACGAAGCCCGCGCCAACCGGGAGGTCGTCGTCAGCGCCGGTTCGATCAATTCGCCGCAGCTTCTGGAACTGTCCGGCATCGGCCAGCCAGAACGGCTCAAAAGCGTCGGCATCGAGGTTCGCCACGAGCTCAAGGGCGTTGGCGAGAATCTGCGCGATCATTACTCACCGCGCATGAAGTGGACGGTGCCGCTCTCGCTCGGTTTGACCTACAACGACAAGGCGCGCGGCCTCGGCTTGTGCTGGCAGGCTCTGAGATACGCCCTCACACATAAGGGACTGCTTGGCCTGCCGGCGGCGCCGATCCGTGCGTATGTTCGCACCCGCGCCGGGCTGGATGCACCGGACGCCGCGATCTCGTGGATTCCCTTCCTGGTCGGCGAGAATTTTAAGCTTGCGAAGGATTCCGGCGTCACCGCGATCATGAACATCCTGCGCTCGGAGAGCACCGGCAGCATTCATGTGTCCTCGAAAGCGCCGAATATGCCGCCGGCGATCCGCTTCAATTTCCTGAGCGCCCAGCTCGACCGCGAGGTGACGCTGGAAGCGATGCGCGTCACCCGGCGCATCATGACGGCACCCGCCATGCGAGGCATCGCCACCGACGAAATCGCGCCCGGCTTAAATATCCAAACCGACGACGAATTGCTCAGCTGGGTGAGGAACAACGCTGAAACCACCTACCACCCGGTCGGCACCTGCAAGATGGGCTCGGACCCGATGGCGGTGGTCGATGACCAGCTTCGGGTGCGCGGCATGGAAGGGCTGCGCGTTGCCGATGCGTCGATCATGCCGACACTGACCTCAGGCAACACTAATGCGCCGTCGATCATGATCGGCGAGAAGGCATCCCGGATGGTGCTGGCGGCGGCCGCTTGATCGACCGACCTTCTCCGCCCGAATCGTCGCAGATCATGCCCAATTGAGCTATGAGGAAAATCGCATGCCGCTCGACAGCCAGTCCGATAACCAGTCCTTGGCGACGCAAGCCAGGCGGATCGACGTCCTCGTCGTCGGTGCCGGCTTCGCCGGCCTTTACCTGCTGCATTGCCTGAGCAAGCTCGGTCTTGACGTGCGCGCCTTCGAGGCGGGGGGCGGCGTCGGCGGCACCTGGTACTGGAATCGCTATCCCGGCGCCCGCTGCGATGTCGAGAGCATGCAGTATTCGTTCGGCTTCTCGGAGGAGCTGCAGCAGGACTGGCAGTGGAGCGAGCTGTTTTCCGCGCAGCCGGAAATTCTCAGCTATGCGAACCATGTCGCCGACCGGTTTGACCTCCGCCGCTTCATAACCTTCAACGCGCGCGTCGACACCGCGATCTTCGACGAGGCAAGCGCGCGTTGGAGGGTGCATACGAGTATTGGCGAGACGTTCATTGCGCGCTATGTCGTGATGGCGACCGGCTGTCTCTCGACCGGACGCGTGCCCGATTTTCCCGGTATCGAGACCTTTGAAGGCCGAACCTTCCACACCGGCGAATGGCCGCATGAGCCGGTGGACTTCGTGGGTCGGCGCGTCGCTGTGATCGGCACGGGCTCCTCCGCCATACAAGCGATACCCGTCATCGCCGAGCGGGCAGCGCAGGTCATGGTGTTCCAGCGGACGCCGAATTACAGCATTCCGTCGCGCAACGGCCCGATGACTTCCGAATACGAGGCGGAATGGAAATCGGAGTATGCCGCGCGTCGGGAGACGGCGCGGCATATGCGCAACGGCATTCTATACGATCTCAACGACAAGTCGGCGTGGACGATACGCCCGAGCAGCGCGAGTGCACCTACACCGAGCGCTGGCAAAAGGGCGGCGTGCGCTTCATGGCCGCCTATAACGACCTCGCGCTCAACCAGACCTCGAACGACACGGCCGCCGATTTCGTCCGCGCGCGCATCTGCGAAATCGTCAGGGACCCGATGGTCGCCGAACTCCTCTGCCCGAAGGACTACCCCATCGGCACCAAGCGCATCTGCGTCGACACCAATTACTTCGCCACCTTCAACCG
>DATMNH010000160.1:0-2243 GCA_035568975.1 Casimicrobiaceae bacterium
ATAAAAACGCCGTCGCGAGTTTCAAAATGCCGCGGAGAATGCGGACGGATAGTGCTTTCCGCCGCGTCGACGCGGGTCAGGCCCGTGCGCGGCAGAGTGTGCCTTTCGGCAGGCGACGCAATGGAGGGCGTTGCGAGCGTAGCTAAAACAGCTTCGGCGCACCGCCGCGCGGCCGTCACATCGACTGCTATTCCATTTCCGGCCGTCGCTCAGGGACGCGCACGACGTGCACGCTGCAGGGCGCATTGGCGGTGACGCTCGACGCGACGGAACGCCACCATGCAAGCCCGCGCTGCGAAGCGGCCGGCGCCCCCAGCACTATGAGGTCGACGTGGTTCGCCCGCGCGAGCTCGAGCAGCGTGCTGGCGGCATTGGCGCCCTCGATGACGTGCAACGATATCCGGGCCAGGGGAAAGCCCAATGGTTCCATCCAATGCCGCAGCCGCGTCTTGTGCTCGAGATGCCTGCCCGTCGTAGTGTCCTGATCGTCCGGTCCTTCGCCGATTGCCGGAGCGCGCACGATGGATACGCACATGAGGCGCAATTCCGGGTAGAGCGAAACAAGCTGCCGCGTCGTCGACTGCAGCGCCGGATGGCGCTCGTCGTCCGGATGCTCGGTATCGATCGCCACCATGATAACCGGCACATGCATGGGCAATCGACGTGGCCGCCGGCGCATGTCATCGCGATGTCGCGCGCGCCACCAACGTCCGACCTGCGTAGCGACGCCGATGCTTCGGGCCCTGCTCGCGCGCTCGCCGAGCACAACCTGCTCCGGGTGGCGAAGATCGAACGCGATATGCGCAGCCGACTGGTAGCGCGCGCCGGCTTCGGGTTCCAGACAACGCAGGATGATTTCCTGCAGCCATTGCGGCACTTCATTGTTGAGGGTTCGCGGCGGTACCGGCGCGCGCCACAGCCGATCGCGCATTCCGGCGTACGTCTGCGGGACGCCGAATGGTTCCTTGCCGGTGGCAAGCTCGTAGAACACCGCGCCGAGCGCGAAGAGATCGCTGCGCGGGTCGCTGCGATCGGACTGCAGCTGTTCCGGCGACACATAGGCCGCTGAGCCTGCCGCGAACTGCCTCTCTTCCGCGAGCAGGTCGGGATAGCGCGCGTGTCGCGCGAAGCCGAAGTCGAGCAGCACGGCCTCGCCCGAGGGTCGCAACAGGAAGTTCTCCGGCTTGACGTCGAAGTGAATGACGTCCTGCAGGTGCACGCTGTGCACCGCGTCGGCGAGCGCGGCACCGATGCGCGCGACGTCATCGGGCGGGAGCGGGGCCTGCGCGGCGGTCTCGGCGACGCTCCGGCCTTCGATCCATTCCATCACGATGTAAGGTGCCGCGCGGATATCGCCCGCCGCGACGAAGCGCGGAACGTGGCGGCCGCTCAGTCTGGCCAGCACTATCTGCTCCATTTCCAGGCTGATGATCCCTATCGTGGATTCGCCGTGGCCGAGAAACGGTACCTTCACCACCATCGGGAAGCCCGGGTCCTGGGTCGCGAGAGCGGTTGCGCGGTAAATGGACCCCGTTCCGCCCTCGTGGATGCACTCACCGACGCGACAGCCTTCGAGGATGTCGCCGGAATGAAAGCGTCCTGGCATGATCGTCGGTGTCGGCGGAACCGCGAGCTCAGATTCCCAGTTCCACGCGATACGCCAGTGAACCGGGTAGACCGCATCGACGGATCTTCGCGGCGGCAGCGGCCGCATCGTAGGGGACGCGGAGGAACGTCAGCGTTTGCCCCTCGGGATCGAACAGCATATAGGCGGCGGCCGGATTGCGATCGCGCGGTTGACCCACCGAACCGACGATTGCCACCCAGCGGCGATGACTGCGCACCGGGATCGCGGTCCCCGGGAAGGGGCGGAACTCGCTCATCCGGCCTTGGGCGCTGCCAAAATACAGGACCTGGTCGTGAACGTGACCGCAGAAGGTGTATGTGGCGTCGGCGGCGTCGGCGCAACGCTTGGCTGCCGCCGGACTGTCGATATAGTCCCAGCGTTCCGGCGCCGCCGCCGAAGCGTGAGCGTAGCAGATCGTTCCCTGGCGCACGACGAGCGGCAGCTTCGCCAGGAAGCGTCTCTGCTCCTGGCTAAGCGTCTGTCGTGCCCATTCGATCGCGGCCCGCGACGCCTCGTTGAAATAGCCGCCGCTCTTTTCGACGGCTTCATCGTGGTTACCCTTGAGAACCACGGACCCCTCGGCGGCGTACCGGGCGACAACTTCGACCACCGCGCA
>DATMNH010000161.1:0-17976 GCA_035568975.1 Casimicrobiaceae bacterium
GCCTTCGGCGGTGGCTCTGTGCCCGAAGACGGCGGCACTGGTGCAATCGATCCCCTCGGTCAACGCGGCGATGTTCGCGCTGCTGCCGCCGGGAGGCGATCTGGGCAAGCATCGCGACCCGTTCGCCGGATCGCTGCGCTATCACCTCGGGCTTTCCACGCCGAATTCGGAGGACTGCCGCATTTTCGTCGACGGCGAGCCCTACCACTGGCGCGACGGCGAAGCGGTCGTCTTCGACGAGACGTTCATTCACTGGGCCGAGAACAAGACCGATCAGACGCGCGTGATCCTGTTCTGCGACGTCGAGCGGCCGCTGACCAGCCGCATCATGGCCACCATCAATCACTGGTACGAAGCCACCGTCATCCGCGCGAGCCAGACCGAGAACATGGCCGGCGACCGCGTGGGTGTGCTCAACAAGATCTTCAGCTTCGCGTATTACCTGCGGCTTCCGGCCAAAGCGCTCAAGCGCAAGAGCAAGTTCGCGTACTACTCCGCCAAGTGGCTCGTCCTGGGCGGATTGCTGTACTGGATCTTCGTCTAGCGGTGCGCAGCGCAGCGGCGCCGCGCGAATCGCGCCCGTGCTGCCGGTGCGCGGCCGCGCTCAAGTCAAGAGGAAGAGCATGACCATCTCTGTCAGGGCCGTGCTCGCTGTCGCGTCGCTGGCGATGCTTGCCGTTTCGCCGGCACACTCTCAGGACGCGTACCCGTCGAAGCCGATCGCGCTGGTTGTCCCGTTCCCTCCGGGGGGCGTTGCCGATATCGTCGCGCGGCCGGCAGGCGACGCCATGAGCCGCGTGCTCAACACGCCCATCGTCATCGAAAACAAGGCTGGTGCCGGCGGCGGCATCGGTATGGGGTACGTGGCCAAGTCCAAGCCGGATGGCTATACGCTGCTGCTCGCGCTGTCGTCGATCTCGATTCTCCCCGAGGCCGACCGTATTACCGGCCGTGCGCCGATGTTTCAGCTCGACCAGCTGGTTCCCATTGCGCGCCTGACCGCGGATCCGACAGTGCTGGCGGTGCGCGCCGACAGTCCGTGGAAGACGCTGCAGGATTTTGTCGCCGATGCGCGAAAGCGGCCGGGAGGGATCACCTACGGCTCGTCCGGAAACTACGGCACCATGCACGTCCCGATGGAGATGTTCGCGAGCAGCGCCGGGGTCAAGTTGCTGCACGTGCCGTATACCGGTGCCGGCCCGGCAGTGATAGGCCTGCTCGGCGGCAACATCGACGCGGTCGCCTCCGGCCCTTCCACCGTCATCCAGCACGTCAAGGCCGGCAAGCTTCGTGTGCTCGCTTCCTGGGGGGACAAGCGCCTGGCGTCGCTGCCCGATGTTCCGACCTTGGCGGAATCGGGGTACGACGCCGTGTTCTTCCAGTGGTCGGGATTGTTCGCGCCGGCGGGAACGCCGGAGCCGGTGATCGTCCGCCTGCGCGAAGCAGCACGCGCCGCTGCAGCCGATCCCCGATTCGTGGCCGCGCTGGCGACGGTCGAGACGCCTATCCAGTACATGGATGCGCCCGAGCTGCAGCGGTTTTGGGATGCCGACGCAAAAAAGCTGGGCGATGTCGTGAGGCGGGTCGGGAAACTGGAATAGCCGGCTACGCGATGCATGCCGCCGATCGCGAAACAGCGACATATGGTTTTATCGATTTTTTGTAAGAAAGATACGGGAGCACATCCATGGACGAAGAAGCACTGAACATAAGCATTCGCAAGTTCCTCAAGATGGTTGGCGTCAATTCGCAGCGCGAGATCGAGCACGCGGTGGCGGCTGCGGTCGCGAACGGGAAAGCCGCAGGCGTCGGCTCCTATCCTGCGCAAGTCACGCTGAAGATTCCGGGACTCGGGTTGGAAGTCGCGTTCGACGGAGAAATTCGTTTGCAATAGCGATCCCGATGTTTCGCGTATTCCAGGTCGTTGTATTCGAGCCGGGACAGCGAAGGTGCACGCTCGGTTAAAATGGCGTCATGTGCGGTCGCTTCACCCTTACCCAACCGGCGTACATCGCCGCCAGGTTCGGGCTCGATAACTTCGCTCCGGTCGAGCCCGAGTTCTATGAGCCTCGCTTCAACGTCGCTCCAACGCAACGCATTGTCGTCATCCCGACGGTTGACGGGCAGCGTGAAGCCCGACGGATGCGCTGGGGTCTGGTGCCGAGCTGGGCCAAGGACGGCAAGATCGGAGCGAACTGCATCAACGCCCGCGCCGATAGCATCGCGTCCAAGCCCGCGTTCCGGGCCGCATTCAAGAGTCGCCGCTGTCTTGTTCCGGCAGACGGCTTCTATGAATGGCAAGCTGGGCCGCAAGGCAGGCAGCCCTACCGCATCACGCTCGTGGACGGATCGATGTTCGCCTTCGCCGGTTTGTGGGAGCGGTGGCGCAATCCGGCAACCGACGAAGCCATCGAATCGTGCTGCATCGTGACCTGCGAGACCAACGAGCTCACGGCCAGGTTTCACGATCGCATGCCGGTCATCATCGCCGCGGAGGACTACGACGCGTGGCTCACCGGAACGCCGGAGCAGGCGCTGGCACTCCTTAAACCGTACCCTGCGGAACTGATGCGCGCGTATCCCGTCAGCCCGCGAGTCAATAGCCCCAAGAACGACAGCGCGGACCTTGTCACCGAGCTGCAGGAGCGAGCTGACGGCGAGCAGGAGCCGGACACGCCGGCGCCGTCGGAACCCGCCGAGTGCTGAGCCTATTTCACTCGTTCCTTTCTGACGTAGGAAGGTTCGGTGAACAACGACGCAATGGCGACTTTTTCTATCTCGGGACTGTCCGGAATCACGTAGAGGACAGGTGTAATCAGCTCCTCGAATATGCCTCTCAGGCTGCGGGCGCCGGTCTTGTATTCGACCGCAAGCTCCGCAATCTGATCGAACACCTTGGGCTCGACCGTGAGCTCGACACCCTCGCTCTGGAAGATCTTGCGGAACTGCTCGTAGATGGAGTTCTTCGGCTCGATCATGATGCGCACCAGCATTTGTTTGCTGAGCTCCTGAAAACGGGTGATGACGGGGAGCCTGCCGGTGAATTCCGGAATCAACCCGAAGGTAAACAGATCGGTCGGCTTCACGCGCGTGTTGAGGCGGTGCAGCATCTTCTGGCTCTCGCCCTTTTGGATCGAGATATACCGGTAGGCGTTCGACTGCGACATGATGTCGTCGAGCCCGACGAACGCACCGCCGCAAATGAACAGAATAGTGGTCGTATCGATATATCGTCCGTTGATCAGTTTGACGGCGGCGCCTTCCATGATCTTGAGCAGTGCGTGCTGCACGCTTTCGC
This sequence comes from Casimicrobiaceae bacterium, assembly GCA_035568975.1. Lineage (GTDB taxonomy): Bacteria > Pseudomonadota > Gammaproteobacteria > Burkholderiales > Casimicrobiaceae > PALSA-1003. Next base: position 3,299 of record DATMNH010000161.1, read on the forward strand.
CGGAGACGCTGCGCGGTTGACCGTCGATTGCCTTGAGCTTGTCGATTTCGTCGATGAACACGATTCCATGTTGAGATGTGGCGACATCGCCGCCTGCCTTGTCGACCAGCCGCTGCAGGACGGCCTCGATCTCTTCGTTGACATACCGCGACTGCGCCAGCGCAGTGGCTTCGGCGGTCACGAAGGGCACGCCCAACACTCCGGAAAGGGTTTCACACAGGAGCGTCTTGCCAGTTCCCGACGGACCGATGAGCAACATATTGCTCTTGGCGATGGGCATGCCGTCCAACTGCGATTTGGCTATTTTCTTGAAATGTGAGTAGACCGCCACCGCCACCGTTTTCTTGGCGTCGTCCTGTCCGATCACATACTCGTCAAGATATTTGACGATGAAGCTCGGCGTGATTACTTTGTTGAGCAACTTGGTGTCCCCCAGGCGGAAATGCTTGTATTCGGAAGTATGACTGTTTCCTTACCTGATGCAAGGAGCGGTCTGGGAGTTGACGTGCTCCATGACATGTCCGCGTCACTGCCCGTCCAACTCCTGGGGGGCGTTGTGGTTGAATCTCCAATTGTCTGTTGTCTTTTAGAAAGCTGCGATGCACAAGCTAGCCGTACTCGTGTCCGCCGTCGCGTTTTCGTTCGACTTAAGCTGAAGTCCGGAGGCTCCCAATGATCGCTCGTTGCTCTGCCCAACTCTTGCTCGTGCTCCTGCTTGCCCCGCTGTGGGCGTCTGCGCAAACCGGCGCGGGCGCATCCGGTGTCTACTACCCCGATGCGGTGTGGCAGCACAGGACTCCGGCCGAGGCGGGCATCAGTCCTTCTCTCTTAAAGGATGCGATCGACTTTGCCGTTGCCGGCGAGACAAAGGCGCCGCGCGATCTCAAGCTCAATCATTACCAGACGTTCGGCCGCGAGCCCTTCGGCTATGCGATCGGGCCCATCAAGGATCGCGGCGAGCCGACCGGCATCATCATCTACAAGGGCTATATCGTTGCCGAATGGGGAGAGCCGTTGCGCGTGGATATGGCGCACAGCGTGACCAAAAGCTTTCTTTCAAGCGTGGTTGGAATCGCCGTCGATCGCGGCATGATCAGGAGCATCAACGACACGGTGCGCGAGTATGTCCCGCCGATTCAGGTCTACAACCCGGTTCCAGCGGGCAACAAATCCGACAGCCTCGGCACGTCGGATTTTCTGTATCTCTTCGAAACCCCGCACAACCGGACCATTACCTGGGACGATCTGCTGCGCCAGACCAGCGACTGGGAAGGCACGCTTTGGGGCAAGCCGGACTGGGCCGACCGGCCGGGCGACAAGCCGGGCGAGTGGACCACGCGGCAGCGCGACAAGCCCGGCAGCGTCTACAAATACAACGACACGCGCGTGAACGTGCTGGCGCTCGCCGCGCTCAACGTCTGGCGTCGCCCGCTGCCGCAGGTGTTGAAGGAGAATGTCATGGATCCCATCGGCGCCTCGAACACGTGGCGCTGGTACGGCTACGAAAATTCCTGGATCGTTCTCGATGGAATGGCGGTGCAGTCGACGACCGGCGGCGGCCATTGGGGCGGCGGCATGTTGATTAACGCCTACGACATGGCGCGCTTCGGTTACCTTACGCTGCGCCACGGCAAGTGGAAAGACCGGCAGATACTTTCAAATCAGTGGGTCGACTGGGCGCGCACGCCCACCCCCGCGCAGCCGACGTACGGCTTCATGAACTGGTTTCTCAACACCGACCGAAAATATCTGCCGAGTGCGCCGGCCAGCGCATTCACGCATATCGGCAACGGTACGAACATGATTTACGTGGACCCGGAGCACGATGTGGTGGCGGTGGTCCGCTGGATCGACACCAAAGCGATGGATGAGTTTGTGAAACGGTTGCTGGCGGCGATCGAAAGCAAATAGCCGCATGGACAAGCCCAGAGAATGAACCGCCTATGAACTCTCAGGCCCTGAATACGTCTAATTTCATGCCTCTTGCTTCACTTCCTGGAGAATCGATCATGATGAAGTGTATTGTTGCAATTTCTGCAGTAGCGTTTGCCCTCGGCTCCGTGCCAGCGGTCGCGGCCGATATGATGGATCCCTGGAGCCAAATGTTGGTGAAGCCGATGACCCCGGCGGAGACCGCGCAGCTGAAGGCCGAGCGCGACGCGGCAAAGGGCAAATGGGCAACGATGACGCCCGACGAAAAGGCCAGCGTGAAGAATTCGATGCGCGGCAAGAAGCTCGCCGACCTGAATGTAATGGAGCGCGTCGCTCAGGATGACGACATGGGCACGATGACGAAGGATGAATCCGCGCAATTGAAGGCCGACCGCCAGGCGGCGCAAGCGAAGTACGGGCAGATGAGCGCAGAGGAAAAGGCGGCGGTGCGCAAGGCCGCTCACCAGAAGAAACTGTCGGACCTGAACATGATGGAGCGGGTCGGTCAGGAAAATGACATGGGACGGTACATGTCGTACTGATTGGTCGAGATGTTCAGGTTGAGCTAAGAGAGTACCCACTAGGCCGCATTCCTGAAGCAGTCCTCGCTGGCGCTCCACGTTGCGCGAGTCAGTGGGGTCGTTGCGCGCAAAAAACTCGGCCGCCCGATAATAGTTTGAGAATCTCCCGGTGCTCGCGTGGCCCGCAACGCGCCCAGCTTCAGCCACCGACCGCCTTGATTTCGGCATCGGGCCGGGCAAAATCCGATTCTTGCAAGATAACCTCGGCTCGCGCATGATCGAATTCGGACGAGCGAGGGGATGCCGGGTCTGGCATTTCCGGGACTGCCCATTTCCCACTCCGGTGCTCATGCCCGCTCTTACCAAGGAGACCCGATGAAATCGACGCAGCTTCGCAATCCTCGTCGTCGCACCCTGCTCAAGGCCGCTGCGGGTCTCGGTGGCGTCGGTCTGGGCGGCTCTCTCTTGTCGCTCGACGCGCTGGCGCAGGGAGCGCCGAAGACAGCCATCAACCTGCAACTGGGCTGGCTGCCGGGCAACAATCAGATCGGCGAAGTCGTGGCCAAGCAGCTCGGCTACTACGCGCAGGAGGGATTGGACGTGCAGATCCAGCCTGGAGGCCCCAACATCGATGGTGTGGCGATCGTGGCGTCCGGCCGGTTCGAAGCCGGCCAGCTCGCATCCAGTCCGTCGCTCATGCTCGCCGTGTCGCAGGACATCCCCGTCAAGTGCTTCGCATCGGGCCTGCAGCAACACCCGTACACATTTTTTTCGTTAAAGAAAAAACCGGTGAACACGCCCAAGGACATGGCCGGGAAGAAAGTCGGCATCCAGCCGACGGGAGTCGTGTTGCTGCGGGCGCTCCTCGCCAAGAACAACATTCCGGAGAGCGCAGTCGAGATCATTCCGATCGGCGCCGACATGTCGCCGCTCCTCACCGGGCAGGTCGATGTCGTCACCGGTTGGCAGACCAACGTCACCGCGTTGAAGCCATTGGGTCCGGAGCGCGTCGATCTCCGGCTCTGGGACGCTGGCGTCCGGCTCTACGCGCTCCCGTATTACGCCACCGTCAAGACCATCCAGACGCGATCGGACGTGCTGGGGAAATTCCTGGCCGCGACCGCGCGCGGCTATGCCTACGCCAACGCCAACCGCGAGTCCGCCGCCGATCTCCTGGTGAAGGAATATCCCAACCTCGAGCGCAACGACGAGAAGGTCGGCATCGATGCGATGATGAAATACGCATTCAACGATCTCACACGCGCGAACGGCTGGGGCACGATGGACCCGGGCGTTTGGCAGGATCAGATATCGCTCTACTCGCAGCTCGGGCAGTTTTCGAAGCGCACGCCGAAGCTCGAGGAGGTGATGACGCTGGAGATCCTGAAAGCGACTCGCGACGCGCGGCTCAAGGCCTGAAACGCAATGGGGATTGCGGCCGCCGCCCAGGCAGAAGAGAGTCTCGCAACGCCGGCCGGTTCGCGCAACCCGGCGGTCGACGGCACGGCGATCACTTGCCGCAACGTCAGCGTTCGGTTTTTCACGGACCGGCGCAGCGTAACCGCGCTATCGGAGATCAATCTCGACGTCGACCGCGGCGAGTTGCTGACCCTGCTGGGACCGTCCGGCTGCGGGAAATCCACGCTCCTGCGCGCAGTCGCGGATCTGGTCACGCCGAGCACGGGCGAGATCCGCGTCCACGGAAGCACGGCAGCGGCAGCGCGCCGCCGCCGCGATATCGGCTTTGTCTTCCAGGATCCCGCGCTGCTGCCGTGGCGCACCGCGCTGCAGAACGTCGAGCTGCCGCTGGAAGTCGCCGATGGTGGAAAGCACAAGGGTAAGGCGACGCCGCGGGAATTGCTCGAGCTGGTCGGTCTCAAGGGTTGGGAGAACGCGTTTCCGCACGAATTGTCCGGGGGCATGCGGCAAAGGGTGTCGATCGCCCGGGCGCTGGTCAGCGATCCGAAGATCCTGCTCATGGACGAGCCGTTCGGCGCGCTCGACGAAATCACCCGCGATCGTTTGAACGAGGAGCTGCGCCGCGTGTGGCGCGATACGGGTACGACGATTCTGTTCGTTACGCACAGCATCTACGAGGCCGCGTATCTGGGTCAGCGCGTGCTGATGCTTGCGGCCAATCCGGGACGCGTACGGGAAATTGTTCCCGTCGGGCTGCCCGAGACGCGCACGCTCGACATCCGCGAGACGGCTGATTTCGTCGCCCTGGCGGCGCATCTGCGCCGCGTACTGGAGAACTGCTGATGAACATGCCCGATGCGATGGCAGCGAGCCCGCAGGCCGGAATGGAGGATCCCGCGGCGCTCGCATACTTTTCGGCAAAGCAGCGTGAGCAATGGCGCCGGCGGACGCTGCCGGTGCTGGGCCTGTTCGGGCTGGTTTTCCTGTGGTGGGCGGTTGTTGTCGGGCTCGACGTGAAGCCCTTCATCGCGCCCTCGCCGCAACTGGTGGCCGAGACGATGATCCACAAGTGGCCGATTCTGTGGCAAAACGTGATCCCGACGGCGATCGAGGCCGTCGGCGGGTTCATGTTGGGTAACTTGGCCGCGATCCTGCTGGCGACGGTGTTCGTTCACAACAAGGCAATACAGGAGGCGTTCTTCCCGATCGCGGTGATGATCAACACCATTCCCGTCGTCGCCAAGGCGCCGATTCTGGTGCTGTTGATGGGCAATGGGATGGAGCCCAAGATCACGATCGCGGCGTTGATCTGCTTCTTCCCGACGCTCGTCAACATGGTGCGCGGGCTGGAGGCGGTCAATCCGCAATCGATGGAACTGATGCGCGTGCTGTCGGCGAGCAAGAGTGAAGTCTATTTCAAGCTGCGTCTGTACAACTCGCTGCCCTACCTTTTCTCGGCGCTGAAGATCGCCACATCGACGTCGGTGATCGGGGCAGTCGTCGGCGAATGGATCGGCTCGACCCGCGGCATCGGTGCGCTGATCATCCAGGCGACCTATAGCTTCGATTCGGCGCTGCTCTACTCCGCGGTTATCATGAGCTCGTTCCTCGCCGGAGCTTTTTTTCTGCTGATCACGCTGATCGAGCGAATGGTCGTGAAGTGGCAACCCGCAAGCGCGCCGTGAAGGAACCTTGAACCATGAATCGCATCGGTGATCGGATGGTCGAGCCGGCGGGCGAAGCCCGTGTCGCGGCACAGGCGGATGTGGTCGTAGTCGGCGGCGGTCCCGCGGGAATGGCGGCCGCCTTGGCGGCCGCGCGCAACGGCGCAAAAGTGACACTGCTCGAGCGCTACAACCACCTGGGCGGCCTCGCGTCGGGCGGAATGGTTCTCGTGCTTGACGACATGTGGGACAGCCATCACGAGGAAATATCGGTACGCGGCACTTGCATGACCATGATCGAGCGCCTGGCGAAGTTGAAGCTGGCCACGTTTCCCCGTCAGCACGAATGGGGCGAGCTGCCCGAAAGTTATCGCCGCTGGGCGCGCTGGGGGACCTTCGATTTCCACAGCCACAAGACACCGTACCCGATTTGCTTCGCGGCGTCGTTCGATCCCGACGGCTGGAAGCGCGTTTCGCTCGAATGGGTGGAGGAGCTCGGGATTCAGTTGCGGTTGCATTCCTGGTTCTCTCGCGCGCTGGTGGAAGATGGCCGTGTCAAGGGCGTCATCTGCGAGACCAAGGCCGGGCGCGAGGCGATTTTGGGCGACATCGTCATCGATGCGACGGGCGATCTCGACGTTGCGGCCTCCGCCGGCGCGCCGTACGTGAAGGGCAGCTACATCATGACGACGGTGTTCCGCCTGGGAGGTGTCGATACCGACGCGGCGGAGCGCTTCGAATACGAGGAGCCTGCCGCATTCGCCGCTCTGGACAAACAGGCGAAGAAGATGATCGGCAACTCCTGGGCGCACTGGTGGTTGAAAACACCGCTGCCTGGCGTGGTGTGGTGCAACTGTCCTCACATGCCGGGATTGGACGGGCTCAAGGTCGAAGATTTGACACACGCCGAGATACAGGGCCGCAAGCACATCGCGAACCTGCTCGATTACATCCGCGGCCACATGCCGGGATTCGAGCGTTGCTATCTCGTCGACGTCGCGCCGCAGACCGGCGTCCGGCAGACGCGGCTCCTGACGGGCGAGTATGTGCTGAACAAGGAAGATCTCGCGCAACGCACGCGCTTCGCGGACTCGGTGGCGCGGGGTCGCGACTACACAGTGCCGTATCGCACGATGCTGCCGAAGCATATCGAGAACCTGCTGGTCGCCGGGCGCCACTACTCGGCGACGCCGCCTGCCCAAAAGATCTCGCGCGAGATTCCCCCGTGCATGGCGATGGGCGAGGCCGCGGGCGTCGCGGCGGCGATGGCGCTCGACAGCGGCGTCAGCGTCCGCGACGTCGATGTGAAGCTGCTGCAACAAAAACTGCGCGCGCAAGGCGCGGACCCCGGCGACCAGTCGGGTCCGAATCCGGACCTGCCGTCCATCGCGCGCCAGGACCATGATCTGGAGTTGATAGAGTGAACGCGCCCGAACCGATCGACCTGCCATTGTCCGGCATCCGCGTCATCGATTTTACGCAAGTGATGCTGGGGCCGGTGTGCACGCAGATGCTCGGGGACTACGGCGCGGATGTGATCAAGATCGAGCGCAAGGGCGCGGGCGACCTGTCGCGTACCACCTTCGAACCCGTCGCCGGGCATGACAATCCCGTCTTCTGCAGCTTGAACCGCAATAAACGCAGCGTTGCGCTCGATCTGAAGAACCCCGACCATCTGGCGGCGGTGCGCGCATTGATCGCGGATGCGGATGTGGTGGTCAACAACTTCCGGGCCGGCGTGATGGAGCGCATCGGCCTGGGTTACGACGATTGCCGGCGGATAAATCCGCGCATCATCTATGCGGTCGGCACCGGATTCGGCGAGACCGGTCCCTATGCCCACAAAGGCGGCCAGGACGTGCTGGCGCAGGCGATGAGCGGCGTGATGGCGCGCAGGGCGGACGACGCGCTGCCGCTGTCGATCTACGCGACCACGTTCGCCGATTATTCGGCGGGCATGCACCTGGTTCAGGGCATCCTGCTGGCGCTACTGCAGCGTGCCCGTACCGGCGAAGGGCAGAAGGTGAGCGTATCCCTCTACAATTCGATGCTCGCCGCGCAGATGCAGGAAGCGGCGATGAGCATGATGGCCGGTTCCGATCTGAATTGGGCGGCGATGCCGCTGACCGGCGTGTTCGAGACGCAGGACGGCGCAGTGGTGGTCGTCGGCGCGTTCAAGGAGAATCCGCTGCGCGCGATTTGCATGGCGCTGGAGATCCCGGACTTGTCGTCGGAGTCCCGCTTCGCGACGCTGGAGGAACAGATAAAGCATAAACGCGAGCTGCAGACCATATTCCGCGAGCGCTACCGAACCAACACCACCGCGCACTGGCTCTCGCGGCTGGAGGAGCAGGACCTCCTGTGCGCTCCCGTGCGCAACCTGCGCGAAGCGCTGGCCGACCCGCAGACGACGCACAACGAAATGGTTCTGGATGGTCACGACGGCGAGCAGGCGATGCGCCTCATCGGCAGCCCGATCCGCATGTCGAATGCGCCGGTCGGCATGCGGCGCGCGCCGCCCCGACTGGGCGAGCATACAGACGAAGTGCTGGCGGAGGCGCGTGCAATGGCCGCGGCCAGCCTCGGGCAATGAACAAGGTCCTGTTCGAGGTCCGCGACCGCGTCGCCCGCGTGACGCTCAACCGGCCGGCGTCGATGAACGCCGTGGACGGCGAGACCGAGCAGGAGTTGCAACGGATCTGGTCCGCCATCGAAGCCGACCGCGACGTGCGCGTCGTTGTGCTGACCGGCGCCGGAGATCGGGCATTTTGTGCCGGCTCCGATATGAAGCATTCCAACCACAAAACGGGGCTCGACTACTGGGCCGCGCCGCGCCCGGGCGGCTTCGGCGGCATCGCGCTGCGCCAGACGCTCGATGTCCCGGTGCTGGCCCGCGTCAATGGATTTGCCCTGGGCGGAGGCTTCGAGATGGTGCTCGGCTGCGACATCGTTGTCGCCTGCGAAGATGCGAGCTTCGGTCTGCCCGAGGCGCGGGTGGGGCGGCTTCCGCTCGACGGCGGCATGACGCTGCTGCAGCGACAAATCGCCTTCCGGCCGGCGATGGGCATCCTGCTTACCGGTCGCCGGGTCCCGGCGCGTGAAGCGCTGGTGCTGGGCATCGTCAACGAAGTGGTGCCGCGCAGCGACCTTGACAGCACCGTGGACCGTTGGCTCCAGGATATTCTCGCGTGTGCGCCGCTGTCGGTGCGCGCGATCAAGCAGGTGGTACGACGAGCGGCCCATCTGTCGGCGAGCGAAGCGCAGGCGCAGCGGCTGCCGGCGCTGATCGAGGCGCTCGAATCCGAGGACAGCCAGGAGGGCGTGCTGGCGTTCCGCGAAAAACGCGCCCCGGTCTGGAAGGGGCGTTGATGGCGTACCTGGTAACCGACTCCTGCGCCGATATCGAGGATCGAGCGCGCGTGTTTTGCTATGTCCACTAAGCATCGTTCGGCGAAACACATCCGCCTCACCTCGCATCCGGTCGAGGGCGGGCATGGGGCGTTGCCGATCCGTTGGGGCCGCGCCGACCCCCGCGAGCGGGGACCGATCGTGGGCAGCACGTTCACGCGCAGCCAGCGCAATGTGATCGGCACGCACAGCGGCTCCTACGGCATCTATCGCGCGCTTGCCGTCGCGGCCGGCGCGTTGCTGCGGGATCATCGCGCGGATCTCACCGATACCATGCCCGCCGATCCGCTCGGACCGTACTCGCAGTGGGCGGAGCCGAACAGCATCGTGGCGATGGATCCGTTCGGCGCCATCGTGGCGGAAGTATTCAAGGAAGAGATCGCCGAGGGCTACGACATCCGCCCGACGATCGCGGTGACCAAGGCGCACATCGACATGCCCGAGGTCCGGCAGGCGACTGCCGCTGGCCGCCTGCACGCCGACGGCCGCATCCTGCTCGCGAACGGCTCGGTGGTCGTGACCAAGGCTGCGATCGAACCGGTGTGGTGGCTGCCGGGTGTGGCGGAGCGCTTTGGCGTCCCCGAAGCGGACCTGCGTCGCGCGCTGTTCGAGGAGACCGGCGGCATGTACCCGGAGCTCGTCACGCGCGGCGACCTCGAGGTCTTTCTGCCGCCGATCGGAGGCCAGACGGTGTACGTGTTCGGAAATCCGCACGATCTGGCGAATCCCGCGGTCACGCTGACGGCTCGCGTGCACGACGAGTGCAACGGCTCGGATGTTTTCGGGTCCGACATCTGCACCTGCCGGCCATATCTCACCCACGCGATCGAGGAGTGCATCCGCGGCGCGCAACAGGGTGGCGTCGGTCTGGTCGTGTACTCGCGCAAGGAAGGCCGCGCCCTGGGCGAGGTGACCAAGTTCCTGGTCTACAACGCGCGCAAGCGGCAGAAGGGCGGCGACAGCGCGGACAACTATTTCCTGCGCACCGAATGCGTCGCCGGCGTGCAGGACATGCGCTTCCAGGAATTGATGCCGGACGTGCTGCACTGGCTGGGCATTCGGCGTATCCACCGGCTGGTGTCGATGAGCAACCTCAAGTACGACGCGATTGTGGGATCGGCCATCGAAGTCGGTGAGCGCGTCAAGCTTCCGGACGAGTTGATCCCGGCCGATGCGCGCGTCGAGATGGATGCCAAGAAGGCGGCGGGTTACTACAGCGACGGCGAGGTTTCAGACGCGCAGCAGGTGGTGACGAAGGGTCGCGACTTGTGAGTCTGGCGTTGCGGGAGGAGCCGGCCGCAGCGCTCAAATCGGCGGCGACGATACGCGAGCGGTGCCGGAACATCGCGGCGGCCGTGACGGCCGGCCAGTCGCACCATTTCCGCATCGACCGCACGCGCTTGGACGATACTGCGGCGATGGTGGCGGCGGTGACTCGCCGTCGCTATCCGGATCTCGACGTGCCCTACCACAGCCGCTGGCGGCATTTCGAGACCGGTGGCCTCGATCGCAAGGCGGAGCTCGATCGCGCGCTCGCCGGCCGCAGCGCCGCCGACCGCGCGCGCGCCCAGATCGACCTCACCGTGGCGAGCGTGCTGCTGGACGCCGGCGCCGGCGCGGCATGGAGTTTTGTCGAAGCCGAATCGGGACAGCGCTACACGCGCTCGGAAGGGCTCGCCGTCGCGAGCTTCCGTGCATTCATGCGCGGTGCGTTCTCGGCGCGGCAAGACGATCCGCTGCGCGTCGATGCTTCTGCGCTCGCCGCGATCGATGCGGCGACGCTGGCGAGCCTGTTCCAGGCCGAGACCGCCAGTCCGCTGCTCGGTCTCGACGGCCGCGTTGCGCTGCTGCGCCGTTTGGGCAGCGCGCTCACGACCCAGCGCGACGCGTTCGGCGATATGGCGCGGCCCGGCGCGCTGTTCGATACACTCACGCGGATGCGCCGCGCAATTTCCGCGTCGACACTCCTCGAGGCGCTGCTCGACGGCCTGGGACCGATATGGCAGAGCGGCAGCGCGCTCGACGGCGTGCCTCTCGGCGACGTGTGGCGCCATCCGCACGCCGGCGGCAGCGGCGCTGCCACGGGCTGGGTGCCGTTCCACAAGCTTTCGCAGTGGCTCGTCTATTCGCTGTTCGAACCTTTCGAATGGGCCGGGATCAAGGTAACGGAGCGCGAGCAGCTCACGGCGCTGCCCGAATACCGCAACGGCGGACTGCTGCTGGATGCCGGCGTGCTGCAACTCGTCGACGTGGCGGATGGCTCGCGGACCTGGAAGGTAGGCGACGAGCTCGTCGTCGAGTGGCGGGCGCTGACGGTGGCTTTGATCGACGAGCTGACGCCGCGAATCCGCGCGCTCCTCGCCGCACCCGCGCTGCCGCTGGTGTGCATCCTCGAAGGCGGCACGTGGGCGGCCGGACGCGAGCTCGCCGCGGAGCTGCGCGGCGGGAACCCTCCGCTTTCGATCGACAGCGACGGAACGGTTTTCTGATGTCGATCGGGCTAGATTATTGAGAATTACGAAAGTACATGTCATCTGCGTCCTTGAATCGTCATTCCCGCTCATTTTGGTAACTGAGCGGGAATCCATTGGGTTTTGACGGGCAAAAATGGATCCCCGCCTTCGCGGGGATGACGCCGAGTTTTTCGGGCAGCTGTCATCCATTTAAGTAACATTCAATAGAGACCAGACGCAAGAGCATGGAGCAAACAGTATGGCGCACAACGTTCACCTGATCGATCATCCTCTCGTGCAACACAAGCTCACGCTGTTGCGCAAGAAGGAGACCAGCACCACGAGCTTCCGGCGGCTCATGAGCGAGATCGGGTCGCTGATGGCCTACGAAGTCACCCGCGACGTGTCGATGCACGAGGTCCAGATCGAGACGCCGCTGGAGACCATGTATTCCAAGCTCATCGACGGCAAGAAGCTCGTGTTCGTGCCGATCTTGCGCGCGGGAACCGGTCTTCTCGACGGGTTCCTGTCGGTCGTTCCCGGCGCGCGCGTCGGGCATGTCGGCCTGTATCGCGATCCCAAGTCGCTGGTGGCCGTCGAGTATTACTTCAAGATGCCGCATGGTATGAAGGAACGCGACGCGATCGTGCTCGACCCGATGCTCGCGACGGGCAACTCCGCGGTGGCCGCCGTGGAACGTCTGAAGGAGACGCGGCCGCGAAGCATCCGCTACGTGTGCCTCGTATCCTGCCCGGAGGGGATCGCGACGTTCCAAGCCGCGCATCCGGACGTGCCTATCTACACGGCGGCGATCGACCGGCAGCTCAACGACCACAGCTATATCGTCCCGGGCTTGGGCGATGCCGGCGACCGCATCTTCGGCACCAAGTGACTGCTATCGACCATGGCCGACCTCCTCGTCCGTAATGCGACGCTGCCCGATGGCCGCACGGGCTGCGACGTGCTCGTTAGCGAGGGTCGTATCGTCGACGTGGCAGCGCGCATTTCCGCCGCCGCGGCGCATGTTCTGGATGCTGACGGATATCTGCTGTCGCCTCCGTTCGTCGATGCCCATTTTCACATGGACTCGACGCTTTCCTACGGCCTGCCGCGCATCAACCGGAGCGGCACTCTTCTCGAGGGCATTGCGTTATGGGGCGAGCTCAAACCGTTGCTCACGCAGGAAGCGCTGGTCGAGCATGCGCTCGCCTACTGCGACTGGGCGGTGGCAAAGGGCCTGCTGGCGATTCGCTCGCATGTCGACATCTGCGACCCGCGGCTGCTCGCGGTCGAGGCGCTGCTGCACGTGCGCGAGAAGGTGAGGCCCTATCTCGACCTGCAGCTGGTCGCGTTCCCGCAGGACGGCGTGCTGCGCAGCGCGGGCGCGCTCGACAACCTGAAGCGCGCGTTGGCGATGGGCGTCGACGTGATCGGCGGTATTCCGCACTTCGAGCGCACGATGGCCGATGGCGCCGAATCGATCCGCATTCTGTGCGAGCTGGCGGCGCAGCGCGGGTGTCCGGTGGACATGCACTGCGACGAGACCGACGATCCGCTGTCGCGCCACATCGAAACGCTCGCCTTCCACACGCAGCGCTTGGGGATGCAGGGCCGCGTGACCGGCTCGCACCTCACGTCGATGCACTCGATGGACAACTATTACGCATCGAAGCTGATTCCGCTGATCCGTGACGCGGGCGTGCACGCGATCGCCAATCCGCTGATCAACATAACGCTGCAGGGCCGTCACGACACTTACCCCAGGCGTCGCGGCATGACCCGGGTGCCGGAGCTCATGGCAGCCGGCGTCAACGTCGCGTTCGGCCACGACTGCGTGATGGATCCGTGGTACGCGCTGGGCAGCGGCGACATGCTCGACGTCGCAGCGATGGGACTGCACGTCGCGCAAATGACGGGCGTGGACGCGATGCGTGCGTGCTTCGCCGCGGTCACCGCGAATCCGGCGCGTATCCTCGCTCTCGACGGCTATGGCCTCGCGCCGGGCTGCCGCGCGGACTTCGTGCTGTTGCAGGCGCACGATCCGGTCGAAGCCATTCGCCTGCGCGCAACGCGGCTCAAGGTATTCCGCGCCGGACGTTTGATCGCGGAAACCCCGGCCGCCACTGCCGCGCTCCATCTCGATGGGCGTCCGCCGACCGTGGACTGGATGGCCAAGAGAGCAGGCGTGTGAGCGCTGCTGCCACCGACCCACGCGCCTGGAGCGTCGCCGGCGGGCGAGTCAATGATTCGTCAGGCGCTTCGCTCGCGGCGCGACCGCAACGCCGCCAGTCCGGCGCCCACGAGAAGAGAAGCAGCAGCGAACTACCTGAGCAGCTCGGGACGCTCCAAGCAACACGGCCGCCTATTCGGCGGCCGTGAGGGTGCTGCTGCTACTCGGGTTGTTAGGGCGAGACCGGAATCGTATCGGCCTGCGGAGCGCCGTTTAAATTCTCGACCGCTACCGCCATGACTCCCAACGCCGGCGTGATCGCCCACTCTGCCGTGTTGATCGAGACCGGCACCGTTGCGGTTCCGTTCGGCTGCACGGTAACAAACTGCCCGGTCGAGATCGACGGCGTAAACGCGTTGAACTTCGCCCTCCCGGGTACCGATTCGCTTTCGCCGGTGATTCCGTTGAAGGCATTCACGACATAGCTGAACCGAGGACTGGTCGGGGACAGGCCAAGCTCCGACGCCTTTGCTGCGAGCAGGATCGTCGTGCCATCCGTCGCCGCGTCCGCGAAGCGGACGGCGATAATCGCGTTGGTCGCGAGATTGATGACTCCCGACGCGAACCGTCCCGGGGGCTGCCCCGAGACAAGGCCGCTTACATCGAAGCCCACGACCAAGAAATCGGGAACTCCGTCGCCGTTGGTGTCGATAAGGATGTCCCACTCGTTCGGTGACGCGTTAGAGAACCGGGTAAAGGTGTTGATGGCGAACACGAGCGTGGCGTCGTTCCCGGCCGGGAACGTCTGCACTCCGACCGCGCGAGTGTCGACATAACGCAGCCCTTGCGGCGTTCCGCTCAGTCCCCACGCATAGAAGTCCGCAGTCCCCGCGATGCTCGCCGGCCCGTTGCTCACAGTCAGGGTCGCATTTGGGCTCGCGGGAGTCGGTACGTTGTGGGAGACGGAAACGAGCGAGCGAGCGCGAGGAACAAGGTAGTACGGCACGTTCAAGCTCGCTCCGCCGTTCATCGAAGGACTGGCCGGCGTCAGCGTCACCGTGCCGGCGACATCCTTGAACCCGTTATTCGTGCCCAAGGGATGGCTTGCGCC
>DATMNH010000162.1:0-12775 GCA_035568975.1 Casimicrobiaceae bacterium
TCGAGGATTTCGAATTCCTGCCCGGCATCTTCGAGTTGTGCCGAGCGGCGCAGACGGCCGGCTTGCTTCCAATCGTCGTCACGAACCAGGCGGGCATCGGCCGCGGCTATTACACCGAGCAAGACTTCCAGAGACTTACCGAGTGGATGCTAGTGGAGTTTTCCGCGCATGGCATTGGCATCGGTCGCGTTTATCACTGCCCGTATCATCCGACAGAAGGTATCGGCGCATACCGGCGCGACTCTCCCGATCGCAAGCCGAACCCGGGCATGATCCTTAGGGCGAAGGACGACCTGGGCTTGGACCTTTCGCAGTCCGTGCTGGTTGGCGACAAGGATTCCGACATCGATGCCGGGCGTGCGGCCGGCGTCGGCTACAACATCAAGTTGATGCACGATGCGGAAGCGAAGCGCTCGCCGAATAGCCTCGAGTTCGACACTCTTCACGCCATTGGCGACTGGCTTTCGCGCGCTTTGGGCCGACCTGCGCCAGGATAGCGGCCGCGCAAGGCGAGTTCGCGCAACTGGTCCACGCGCCTTTGGTGCGTGAAGTTCTCCAGCACACGGTTTCGCCCGTTCATTCCCATCCATTCTGCGTCCGCCGGATTCGCCAGCAGCCGCGTGAGCGCACCGGCGATTGCCTCCAGGTGCTCTCCGTCGACACGCAACCCCGTGACGCCATCGACCACCGCGGAGCCGGTTCCTCCCGCAAGGCCTGCGATCGCCGGCTTGCCCGCGGACGCTGCCTCCAGAAAAACCAGTCCGAAGCCTTCCGTATCCCCGTCGATGTCGCGATTCGGCATGGCGAACAAATCGCACGCCGCGTACCAGCGCGGCAGATCGTCGTAACTCACGTGGCCGAGCGAGTGCAGGCGGTCCGACACACCGAGCTCCGCCGCCAGCCGCTGCAGATATTCCCGATCCTCGCCAATGCCGATCAGTGCGTAGTGTGCGTCGATGCCCGCCTGTTGCAGCAGTGGCAGGGCACGGATCACGTTATCGAAGCCCTTTCGGCGCTGCAGCCGTCCCACGGAAAGAATAAGGCACTTAGCTTGCGTGACCCCGACGCTCGCTCGCAGGTCGTCAGCGGCCAGGCCGGGTCGGAAGCGGTCCTCGTCCACTGTCGGATAGACGACGGCGATGCGCCCTGGATCCACGTCGAGCAAGCCGGACAGTGTGTCGCGGGTGAAATCACTGTTGGCGAGAACGGCGTCGGCATGCCGGAACACGAATCGCATCAGTGCGAACTTCCTTCCGCGCCCCCAGTTGGTGAGCTCTTCGCCGTGCGCGTAGACCAGCACCGGACGACCGCGCAGCCGTGCGATCGCCCACGCCACCAACCCCTCGGGCAACACGCGTCCGGCGAAAATGGCGATGAACCGACGCGTCGCGACCAGGCTGGCGGCCTTCACGAACAACTTCGAGTACATGAGCAGTGATTCGGGCTTCAGCCATCGCACTCGCTTGAGCGCGATCCGGTGAATGGTATTCGGATGCGTGCGGTCGAATTCGGCTGCGCCCGGGACGTCGGCGGTGACGACATGAATCTCTTTGTCGCCCAGTCGGCGGAAGTCGTCGTCGAAGGACACCGCCGTTCCACCTTTGGTGGGCAGGAAGAGCTCCGTCAGCATCAGGAAAGGCGTTTTCAGGGACATGTTCGTCGGCAGCGGTTATTGAGAAGCGAAGTTGAGCGCATGCGGTCGCGCCTTGTCGGTCGATCCGTCTGAACACGCACGTTAGCCATTGCATGGTCTCCTAGCGTATTATTTAAGCATTGGTCAGAGAACCATCGCCACCATGAGCCCAACTGTAATCGGAGTAGACCCCCAGATTCAGGGCGGTACGCCGGTGTTCTCCGGCACTCGCGTTCCGGTGAGAAATCTGTTCGATTACCTCGAGGCTGGCGATTCGCTGGACGAGTTTCTCGAAGATTTTCCATCGGTGTCCCGCGAGGTGGCCATCGCCGCGTTGGAGCAAGCGCGCGAGGCTGTGGCCCCTGATGCGCATCCTGCTTGACGAATCGCTTCCTCGCAGACTGCGTGGAGAGTTTACTGGCCATTCTGTATCGACCGTAGTCGATTGTGGATGGTCTGGCATCAGCAACGGCGAGCTGCTTGAGTTGGCCGCCGCGCGGTTCGATGCGTTTGTCACAGCCGATCAGAACCTGCAGTACCAGCAAAACCTCGCCGCCCTTCCCGTCCGAGTTGTGCTACTGATCGCTCGCGATAATCGGTTCGAAACGTTGACATCTTTGATCCCGCAAGTCCTGTTGCGTCTGGAGACCGCTCCGCCGCGGAGCTTGCTTTGCGTTGGCCGCTAAGCTCCTGTTCAACCTGGGCGTGCCCACTCTAACCCCAACCGTCCCCACCGCGGCTGAGATGGAGTCCCCTCGTCGCGCGTGCGGTAGATGTCCACCCCGCATGGATCGACTCCGCGCCAAGACATCAGAGCGTGGCAATCACCTGCGCGCCAAGCCTGGCATAGTTGCCGTCGTCGAATCGGCAGCTGCCGATGAAATGGATGAATTCCGTCACTTCGGGTTGCATCTTGTGGCAATCGGCATATTTCGGATGTGGCAGGACCATCGCGTTCGGGATGTTGGCAATGACGATGTTCGACATCACCTGCTCGCTGCCCCATTCGCTCCACTTGGCCCCGATGGCCGCCTGCATCTGCCAAGAGATCGCCTCGACGAACTCGCGCGTGAACGATTGCCGCGCAAAACCCGCGAAGCCCGAGCAGCCACGCACGTAGCGCAGTGATTCGAAGTCATCCAGCTTGTCGAGATTGGCTTCCGCGACGAGCTGAACGTGGCCGTCAGTTTGGTGGGCGAGCTTCCTCGCAGTCTCGCATCGTTCGCGCATGGTCTCGATCTTCTGATTGTTCCACGTACCGAGCGCGAAGGCAGACTGACCTTCGACGCAATGGCGCACCTCCTCGATGAGGCCGATGGTAAGCGTGTCGCTGTCGAGTTGGATCACGTAATGATCGCGGATCAGCGACGCAATGGCCAATAGCCGTTCCCACGTCCCACCACGCGGACAAATGGCGCTGCGGAATTCGGCGAGCTCGAGCAGGTTCACGCCGGGGATATGCTCCCGCAGCACGGCGCGATCGTTCGCGGACAGGCTCCCGTCGTTCAGCACGCATACCGTGCGAGGCTTCACCTGCCGTGCGAATGACTTCACTGCCAGCAGGAGCAGCGGCACGTCCTTGTGCTGCACCTGGCTTAGCACCACCAGATCGGACGACGCGTCCAGCGCCACCGGTGCCGCTTGCAGGACACCCTTGCACGCCGCGGCGAACCGGTACCTGCGTACCCGGTCCTTCAGCTGATAGAACATCTCTCTCCATGAACAAACCGCATACGAATGCTTGTATTGCTATCGGGTCGGGGCGACGCCGTTCGCGAGCACATCCCGGACTTCGATCGGCGTCATGGTGACGCCATCGAGCTCTTTCATGAAGAAATCGAAGTAGCGCCGGCATTTGTCCAGGAAGCGGTCCAGGTCGCCTTGACTGCGCACATACGGCGTGCCCCCCGGCATCACTGAAGGAGAGTGGAAGCTGAACACGAACACCCGTACCCCATCGTGCAGCAAGGTGTGCGTCAGCCGCCGCATCTCCGGCTCGCTGTAGTCCTCGGGGGATAAACGGATGCGCTCTACCGCTCTAAGTCGGGCGCACACAGCACTTACTTTGATGCGTCGCATGCCGGGGCTGGTCACCGCCTTATACAGCGCAGTGCCGCCGGCCCGAAGCCAACCCACATAGCCGCCGGTGCCCGGGAGGCCGAGCAGTTTGCGCTTTTCGCCGAACCAATACGGGTCGCTGGAGTATGCCGAATAGTCGGGACCGCCATCGGCGGAAAAGTCGATGGGCACCGCTGGGCTGATGTCCACCTGATATCCGAGTTCCTCCAGTATCCGCCCGGTGTTGGATCCGAATCCATAGCGTCCAGCGAGATAGGTAAGCGGCGGCGTGCCGAACGACTCCACGATCTTCTCGGTCAATCGGCCGAGCTTGTCCGCTTCCAGCGCGCGGGGAAGATTGCAGGGATAGGAATTGCGGACATTGACCTCCTCCTTGTACGGCGGAGATACCCAGGGATGCAGATGGGCGCCAATGAGTGCCCGTCCCGAGTCGGCGAACGTCTTCAGCGGACGAATGGCGATATCCTGGGAAGCGATAGGGTAGTCGATGACGTAATTGGGTACGATGCCATGCTCGTCGAAGATTGCCTGGGCCCGCTCGATGTGGCGCATGTGTTCCACCCCCGTCGCGCGTCGATCGTAGGGCTTGCCCCAATCGAACTCCTCCTCGGTATGGATCACCACCGTGAGGATGGGTGGCGTATCCGCCGGGAGATGAATGATGTCGCGCTGCATTTTCGCTGTGATCGCTCGGAACCGGTCAAAGGTCGAGCGCGACCAGTTCCGAATACAGATTGCTCATGTCCGCCGCGGCCAGGGTATCGCTCTTGAAGACTTTGCTGCGATACCCGGACAATTCGATCCCTAGCGTCGGTAGCCGCGGCAACAACCGGGATTCCACACGTGTGTACAACAGACCGTAGTGCACCAGCAGGTAGCTGTCGAGCGCCAGCCGGTAGCGCAGGAACAACTCGGCATCGCTCAGAGC
Source organism: Casimicrobiaceae bacterium (assembly GCA_035568975.1). GTDB lineage: Bacteria > Pseudomonadota > Gammaproteobacteria > Burkholderiales > Casimicrobiaceae > PALSA-1003. The sequence goes on from DATMNH010000162.1 coordinate 4,641, forward strand.
GATGATCATGGCACCCGTGATACCCTTCAATCGGGTGCGCTTCCACACCACGTAGCACCACGCGTCCGTCAGGCCCACGGCCAGGTGTCTCAGCCACGGCAGATGACAGTGGTCGCGATAAGCCTTGGCGTCATCCGGGGCGAGCAGTCGCCCGATCTCTGCGGGATCGCCCAGCACACGTGTTCCGCCGAGCCGGACCAACGGCCAAGGCAGATTGGGCCAGATAGCATGGCGCTCGTTCATGGGCTTGAACTTGAGGAACTGCAGCGTCTTGGATACCACATCGGTAGGTGTCAAGTCAGTAAAATGGAATCCCGGCTGTGCCGCGACCGCCATCGCAAGGCGCATGCTTTGGGCACGGAATGCATCCAGTACGCACCAGCTCGTGATATTACAGAAGCGCTCGAGGCGGCCACGAACAGGTCGCTCAGCGTAGATGGCGCCGATGCCGCCGACGATCCGGCCTTGGTGGCGAAGCAGAAAGCCGTTGTTGGGTTTGTCCGGGTACCAGTCTTGCGCAAAGGCTTTGGCCCACTCCTCTGCAGAACGCTGGCGACTCAGGTTCTCGCACAGGAATCTGCAAAATTCGGGCAGATCTTCATCGCGGATCGGTTCGAGGGTTGGCAGGATCATTGCTTTTGTTTACCGACAACCGCCAAGACATCACGGCAAGAGTTCACCGAGCGACCCTAAGTATAATTAACCTTTTTCGGCGAGCACGCCGATTCTTGATTCTTCCGATATTTCCATCGTGACGATCGCCGAGATCATCCAGACCAGCCTTCGCCCGCCGGCCGCGTCCGACATGCTGGCCATGCCCGGCTTCACCCGCGACGACCAAGGCAGACCTCGCATCGGTCTGAATCCGGAGAGCCTCTATGCCTACGGCCACCTGATTCGTCTGACCGAGCAGCTCATCCTCGATCAGTTCTCCCGCGGGCTCGTCTCGGGCACCACGCACACATGCCTCGGCCAGGAAATCGCCGCCATCTCGGTGGTGCGCGCAATGGACCACTCCGAGGACGCGGTGCTGTCCAACCATCGCAACCACGGTCACTTTCTCACCTATTCGGGAGACTTTCTCGGCCTGGTCGCGGAGATCATGGGGCGCGAGGCCGGCGTCTGCCGCGGGCGCGGCGGCAGCCAGCATCTGGCGTGGCAGCACTTCCACAGCAATGGCGTGCAAGCCGGCATGACAGGTATCAGCGCGGGACTTGCCCTGGCACGCAAGAAAAGCGGCAGTGGCGGTCTGGTGGCGGCGATGGTCGGCGACGGCACGCTCGGCCAGGGGCTGCTCTACGAGAGCATGAACCTGGCGTCGGTATGGCAGGTCCCGTTGCTGGTCGTCGTGGAAAACAACGGCATTGCGCAGACCACTTACACTCGGGAAACCATCGGCGGCAGCATCGAGGAGCGTGGCGCCGCCTTCGGTTTCGCGACATGGCATCTGGCCGACGACGACCCGGAGTTCTGCCGCAAGGTCGCGGACGTCGTCACCGCGGTGCGCGCCGCCGGCCGGCCAGGCTATCTGGTGCTCGACACGCGCCGCATGGGTCCGCACAGCAAAGGCGATGATCTTCGCTCGGGTGAAGAGATGGCCGAAATTCGCAGCCGCGATCCTCTGGCCGCATTGGGCCGCCAACTTACCGACGCGACGCGTCACCGCATCGAAGCGCGCAACGCCAGCTTCATCGACGAGATCCGGGCGCGGGCCGAGGCGTCGCCCGAGGCCCGCTACAGCGACGTTCCGGAGCATATCTTCGGCGTCGCCGTAGCAGCCGACGCGCGCGTAAGTTACCCTCGGCCGGTCCCGGGCCAGAACGTGCGCCAAGCCATCAATGCGGCACTGCGGCATCTGCTGGCGACCATCCCCGAGGCGCTGCTGCTCGGAGAGGACCTGCACGACCCTTATGGCGGCGCGTTCAAGGTAACGCAGGGCTTGTCCACCGACTTCCCCGGCCGGGTGATCTCGACGCCGATCAGCGAGGCCGGCGTCACCGGCGCGTCGATCGGCCTGGCGCTTGCGGGATTCAAGCCGGTAACGGAGGTGATGTTCGCCGACTTCCTCACCCTGTGCATGGATCAGCTCTACAACCACGCGGTGAAGTTTCCCGGCATGTTCCGCGACATGCCGGTACCGTTGGTCATCCGCACGCCGAGCGGCGGCCGACGCGGTTACGGCGCCACGCATAGCCAGAGCCCCGAGCATCTCTTCGCATCGGTGCCTGGTCTCACGGTTGTGTACGGCAGCCACCGGCACGATGTAGGCAGGCTGCTGATCGATGCCACTCTGCGCTGGCCCTACCCCGTGCTCTTTCTGGAGCACAAGCTGCTCTACGCGGAAAAACAGGACGCGGCGGATTATGTCGAGCTGCCGACGGACGTCGGCGACGTCGCAGCTCATCTCTTCCCCACCCTGCGCCGCGGCGCCAATGACCCGGACGTGACGTTGTTGACCTACGGCGGCATGGTACCGGTGGCGGAGGCCGCCGCGAAGCACCTCGCCGATGCAGAGGAGCTGGCTGTGGAAGTGGTCGTGCTCGCGTTGCTGGCACCCCTGCCCGAGGGCACGCTGATCGGCCATCTCAAGAAGCGTAAACGCATCGTCATCGTGGAAGAGTCGCAGCACCATTATGGAGTGGCGGCTGAGATTGCCGCCTGCCTACTGGAGAGCGGTTACCGCGGCAAGGTGTTGCGCATCGGCGCCCCGCCGATACCGATCGCGTCGGCGCGCAGCCTGGAGCGGCAGATCCTGCCGGACGAGATGCGGATAGTCGAGCAGGTCCTGGACATGATCTGAAAGCAAAGCATGCCCAGCCCGCTGTACGTTCCCCGTGTGAATAACAACGACGACAGCGTTCGGGTCGTCGAATTGCGTGTCAAGGAAGGCGAGTTTGTCAAACGTGGCCAGATTCTCGGCGCAGTCGAAACGGACAAGGCCGTGCTCGACGTACCGGCCGAGTGCGACGGATACGTACTGAAGATTCTGGGGCGATCAGGCGAAACTGCGAGCGTCGGTTCAGTGCTGCTCTGGCTGGGCGAGATCGCGGGTGAGCAGGTCGCCGAGCAAGCGCCTGCCGCGCTGGTCGTGGGTACTGCGGGCGGAGCCGAACGGCCCACCGCCAAGGCTCGCGAGATGCTTCGGGAACTGGATCTAGCCGCTGCCGCGATCCCCGCCGCCGGCGAGCGATTGACGGTCGCCGACATCGAGGCATGGCTGGCGACACAGCGCAAGCCGGCTCGCGCGCCCGGCTCGGACGCGCCGGCCGCGTCGGAACAGGCGCCAAGCGTTCCCGGGGAATACCGCGAACTGTCGGGCGAGGAACGCGGCATGCTCTCGACCGTGCTCTGGCACCGGGATCGGGCGGCAGCCGGTTACCTGGAGATCGAATACGACCCCGAGCCCTGGAATGGCTACGCGGCGCACTACGCCAAGCAAAACAAGTTGATGCTCTCCCCACTGCTGCCGCTGATGGCGTTCCGCCTGGTCGAGCTTGCGAAGGCGAGTCCACGGATCAACGCCACCGTCGTCAACGAACGGCGCTATCAGTACCACCAGATCAATCTTGGGTTCACCGTTCAGGTGGGACAGACGCTCTATCTCGCCGTCGTCAACGGTGCGCAGGACCTTAGCGCAGCCCGCTTCATCGATGCTTTGGGTGAGGTGCAACGCCATGCCTTGGCGCACAAGCTGCGGCCCGCCGAATCCTCCGGAGCGACGCTGGCGTTTTCGAGCATGGCGCGCTGGAACGTGAGCCGGCACATCCCCATCCTTCCCCCCTATACGAGCCTCATCGTCTCGCACGCTGCGCCAAACGCGTCGGGCCACGCCGTGCTCGGGGCGAGCTACGACCATCGGCTGCTCTCCGGCTTCGACGCGGCGCAGGTATTGCGGGCAATGGCGCAACCGCCCGCGTGACCTGCCGAAGATCGATCGACAACGCGTGCAGCTGGATCGAGACACAATCAAGGCAGCGATTCGCTCGAAGGTGATCGAATTGGCCAAGGCATTGAACATCGACGCCGCCGCCCTCGGCGATGCGGACATCATCCCCGCTGCAGGCTATCTCGACTCGTCGGCGATCCTGGAGCTGATCGTGTGGTACGAACAAGCCTACGATTTCCCGCTCAGACAGGAGGACATCAACATCGACAACCTCGGCTCGATCGACGCCATGACCGACTTCCTCCTTGCACGCAAGACCGGGTAGGCGCGTTGCCGATCCATTGACTTTTCGATAGGCCAATCGATGCCCGACGGAGGTAATATCCAGGGTTCGAGTCGCGCTGCGCTATGGCGCTCATAGCAGCGATCGTTATCTGGCTCGCCGTCAGCAGCGCCCTGCTCGCTTTCGCCTTTCGCCGCGCGCTGTCCGCTGCGTGGCGGGAGCCGGTTCTGCGTGCACCCGTGCTGATCCTGGAAAGCGACGATTGGGGTTACGGCCCGCAGGTGCAGGCGGAGCGGCTCGATCGGCTGGCGGACCTGCTGGCTGATTTCCGCGACACGCTCGGTCGCCATCCCGTCGCGACGCTCGGCGTCGTGCTCGCCGGACCCGATACCGAGCGTATCCGCGCCGATGGCTGTCGTATGTACCATCGCGTGACGCTGGCCGATCCGCGGTTGGCGAGCGTGCGCGAGGCGATGTTGCGCGGTGCCGCGCGTGGCGTGTTCGCCTTGCAGCTGCATGCGATGGAGCATTACTGGCCGGCATCCCTGATGCGTCTCGCCGCGGTCGATGAAAAAATCCGGCGCTGGCTTAGCGGCGCCGAGTTTCCTGCCACCGAGGCGTTGCCGGCACCACTGCAGAGCCGATGGATCGACGCGACCGAGCTGCCGTCCAAGCCGCTGCCGATCGACGATGTGGCGCTGGCCGCGGCCGAGGAGGTACGCACTTTCACTGCGGTGTTCGGCGCGAAGCCGCAAGTCGTGGTACCGCCGACGTTCGTGTGGAACGACGCGGTGGAATCGGCCTGGGCGCACGCCGGGGTACGCATTGTGGTGACCCCGGGCATACGCAACGAAAGCCGTGACGCGAATGGCCATGTCGTCGCCGGCGAGCGCACGTATTTCAACGCGGCGCCGGGCCCACACGGCGTGTCGTACGTCGTGCGCAACGGCTATCTGGAGCCATCGCTGGGCGTGACGCACCAGCGCACGCTCGAGGCATTGCGATCGAACACGCGCGCCGGACGTCCCACGCTGGTCGAGATGCATCGCCTGAACTTCCTCGACGACCAACGCGCCGCGCAAGACGCCATCGACGAAGTCAAACGGCTGCTGGAGATCGCCAGCGCCGAGTTTCCGGCACTGCGTTTCATGAGCACCGCCGACCTCGTGCGCCACAGTCGCGACCGGTCGGCACTGGTCGAGCCGCAAATCCGCACGCGCCTGCACTTCCTGATTCGTCGCGTGGCAGGCATCTCCCGGTTGCGCAAGCTCGCGTGGGCAAGCGGCGCCGCCATTCCGGCCTGGTTAGCCTACGTCGCTACGCGTCCGCGGGGTTTCGACGAAGCGGTAGCCCTAAGCTGATGGCGGCTCTGTGGATACCGCATCTGCCTCGCGCGAGCGACGCGCGGCCTCGTGCGGGTGCAGCCTCATGAGCGGCATCTGTGGCTGGATCGATGGGCAGCGCGAACAAGCTGATCCGGCGCACGTCGCGCTTGACGCCATGCGCCAGGCCCTGCGCGACCGCGACTCCGCCGGGCCGGAGCCCATCGTCAGCGGTCGTTGTGCATTGGCGGTCGGAACGGGAATCCGCCCGGTCTCGCTGCACCGGACCGAGACGCTGCTCGTCGCGGTGGAAGGCCACGTCCGCTGGCGCTCACCGAAGCTCGCGGCAATGGCCAAGGAACGAGGTGCGGCTGCCGCCGTTGCGGAAGCTTACCGGCAACACAGTTCCAACTGCCTCGACGAGATGCTTGGCCCGTTCGCCATCACAGTGGTCGACACGAAGGGCGCGAGCGGTCTGCTCGCCATCGACCGCCTCGGCACGCGGACGATGTGTTATGCGAATCCGTCCCGCGAACTGGTCTTCGCATCCAACGCAGAGAGCGTCGTCGCGCATCCGTCCGTCTCGCGGGAACTCAGCCAGCAGGCCATCTTCAACTATCTCTACTGCCATGTCGTGCCGAGCCCCGGCACGATCTACCGGTCGGTGCAGAAGCTCCGGCCGGGCGAATGCGTGACGTTCAAGAACGGCGTCGTCGAGCGGCGCTTCTACTGGCGGCTCCCCTATCACGACGAGGGGACCGACTCGGTCGATGCCCTGGAGCGCCGGTTGCGGTTGCTGCTTAGCGAAGCGACCCGGCACACTATCGACGGCGAGCGGACGCTGGGCGCGTTTCTCAGCGGTGGCACAGACAGCTCCACGATTGCAACGATGCTGACCGAGGTGACGCAGGCACCGGCGCGAACCTACTCGATCGGCTTCGCCTCGGATGAATTCGATGAGATGAAGTTCGCGCGCATCGCCGCGCAGCGCCTGGGTGCGCGTGCTCACGAGTATTACCTTACCCCCGACGATGTCGTCGAGGCGATCCCGATCATCGCCCGTGCCTACGACGAACCGTTCGGCAACGATTCGGCGGTGCCCACCTACTTCTGCGCGAAGATGGCGCGCGAGGATGGGGTGCAGGTTCTGCTGGCGGGTGACGGCGGAGACGAGATCTTCGGCGGCAACACGCGCTACGCCAAGCAGAAAGTGTTCGAGGCTTACGGCCGGATCCCGAAGGCGCTGCGACGCGCACTGATCGAGCCTTTGGCGTTCTCGCTCCCCGGCAACGATCGCATCGCGCCACTGCGCAAGCTCGGAAGCTACATTCGCCAGGCATCCGTACCGCTGCCGGATCGCCTGGAAACGTACAACTTTCTGCACCGGTCGCCATTTGCCGACGTGTTCGAACCGGACTTCCTGGCATCGGTCGACGTCGACGAGCCACTCGCCATGCTGCGCGAAGCCTACCAGCGCGCCGACTCCGCGTCGTCGCTCAACAGGATGATGCACCTGGACCTCAAGCTGACGCTGGCCGACAACGACCTGCGCAAGGTATCGCGCATGTGCGACGTGGCAGGCATCGAGGTGCGCTATCCGCTGCTCGATGACGAGCTGGTGGAGTTCTCGGGAGAAATCCCGGCCGCGCTGAAGGTCAAGGGGCTTAAGCTCCGCTACTTCTTCAAGCACGCGCTGAAGGACGTTCTTGCGCCCGAAACCATCGCCAAGACCAAACATGGATTCGGCATGCCGTTCGGGCTCTGGCTGCGCGATCACGCGCGTCTCGCGGAACTCGTTCATGGCAGCCTCGAGGCATTCCAGCGGCGCGGGATCCTCAGACCGAGCTACATCCAGGACTTGCGTCGCCAGCATCACACCGATCACGCAACGTACTTCGGCATCATGATCTGGGTCGTCGCGATGCTCGAATGCTGGTTCGACGCGCGCAAGCTGTAGATGCTGTTCAATTCGGTCGAATTCATCTTCGGGTTCTTCCCGATCGCGGCGCTGGTCTTTTTCGGCATCGCGCGCCGCAGCCATATGGCGGCAGCCGCGTGGCTCGCGTTGGCCTCGCTGTTCTTCTACGGCTGGTGGAACTGGGCCTACGTGCCGCTGCTGGTTGCTTCAGCCGCGTTCAACTATGTCTGCGGCCTTCATCTTGCGCGATTCGTGCGCGCGCGACGCACCCGTGCCGCGGGCGCGTTGCTCGCTTTCGCGGTCAGCGCCAATCTGCTGCTGCTCGGATACTTCAAGTACGCGAATTTCTTTCTCGGTATCTGGGGCTCGGTCAGCGGCAACGCGTCGGGCATCGGCCAGATCATCCTTCCGCTCGGCATATCGTTCTTCACCTTCACCCAGATCGCGTTCCTCGCCGACGTCTACCGCGGCTACGTGAAGGAATACAACCCGATCCATTACGGGTTGTTCGTCACCTATTTTCCCCACCTGATCGCAGGCCCGATCCTGCACCACAAGGAGATGATGCCGCAGTTCCAGGAAGCCCGAACGTATCGGCTGAACCTGGAGGCTGTCGCGATCGGCCTGACGATCTTCTTCATCGGCCTGTTCAAGAAAACGGTGATCGCGGATGGCGTCGCCCCTTACGCCTCGCCGCTTTTTCTAAACCCCGGCGCACCGGATCTG
>DATMNH010000163.1:0-2340 GCA_035568975.1 Casimicrobiaceae bacterium
CGCCTACTCGCCCAAGGGTATCCGCGTCAACGCCATCTGCCCCGGCATCGTGCTGACGGAACGGGTCAGGAGTCGCTTTACCGGCGGCAACCAGATTCGCTTCGGCGGCATCGACAACATCGCCGGACAATACCCGTTCGCTGTCGGCCAGCCGGAGGACATCGCGGCTGTCGCCCTGTTCCTCGCCTCTGACGAATCGCGCATGGTGAACGGCGCAGCGATCCCGGCCGAAGGCGGCTTCTCCGCTTACTAGGCGTGTTTCGATTTGTCGTGCCGCCAAGGTATTATGCGGTCGGTATGAAGCAAAAGGTTGGAATCCTGTGACTGCTTCTCCGCCGATTGGCCCCTACGATGCTCCAGGAGCACCAAAAGTCATTGACCTGAGACCTTGGGATACGCGCGGACCGGCGGCAGCAAATAACGTCATGCGAATACTTCAAACCGCCTTGCCAGGTATTGAAATTGAGCACGTGGGAAGTACATCTGTTCCCGGTTGCGATGGTAAGGGCATTCTCGACGTGATGCTGTTGATCCCGGTTGGGCATTTGAGCGAAGTGTGCGCCATCATTGATGGCATGGGCTTTCAGCATCAGTCAGGAGGAAAAAGACATCCCGACAATAGACCGATGCGAGAAGGCAGCTTCACATTCGATGGCTCGGTCTTTCGACTTCACGTTCATCTGATTCCCGAGAGCAGCGCCGAGGTGGACAGGTTACGGAAGTTCCGAGATCGACTTGCCGCGAATCCTGAGTTGGTCACGCTCTATGTTGAACAAAAACGTCGTCTCATCGACGCTCAGATTTCGGATCGTTCGACATACACTCTGGGCAAGAAGGCTTTTATTGAGTCGGTTCTTGAATTGGAAAGATAGTGGGATTGAGTAGCTACTTTGGGGGGAGGCACATGAAGGATCTTGCGGGAAAGACTGCATTCGTGACGGGCGCTGCCTCGGGCATCGGGTTCGGGATTGCCTCCGCCTTGGCTCAGGCTGGCGTGAAGGTCATGCTTTGCGACATCGAGCAGGCGGCTCTGGCGGCGGCGCTCGAGAAACTGAGGCTGACCAACGCCGACGTCGAAGGCGTGCGGGCCGACGTCTCGCTCAAGGGCGAGCTCGCGGCGGCGGCCGAGGCCACTCTCGCGCGCTACGGCAAGGTTCACATCCTGGTCAACAATGCCGGCGTCGGCGGCGGCGGGCCCTACGGCATGTGGAGCGATGCCGCGTGGGACTGGACGCTGGGCGTGAACCTGCGGGCCGTCATCTGGGCCATCGAGATCTTCGGCCCGCTGATCGAGCGGCACGGCGAGGGCGGGCACATCGTCTCGACCGCCTCGATCGCCGGCCTGGTCTCCAACGGCAGCGGCGCCTACAACGTCTCCAAGTACGGCGTGGTCGCGCTGTCGGAGGGCCTGCGGCTCGAACTGGCGCCGCGCGGCATCGGCGTCTCGGTGCTGTGCCCGGGCTTCATCCGCACCCAGATCGTCGATTCGGGCCGCAATCTGCCGGAGCGCTTCGCCGGCAAGGTCGGCCGGGCGCCGGCCACCGGCCCCGTCGCCGAGCGCATCAAATTCATCCGCGACCGCGTCGCCCAGGGCATCGATCCGCTCTATGTCGGCGAGCTGGTCCGCGAAGGCGTCGAGAACGACTGGCCCTACATCTTCACCGACAACGAGCTCGAACCGTTCATCGAAGCGCGCTTTGCCGCAATCAGGCAGGGCTTCAACCGGATTCGCGGACGTATCCCGAGGCGTTGAGCGCAGCGCCCGGCAACGGATGCCAAGGTCGTTGTGGCGTCTGACGAATCGCGCATGGTGAACGGCGCAGCGATCCCGGCCGAAGGCGGGTTCTCCGCTTATTAGGGCACGTACCGGTCGCTTGGAATCATGTGATCGCTTGGGGGCGCGCCACTCCAGTGGCGCGTCTTCTCATGCTCATGCGGACCGCGAGCGTCTCGCTCGCTCATGATCATGAGCGAGCGAGACGCTCGCGGTCCGGAAGATCATGACGCGCCACTGGAGTGGCGCGCCCCCAGCCAAGACGTGCGTCGATCCAATCGGAATCTGCTCTAGCTTCCTGATCTATATCGCGCCTACTGCGCCGTCATGCCGCCATCGATCACCAGTTCCGAGCCGGTGACCCAGGATGATTCGTCGGACGCCAGGAACAGCACGCCATTGGCGATGTCCTCGGCGGTGCCGAGCCGCCCCATCGGCGTGCGATCGAGCAACACCTGGCGCACGGCCGGATCGCTGAAGCGCTTCACGGTCAGCGGCGTATCCGCATAGCCCGGATGCACTGAATTGATGCGGATATTCTCCTTCGCATATTGCAGCGCCGCCGA
>DATMNH010000164.1:0-3854 GCA_035568975.1 Casimicrobiaceae bacterium
CATGAGCGTGTACCCGCCGAGCTTGAAAGCCCTGCCTACCGAGGTGAGTTCGGGCCAGCTGAGATGGCAGCTAGCGCATTCCTGACCGGTCTGACGGGCAAAGCTTGGCACCGCCTGCGCAAGGACAGGCGACAAGAGCAACCCGGCCGCAAGCATAGCGCAGAATCCGCGTGGACTCCGGCACAGTGTCATCATTTCCTCACCCCCCGACGGCTAGTCAAAACCGGCAACTCCGCGACACTGGCGTTCGCCGGGATTACGAATCTTCAACAGGTCCGTTTGACTAAACAGCGTTCCAGCGTCCGCTATTCCTCGTCGAAAGCAATGGGGTTCGATGCCTGCTCGTCCAATTTACCAACGCCGCGGATCGCGCGCGCTTAACTACGCTCCGTGACGAATTACACAGTTGCGCGCACTAGTGCTGGGACACGCGAGCCGAGGGTCGCGCGTGCCAGTCACGCACATCAAGACTTCTTCTGCCAGGCAATGCAATAAGCTTGAGGACTTACGGTTCCTTCAACGATCTGGCAACCGTTATCGGGAATAAATTGGGCGCAGTTGCTGCATTGCTTGTCTCCGTTGGGCTTATCCCGATACTGCATCGATCCTTTGGAAGCTTTCTGCGCAAGCGCTTCCTTGCTTGCCATCACGCCAGCAATCAACGCGCCACCCACGAACAGCGCAGCGCCCTTCATAATCGAGCGGCGGGAGAGTTTCGGATTGTCTTCCAAGTGCAATATCTCCTTTGTCAGCACGCGAGTAACAACGGACTGGTACCCAGTCGCTCCTGATACCCAAGCGTCAGTGAGAGCGTGGCCTGTTCAAAGCTCCGGGCATCGTTTCGGCGCGGCCTTTGGCATGCCGATTGGCTATCAGTTCGGCTGCCTGCGCCACAGCTATTCACGTGTGTGCGCGGCACGCGCCGCGGACGCGCGATTCCGGAGACGGAGGGCGATGTCGTCCGACCGTCGCCGAAGCTTGCCGCTCATCATTCGTTCGGCGCGAGGCTGCCGAACAGACCATCGGACTCGTCATTCGGACCGGCGGTGAAGTAGAGCGTATTCCGGTCGCCGCCATTGCCGCCGTTGCCGAACGTGATCGTCCACAGCCCGTCGATGACGATCGCTTGCCCGTGGGGATCGCGTACCTTGTCCAGAAATTCCCCTGTCGCGGGATCGAACGCGTTGATGTGACCATTGCCGAAATTGCCGATCAGGATCTCGCCGCTGAACTGACCGAACCCAGCCGGAGCCTGCGCGACGCCCCACGGCGAATCGAGCTGGCCGTGCTGCGCGAATCGCGCCAGCATGTTACCGGCGAGATCGAACGTGTCGACGATGCCGTGGCTCTGGCCGGCCACATCGTCATGCTTCTCGGCATTCTGTACCGCATAAGTGACGAACAGCCTGTTGCCGATGAGGACGATGTTGAACGGAGCATAACCGCGCGGCAGATGTGGATCGACGAACGCGTTCGGAGGAAGCGTCACCTGTTGGAAGGCGGCGTTGTACACATCGACCGTACCGGCGCGGAAGTTGGTCGCGTACAGGAAGGCGTTGCCGACGCTGTCCTTGGCGATGGCAAGACCTTTGTAAACGGCGCCGTCGGCGGCATCGGGAACGGCGGAGTGGTCGACCGCGATAATCGCATGCTTGCCCCGCGAGGCTGCGGGAGTGTTTGGCGGGTTCACGCCGGGGTTCCAGCCCAGGATCGTTCCGTCTTCGGCGGCGAACAGGAATGCGGCCGGGGCCATCGTCTGAGCACCGGCAGCGCTGACACCTGAGACCTTGAACGCATTTTGGCCGGCCGCTATGTTGAAGACCAGTCCGGTCGGCGTACCGCCCGTCCCAAGCGGGTCGCCCGGCGCCGGGATAGCCACGACGAGGGACTGTGGCGTCCCGGCCGTGTTGTACAGCGACGAGGTTCCGTTGTTGTTATCCGACACCCAGAAGGGAGAGCCCGACGATTCCCCGACGCCCCACGGGTTCACCAGGTTTGGATCGAAGAACTTTGCGACGTGCACGATGCCATTTTTATCGGTCAACGTAGGCACGTTGTTGACTTGTTGATTGACGACAAGATCGGTCTCGACGTAGCCGGCAGCGAAGCCAGCGGTCGTCGTGGCGAGAAGTGCAGCGCCAATGAGCGCAGCGAGTGCCAAATGTCGGTGAAGGTAGCCCATAGAGGTTCTCCTTTGAAAAACTTACATCTTGCTGACGCGCGTATGCTCTTATGTCAATGCCCGGAACCTACGCTCCTGAGGTCTGCGCGCGATCTCTCTCGCGCAGCGAAAGACGCAACGGCAAACAGTGTCGCCGGTCTTACTATTCCCTCGCGGGGCGGGCTCGGCTCGGCGCAAGAAGTGATGGGGCGCCGTTACGGGCACCGGAACCGCTACTGGCCAGTCCTGCTGTCACTGAATAATCTGAGCAAGGTGATAGTCAACTCTGCACGGGCCAGCTTGATCTTCTGCTCAGGCGTCAGTTCGTCCTTTTTCTTCGTGCGCCCGGCCGAAGCGTTCGCTGCTTGTACTCGACCCGCCCGTGCCGCGTTGAAATCACCGGGGTTCTGGCCGTCGTGGAAATCGGCATGCGGATCCCGGGTGAACGGACTTATGCTGCTATCGTCCGCCAGCGCGAGGCCCGATGCGCAGAACGCGAGCGCAGATGCCACTACAAGGTATTTGCTCAGTGAGAGATTTAGGCGAGACATGGTTGGCTTCAAGATTTGTACTGCTGTTTGTTCAGCGAAAAAATGGGCGCCCGAGGGCGCCCGATAAACACGATGGGAGGATTAGCCATCGTGGGAGCAGTTGCGCTTCATCATCAGGCGTCGCAAACGATCACCGGCTGAAGCTCCGCGACTTGCTGCCGAACGCTAGCTGGACGCTGCTAGAACGCGTACTTCGCCGCCGCTTGGATCCGGTTCAGGTTCCCTCTGAGCCCGTCCTCGGTCTTACGATTCGCAAAGATGTATTCGAGACCCAGATCGGTGTTCGCGACGGGACTCCAGATCAGGTTGACATGCGCGGAGACCGTGCTCTTGTTGGTATTGGCGGGAGCGCCATCGGGATTATTCTCCTCAGCGGTCGACAGCACGAGGTTCGAGCGCAGCTGGTCGAACCAGTAGTGGCGGTACGCCGCAAACCATCCGTATTGTTTCGGCAGGCGAATCTGCCCGTCTTTACCGAGGACCGCGTCGGGGAAGAAGCCATCCAAATAACGGCCGATGGCGTTGCCGATGCTGGCGGTGAAGCGGAAATCGTCCTTGCCGACGCTCGGGAGGACGCCGGCAACGCTGACCGCGCCGCCCCACTTCTGGTCCACGGCCGATGGCGTTGCCGAGTCGACGCGCAGTTGCCGCACGATGCCGTGGACCGAGATTTTGCCGATCGCCGTATTGAACAGGGCTTGTCCGGTAATATCCGGCCAACGGTCGCGGCCGGAAACGACGGTTGCCGCGCCGGGGACCTGCACGTTGGTCTCAGGGTTCTCCAGCCCGACCGACCAGAGGCCGCTCGTTGCCGATCCGGGGCCGCCGAACGGCTGCGTCCAGCGCACCTGGGCCTGCCGATCGAAAATCTGACCGACCGGACCGCCAAAATCGATTGTATCGGGCAGCGCGGCGGCATTCATGAAGTTGGTCCACGTTTGCCCGGCCAGGAAATTGCCAAGCGTTCCATACGCGTGACGAAGTCTCAGGCCGTGCGAGTTGCTTACGATTTCATTGCCGTCAGCACCGTAAAAATCGGCTTCCACGTGCGTGTTGAAGTCGCCCAACGGGGTCGGCGTGCTTGTCTTCGCGAACAGCCTCGACTCTCGGGCGCCGAAATCGACCTGATTTTTTTTGTGGTC
>DATMNH010000165.1:0-13840 GCA_035568975.1 Casimicrobiaceae bacterium
GCAGAGATCTCCGTCCGGCGCAAGATCGACGACTACCAGACGCTGTTCGCGCCGGAGTTTGGCCTAAAGGACGGCAGGCTCGCCTTGCCTAAGGGTGTCATCGCGGGCGTCTCGATCGAGTCGTTCTTCAGAGTGCTGGCAACCCCGGCTTTCGGTATCAGCAATTTTCAGAATCTGCCCATTCCGTTCCGGGCGATGGCCACCGACCTCGAAACCGGTGAATCGGTCGTCCTCGACCACGGCAGCGTCGCTCAGGCGATGCGCGCCAGCATGTCGGTTCCCGGCGCGATCGCCCCGGTGGAGATCGACGGGCGACTGCTGGTCGACGGTGGCATCGCCAATAACCTGCCGATCGACGAGGCGCGCAAGCTGTGCGCCGACGTCGTGATTGCGGTCAACATCTCCACACCGCCGTTGAAGCGCAAGGCAATCACCTCGGCACTGAGCGTCGCCACCCAACTCGTCAATTTCCTGGGCAAGCGCAACGTCGACGATCAGCTGAAGAGCCTCGGCACGCAGGACGTGCTCATTACGCCCGATCTGGGCGATATTTCCATGGCCACGTTCGATCGCTCAGTCGATGCGATCAGGATCGGCGAGCAGGCGACGCGCGCGATGGCCGATTCGCTCAAGCGCTACAGCCTGCCGCCGCAGCAATACGCGGCATTGCGGGCGACGCAGACCGCCGAGTCCAAGGCACTGGGCACAGTCGACGAGATTCGCTTCGAAGGTCTGGAGCGCACCAATCCCGAAGTGCTGCGCGCACTGGTCGCAAGCAAGCCCGGCGAGCCGCTGTCGGAAGCGAAGATCGGCACCGATCTGCGCCGCATCTACGGACGCGGCGACTTCGAAAGCATCAGCTACCACCTTAGCGGGGACACCGGTGCGCGTGCGATGGTCATCGAGCCACGCGAGAAGTCGTGGGGGCCGGATTATCTGAAGTTCGGTCTTGGCCTCTCGAGCGATTTCCATGGCGACAATACGTTCAACTTGCTGGCCCAGTACCGACGGACCTGGCTCAACCAGTTGGGCGGCGAGTGGCTGACCCAGGCCCAGGTCGGCGAGGACACTCATTTGGCGAGCGAGTTCTACCAGCCCTTGGAAGAGGCGGGCCGCTGGTTCGTTGCGCCTAATGTCCTAATCGGACAGAAGACACGCGGCATCTTCGCTGGCGACGATAAGGTTGCCGATTATCTGACGCGCGTACGGCGGGTCGGACTCGACGCCGGGACGGTTCTCGGCACGTGGGGGCAACTACGCGTTGGCCCGATGTGGTCGCGCGTCGATGCCCACGTCGACACAGGTTCTCCGGTCCTGCCCTCGGTCAAGGAAAACACGTCAGGGGTCCGCGTGTTGATGTTCGTCGATCAGACCGATCACGCCTGGTTTCCAACTCAAGGCTTTGGCGCAACAGGGTCAGCCTACGCGGCGACCACATCGCTCGGGTCGGCCCTGAACTACCAGCGCCTGGAAGGGGCGATTCGCGGAGCCTCGAGCTGGGGTCCCCATACGGTGAATTACTCCGTGTCCGGTGGTACTGACCTCGGGTCGGGCATGCCGCCGTACGAGGACTTCACGCTGGGCGGGCCGTTGCGCCTGTCAGGCTACCGGATCAACCAGTTCGCCGGCCGGAAATTCGTGTTCGGCCGCGCAATGTACTACCACCGGGCTTTTGCGCTGCCCGACATTCTGGGGTCTGGCGTCTACGTGGGCGGTTCGCTCGAAGCAGGGCGGGTGACCGACAGGTTCGACAATGTCCCCTCGGAGGGCACACTGTGGTCCGGGTCGGTCTTCTTCGGCGCGGACACGGCCGCCGGTCCTGCCTACCTGGGTCTCGGTGGCGGCAAAGCGGGACATTGGGCCCTGTACTTGTTGCTAGGCGCGCCCTGAGTGCGCCGCTGGCGACGCGCCGGGTGATCCACGCGTTGGCTCCATCGAGATGAAAACAAGCTGTCGTTCACCGCGAAGGCGAACGACGGCTCGGAAGGAACAATTCGAGGGGCGCTCTACTTGCCGGTTGCGCTGCGGACTGCCCCCAGAAGGTCTTTCGCGTGATCGTTCTTGACGCTGCCCCGCACGAGGATGTCCGGCGGCAGGGCGCTCTTGCCGTAATAGGCGTTGTTCCAGTCGTTGTTGACGCTGATGACGGTGCCATCGAGATTGAGGCCGCCATACACGCCCTTCGAGCGCGCAAACGCGACGAAGTCGGTCGTTACGTCCCCCGATGCGCCAGCGCCTACCGGACCTGCAGCAACACTCGCGTCTCCACCGAGCTTCACCGACGGCGCCAGCAGGGTGTTGACACCTTTGTCGGTCATGACCAGCGTCACGTTTTCGGACGCGGCGATGCCGGCCTGGAAGCCGACGCTTGCCGTCGCCAGCGTATAGAACGCCGGCCCGCGCCATTCGTTCGTGTGGGTGTCGTGAACGAGCAGCACGGCGCGTCCTCCCGAGCCGCCTATGATGAACCCGGCTTTGACAACCTCCGGTGCAATCAGCACGCCCTTGGCGCGGCCGAGGTTCTTCTGGATCCAGGTCATCTCCGGATCGCGCACGAAATTCGATAGCGTGGTCTGCGCCTTGGCGACGAGCGCTTGCTGCTCCGATTGCGCCTGGGCGGCAGGAGCGACGAACATCGAGACGGCGGCAGCAGCCAAGGCGATGCCGCCGAAGCGGTGCAGTTTGCGGAACATTTGGTTCTCCTTGATGATTTTGGAAACGGTGATTAACGGTGGCGCACCAAGCGGCGCTGCGGCGGCCGCAGCAACTTGGTCATTACTTCGAAACGCCGTCTCATCGCGAAGCCTTGCCGCCATCCATCGGCCTCAGTGGAATCATCGCTCGATGAGCACCGGGCGTCTTCGCGAATCTCGACACCATGACGTCCAGCCTCTACGTTGCCGGGGCGAGAACGAGCGTGAGATGCGCGACGCCGTGCTCACGTTGCTCGTGCAGAGACAGACCGACACGCCTACAACGGTCAGCATGGCCTCGTTCTCCAGCAGCACGTCCGCTCGGAGCACGGACCACGCCCGTGCGCGCATCGATCATACCATCTCACTGGGGCTAAAGTCGACTCGCGCGGCTGCAACATGACGCACGGCACGATGGTAAATGCCGAGACTACGCGGTACGTGAGCCGGTCCTCGGGAATGCTGGGGTCGTTGATCACAGGCCACAAGGCCTTGAGCTCAATGTCGACCAGAATGCGGAAGGCGAAGATCGGGTCCTGCTCCAATAGCCGTAATACCCGCTTGAGATTATAGGCGAGCACCTGTAGGCTCGTCTCGGTGCACATACGCGCGAGCGTCTTCGTTGGGAAGTGGGTGGCGCCCATCCAGAACTTGATCGTTGCGAACCGATGCCCGACAGGGGCAGTGGCGTGCACCTGATCGACGTCCCGATCAACTACAACGAGAACATCCGCGTGCTGGTCGAGATCACGCATCAGGTCAAGGAGATCGAGCTCGCGTGAGACCGATGCCGAGCCCAGCGAAACTGCAAGTGGTGCAGGCCTACGATCGGATGCCGATCGCCGAGATCGACACCGATGACGCTGCCGGGTTGGAGCTGAAGCTCGTATCCGCGACGCGGGTTTTCCGCGATCGCAAGGGCTGGTTGCAGGTGCACGAACGCGTCGATGTGCTCCGGCGGTTGTCCACCCTGATGGAGACGCGCCGCGACCACTTCAGCCGGCTGATCGCACGCGAAGGCGGCAAGCCGCTGACTGACGCCATCGTCGAAACCACGCGCGCGATCGACGGCGTGCGCAACGCCGCCGAGGAGTTGCGCAACTTCGCGGGCCGGGAAATTCCGATGGGCCTGACGGCGGCCAGCACGGGACGGCTGGCTTTCACTACCCGGGAGCCGATCGGCGTGGTGGTAGCGATTTCCGCCTTCAACCACCCGCTGAACCTGATCGTGCACCAGGTGGCACCGGCGATCGCCGTCGGCTGTCCGGTGATCGTGAAGCCGGCGCCGGCGACACCCCTGTGCTGCTTGGAGTTCGTCTCTCTGGTGCACGACGCAGGCCTGGCCGAGCCGTGGTGCCAGACATTCGTCACTCCGGACAATGCGCTGGCCGAGCGACTCGCAACGGATGGGAGAGTAGCGTTCCTGAGCTTCATCGGCTCCGCGCGGGTCGGCTGGCATCTGCACGGCAAGCTCGCGCCCGGGACCCGCTCCGCGTTGGAGCACGGCGGCGTGGCGCCGGCCATCGTCGACCGCAGCGCCGATCTCGATGCTCTCATCGAGCCGATGGTCAAGGGGGGGTACTACCACGCCGGACAGGTGTGCGTGTCGACGCAGCGCATCTACATGCACTCGACCCTCATGCCTGCGTTCCTCGACCGCTTCAAGGCACGGGTGCGTGCGTTGCGCGTAGGAGAACCGCTGTCGCTGGAAACCGAAGTCGGCCCGCTCATCAACCCGCGGGAAGTCGACCGGGTCGAGTCGTGGGTTACCGAAGCGGCCGCCGCCGGAGCGAAGGTGCTTGTGGGAGGAAAGCGCCGATCGGCGACGATCATGGAGCCGACGGTTCTGCTCGAGCCAGCGCCGGAGGCACGAGTGTCACGAGACGAGGTATTCGGACCCGTGACCTGCGTGTACAGCTTTGATCACCTCGACGAGGCCATCGGCAGGGCAAATTCGTTGCCGGTCGCGTTCCAGGCGAGTGTCTTCGCCAACGATATCGGCGTTGCGATGTATGCCGCCGATCGCCTTGACGCGTCGGCGGTGATGATCAATGACCACACCGCCTTTCGCACCGACTGGATGCCGTTCGCGGGGCGCCGGGAGTCCGGGTACGGGGTCGGCGGCATCCCCTTCAGCATGCGCGAGATGACGCAGGAAAAGATGCGCGTATTCCGCTATTCAGAGTAACAGGGGGCGCGGTTCCGGCCGCTGCAGGTTGAGAATCGCACAGCCGAACAAAAGCAGGCGGTCGCCGAGTATGCGCGAGCGCACAGCGCGCTTTCAGCGACGTCGGGGGCTCGCTGTCGGCCGACGTCGCGTTGCGCGACTGCGACGCGATTCTGGCCAAGAGCATCAAGGACAAGCAGCGCGCTGACTGCGCATGCCACTACCATCAAACGTTTCCCAAAGGCTCTCTGATAAAATCCGTACAGACCTTTATCCGACCTGAGCCTGCGCCAAGGACGCCTCGATGGCTGGTCGCAACAGCTTCCTGCGCGCCTTGACCAGATCAACGGAACAGCCTGACGTGCTTAACCAAGGAGACAGCAGAATGGAACGAAAACGCACAACGTCATGGCTTGCCGCGACTCGTGCGATGACGCTATTCGGCGTCGCGATGCTTCTCGCCGGTGCAGCTGCAGCGCAACCGCTCGCGGACGACTGGCAGTTCCGGGCGATGATCTACGCCTATCTCCCGGATATCAGCGGCTCGACGACGTTTCCCGCCGGCGGCGGCGGAATCAATGTTGGCGCGGACAAGATCGTCGGCCATCTGAACTTCGCGTTCATGGGAACGCTGGAAGCGCAGAAGGGCCGTTGGGGTGCGTTTACCGATGTCATGTACCTCGATGTCAGCGGAACGAGATCCGGTACCCGTGACCTCACGATCGGCGGTGGTGAGCTTCCGGCCGGTGTCACCTCAAATGCTTCGCTGGACATCAAGGGGACGGTGTGGACGCTGGCCGGCAACTACCGGGTCCTGGCCACGCCGGAAGCAGCTTTCGACGTCTTCGGCGGAGCTCGCCTTCTCAGCGTCAAGGAACATCTTGGCTGGGAATTCAGCGCCAACGTCGGATCGGTGATGGGCCCCGGACTGACGGGCAGCAGCGACGCGAAAGTCGACAACTGGGATGGCATCGTCGGCGCCAAGGGACGTTGGAACTTCGGACCGAGCCGCGAATGGTTCGTCCCCTATTACGTCGACGTCGGAACGGGCGATTCCAATCTCACCTGGCAGGGAATCGCCGGCATCGGCTACGCGTTCAAGTGGGGAGAAGTCGTGGCAACGTGGAGGTATCTCGACTACGACTTGAAATCGGGCAGGAAGATCGAGAGCTTGCACTTCAACGGGCCCGCGATTGGCGTCGCGTTCCGCTGGTGATCGAGTACAACGGGGAACATGAACACTGTCAAATGCGCTCGCACCTTTGCCGCGCTCGCCGCGGCGTTTGTTCTGGCGAGCGCCTTCGCTGCGACCCAGGAAGATCTCGAAAAGGCGATGAGCTATGACGGCCTCCAGAAGATCACCATCAAGGACATCGACCTTGCTTTTGCGCGGCCGGGTGCGACCCTCGCTGGCTATAACCAGGTCAAACTCGAGCCTGTCGATGTCGCGTTCCGCAAGGACTGGAATCCGAAGGTGCCCGGCAGTTCGTTCAAGATCAGTAATGCCGACCGCGAAAGCATCAGGACCGGTGTCGCGAAGATTGTCTACGAAGAGTTCGCCAAGGAGCTGCAGAACAAGAGCAGCTACAAGTTAACGGACGAGGCGGGCCCGGATGTGCTTCGGGTCAAGGTCAAAATTGTCAACCTCTATGTGAACGCACCCGATACGCCGAGCGCCGGAATATCACGCCAGTTCACCGTTTCGGCAGGAGAAATGACGCTGTTTGCGGAACTCTACGATTCCGAGACGGGAGAAGTCCTTGCGCGAGTTGTTGACCGGAGGGAAGGCCGCAGCACCGGCCGGCTTACTATCTCGAACAGCGTTACCAATACAGACGAGGCCCGATCCGTTGCATCCGCCTGGGCGCGTGTCCTGCGCAACGGCCTCGACAAGGCGCATGCAATCGGCAAGAAGTAGCGTGGCTTGAGGCCAGACTGGCCCGGTGGATGCGAAGCCGGCAATCTGCAGCTTCAGACAGTGATCACGCCCTCCTGGGTTTGGACGAGTGCGCTGGCCGTGCTGCCGCATCGACTTCAGGGGCGTCGGCGTCGGGCTCTTCCGACACCCATGCATCGAGCATCGTGTAGGCGACGGCGAGGAGCACCGGGCCGACAAAGAGCCCAAGCAGACCGAACGCAAACAATCCTCCGATGACCCCGGCGAAGATCAGCAGCAACGGCAAATCGGCGCCCTTCTTGATCAGGATCGGGCGCAGGATGTTATCGAGGCTCCCCACGACGATCGTCCATACGAGCAATGCGACGAACCACCCGGTGTTGCCTTGCCACCACAGCCAGGCAAGCGCGCCGAGGAGCACCGGCAACGGGCCGATCTGCGCCAGCGCCAGCATGAACATTACCGCGGTCAGAGCCGCCGCGAACGGGACGCCGGCGATCGCGAGACCGATTCCGCCCAGCACCGACTGCACCAGGGCGGTGACTACCACGCCGAGGGCGACACCCCGGATCGCCTGACCGGCGAGGCGCACGACCTGATCGCCGCGCTCGCCCGCGAGGCGCCGGCCGAATCGGCGCACCCAGCGGGCGGTATCCTCGCCGGCCATGTAAAGGATCGCAGAAATGATCACGGTAAGCAGGAACTGTATGCTCACCAGACCGAAGTTGCCGACCTCGGCGACGAACCAGCTAGCAACGCGCGTCGCGTAAGGCTTGACAATTTCCGCAAGCTCTTCCGAACCCTTGTCGGCGTACTCGCGCCAGACCGTCGCCACCTTCGCGCCAACGAGCGGGATCTTGTCGACGAAGTCGGGAGGCATCGGAAGCTTCACGCCGGAGAGGCGATTCGTCCAGTCGACAATCTCTCCGGTGTTGGCGACGATGGTCCCGATTGCGGCGGAGAATGGCGCGACGAAGACCAGCAGCAGCGCCGCCGTCATGATGGTAGTGGCAAGCCAGCGCTTGCCCCAGAGGCGCGACTCGAGCCTGCGCAGGATCGGCCAGGTGGTCACGACGATCATCGTTGACCAGACGATCGCCGCCAGGAATGGCCGCAGAATCCAGATCGAAGCGGCGATCAGGCCGCCCATGATAAGGACCGCAAAGACGGTGCGGGTGAGGTCGCGGCGGAGAGGGTCCTGTTCCATGATCGCGTTGCGAATAGAGCCTGTTGCGGCTACTGCATGAACCAGCCGTGGCTCACCACCAGCGACTGGCCGGTGAGCGCGTTCGAGGGGAACGCCGCGAAGAACAGCGCCGTCTGCGCGACGTCGTCGACCGTCGTGAACTCGCCGTCGACCGTCTCCTTGAGCATGACGTTCTTGATGACGTCCTGTTCGGAAATACCCAGCGTCTTCGCCTGTTCCGGAATCTGCTTGTCGACCAGTGGCGTGCGCACGAAGCCGGGACAGATCACGTTGACGCGCACGCCGCGCTTGCCGCCTTCCTTGGCCACGACCTTCGCCAGGCCGATCAGCCCGTGCTTGGCGGTGACGTACGGAGCCTTGAGCACCGATGCTTCCTTGGAATGCACCGAGCCCATATAGATGATGCTGCCGCCGCGTCCCGACTTGTACATGTGCGGAATGCACGCGCGCGTGGTCAGAAATGCACCGTCGAGGTGAATCGCCAGCATCTTCTTCCACTCCGCATAACTGAATTCCTCGATCGGATGGACGATCTGAATCCCTGCGTTGCTGACCAGAATGTCGACGCCGCCGAAGGATCGGACAACCGCTGCCACGCCGTCGTTGACCGCTTGCTCGTCGGTGACGTCCATGGCCACGCCCATCGCCTGGCCTCCGCTGGCGCGGATCTCGTTGGCCGTGACCTCCGCCGCGTCCTTGTTCAGATCGGCGATCGCGACCTTCGCGCCCTCGCGCGCGAATACCAGCGCGATGTCCTTGCCGATACCGCTGGCCGCGCCGGTGATGATGGCGGATTTGTCCTTCAGTCTCATGGTGGCTCCAATCATGGTTTGAGTGAGTTAACGAATCCCGTGGTCGGAACCGGCCGGGGATGGCGCCGCGATGCGCAACGAATCGCGTCACCGAGTGAGGTCATAGACCCCTATTGCGTGTCCCAATTGCCGCGGCTCGAGCCATTTGACGTCGGCGATGTTCTTCCGGGACTTGCGTTTTGGCGGCACGTTCACGCTCCGATCCGACATTGTCATTACTATAGCGCAGCAGAATCGCCTTGTGCGCTGCTGCAACGGCAACCGCGGGCACGATCGAAGCGAATCGCGAAACGCGCGTAATGCGGAAAAATTCCCCCGAGTCATGTGCACCTGATTGGTTCATAAATGTCAAATTGACAGGCGCTTGTACCCTTGCGATAGTCGACGCAAGCGCCGTCCCTTACCGTATCCCTTTGCAGCGGAATGCAGTGAAAATCGCCGAAGTCAGAGAGCGCGCGTTTGCGATGCCGCTCACGAATCCATGTACTCGGCGCCGTAAGTCACGGCAGACAGCCATCGATTTGCCCAATAGCCAAATGAACGCAACGATGAGACTTCACATCCTCATAAGACTCAATCCGAAAGGAGCACACCCGATGAAAGCGCAAATGAACGTCTCGCTGAGGGCACTCGTAGTGGCAGTCGCCATAGGATTGTCGCTGCAGGTGTCTGCTCAGCAAGGCACGACGACGGACATTGGTACGCTCGACAAGGAGTCGGCCGAACAGGCATTCAAGCAGCGCCCGTACTCGCCGTATGCGGGCCGTAACTTCCCAACACGGCCGTTGTTCGGCGATACGCACCTGCACACGTCGTACTCGATGGACGCCGGCGCATTCGGCGCCCGGCTCGGTCCGAAGGACGCCTACCGCTTCGCCAAAGGTGACGAGATCACGGCTTCCAGCGGCCAGCAGGTCAAGCTCTCACGGCCGCTCGACTTTCTGGTGGTGACCGACCACTCCGACGGCTTCGGCTTTTTCCCGCTTTTGCTCGGTGGCGATCCCAAATTGCTTGCCTATCCGCAGGGGCAGAGGTGGTACGACATGGTTCAATCGGGCAAGGGTGCCGATGCGGCGATCGAAATAATCGTCAGCTTCTCACAAGGAAAAATGGCCGAGGGTTTGCTGCCGCTTCCCGGCACTCCCGCCTACCGTTCTGCCTGGCGGGAAACCATCAAGGCGGCGGATGAAGCCAACGACCCGGGCCGGTTTACCGCTTTCATCGGCTACGAGTGGACCTCGAACACGGGTGGCAACAACCTCCACCGCAACATCATCTTTCGCGACAACGGCGATAAGGCAAGCCGAATCGAGCCTTACACCACGCAGAAACCGCTGGGCAGCGACAATCCCCGCGACCTGTGGAAGTGGATGGCCGCGTATGAAGAGAAGACCGGCGGCGAGCTACTCACCATCGCTCACAACGGCAACCTCAGCAACGGCCGGATGTTTCCGATCATCGAGCCCGGCACCGGCAAGAAAATCGACCGCGAATATGCCGAGACCCGCGCCAAGTGGGAGCGCCTCTATGAGGCTACGCAGATCAAGGGCGACGGCGAGTCGCATCCGTTTCTCTCGCCCAACGACGAGTTCGCTAACTTCGAGCGGTGGGACAAGGGCAACCTGGACTTGAGCGAGCTGAAGAAGCCGGAGATGCTCGAGTTCGAGTACGCTCGCTCGGCGCTCAAGAACGGTCTCAGGCTGGAAAGCGAGCTCGGCGTCAATCCGTACAAGTTCGGCATGGTTGGATCGACTGATTCGCACACGGGGCTCGCCGCGGTCGAAGAGGAAAACTTCTTCGGCAAGACCTCTGCGTCCGAGCCTAGCCCGGAGCGCGCGATGCATCCGTTCGTGAAGACGCAAAAAGCCGTGATCATGGCTTGGGAGACGTCAGCCTCCGGTTATGCCGCGGTGTGGGCGCGCGAGAACACGCGCGAGGCAATTTTCGATGCGATGGCGCGCCGGGAGACGTACGCCACCACCGGACCACGCATGGTGGTGCGCTTTTTCGGCGGCTTCGACTTCGAGCCGAAGGACGCCTCTAACCGCATGCCCGCGCAAATCGGCTACACGAGGGGCGTGCCGATGGGTGGCGACCTCTCGACCGCGCCTGCCGGCAAAGCGCCCACGTTCCTTGTCGCTGCACTCAAGGATCCTATCGGTGCGAACCTTGACCGCTACCAGATTATCAAAGGCTGGCTGGACGCAAAGGGTGGCGTGAACGAAAGGGTTTACGACGTGGTGTGGTCCGGTGACCGCAAGCGTAGCGCCGATGGCAAAGTGCCGCCGGTAGGCAACACCGTGGACATCGACAATGCGACGTGGACCAACACCATCGGCGCCCCGGAATTGATCGCCGTGTGGAAAGATCCGGATTTCGATCCTGCGCAACGGGCCTTCTACTACGGGCGCGTCATCGAAATTCCGACGCCGCGCTGGACCGCCTATGACGCGAAGAGGTTCGGCGTCAAGATGCCGAAGGAAGTCCCGATGACCATAACCGAGCGCGCATACACCTCGCCGATCTGGTATACGCCGGCCAAGCGCTAAGCGGAGAATCACTTGATACGCAAGTTCCTGCGCGAGCCCCTGGTGCATTTCATTGCGCTGGGGGCGCTTGTCTTTCTGCTGTTCCACTTCAACGCCGATCGCGACGCACCTCAAGACGGCAAGATCGTCGTCACTCCAGGCAAGGTCGAGCAGCTGGTGACCGGTTTTTCGCGCACCTGGCATCGGCCGCCGACACAGCAGGAGCTCGATGGGCTGGTCGAGGACCATATCAGGGAGGAAGTGCTCTATCGCGAGGCGCTGGCCATGGGCCTGGACAAGGACGATACCATCGTCCGCCGGCGCATGCGGCAGAAGCTCGAGTTCCTGACCGAAGATGCGGGCGCCGCCGTACTACCCACCGATCAGGATTTGCAGAGCTGGCTCGACCAACACCCGGAGAAATTTCGCGTCGAGCCGGAAATCGCGTTTTCGCAGGTGTATTTCAACACCGGCCGTCGCGGCGAAAGCGCATCCGCCGCGGCTGCGAAAGCCTACGCGCGCCTGAATCGAGCCGGGAGGAATATCGCCCCGCTGGAGCTTGGCGACCCGACCATGTTGCCCCATGACTTGCCGCTTTCGCGCGTCGACGAGGTCGCGAGCGTGTTCGGCAAGGAATTTGCACAGCAAGTCTCGCAATTGGAACCTGGCAGCTGGGGGGGGCCGGTACAGTCGAGCTACGGATGGCACCTGGTCTACGTGAGCGAGCGAACGGAAGGCAGATCAAGGCCGCTATCGGAAGTGCGCGAGGGGGTGCAGCGCGAGTGGCTGACGGCACGACGCAACGAAATCGTGGATGCAACTTACAGGAAGCTGCGCGAGAAATACGCGATCGTCGTGGAAGGTCCACAGCCGCCAGCCGATGCAGGATCTCAGCCGGGTAACGTGGCGAACGCCGCGCAGCGACAATGATGCGACGACCGTTGCTGTTGTTGGCGTTTGGGCTCGCTGCGAATTTGCCACAAATTGCCTGCGCTCACGAAGTGCGGCCTGGCTATCTGGAGTTGCGACAGACCGGCGCGGAAACCTGGAGCGCGCTATGGAAGGTTCCGGCGCAAGGCGAGATGCGGCTCTCGATCCGCCCGCGGTTTCCGGAAGGCTGCACGACCGCGGGTGATCCCGTCGCAGTTTTTTCCGCCGGCGCGTATACAGAACGTACGTCGATAGTCTGCAAGGGCGGCCTCGTGGGACGCCCGATCGGCATCGACGGCCTTTCGGCAACGATGACCGACGTGCTCGTGCGCATGGATGCACTCGATGTCACCACGCAAACCACGCGGCTCACGCCATCCGCTCCGTCGTTCGTGGTGGAAGCCGCCCCAAAAGCGATAGAGGTCGCCCGCACTTACCTCGTGCTCGGCGTTGAGCATATCCTGCTCGGCATTGACCATTTGCTGTTCGTCCTCGCATTGCTGATTCTGGTGAAAGGTACCCGTCGGCTCATCTGGACCGTCACGGCGTTCACCCTCGCGCACACTCTGACACTGGCCGGCGCAACGCTCGGATTCGTGCACGTGCCAGGACCGCCCGTCGAAGCCGCCATAGCGTTAAGCATCGTCTTCGTGGCGGCAGAAATCGTCCATAGCCGGCAGGGGATGCAAGGTCTCACGGAAAGGTTTCCGTGGATCGTCGCATTCACCTTCGGTTTGCTGCACGGCTTCGGCTTCGCCAGCGCGTTGAGCGAAGTCGGCCTGCCGCAAACAGCGATTCCCGTCGCGCTGCTCTTCTTCAACGTCGGCGTCGAGATCGGACAACTCTTGTTCATCGCGTTGGTCTTCACCGTCATCGCGCTGGCGCGGCAAGTCATGCGGCGCTTCGCGGTGCCGCAGCCGCTATGGACCTGGCGTATTGCTCCGTATGCTATCGGCAGCGTCGCGGCATTCTGGTCCATCCAGAGAATCGCCGCTTTTTGAGTCGATCAGACTCGGTGGCGAAAAGCGAAGACGCCAAGACCGAATCGCCGCTTCAATTCGTCGCCGACCTCGCGCTGTCCGGGAGAACTCGTGTTCGATTATCTCGCCGAGTAGCGTGAGCTCGTCATCCCCGCGTAAGCGGGGATCCAGTGCCTTTGGAAGCGATGCAATAGGATGGTAGAACGCCGCTGGGTTCCCGCTTGGCCGTTCCCCGAAACTTCGCCCTTCGGGCTCGTTTTCGCGGGAACGACGATAGAAGGGATGCGGCTGTCATCCACCTTCGCAATGCTCGATAATTCCGAGCTTGTGTCGCGGAGCGCCCGGCCCGACAATACGGAACGCTTTCACATCGGCCATGCCTAAGGACTCAAGTGACCCGTCTCGCGCTTCCTGCCGTCGATTCTAAACTGCTCGCTCAGGCAACCGAGTTGCTGCTCGCCCCTGCGGCGCTGGAGTTTCGCCAACTTTCCGATGTCCTCGCGGGTATCCATGTCCACCACGTGGACTATGCCGATCTCTATTTCCAGTATTCGCGGGTGGAGAGCTGGAGCCTGGAAGAAGGCATCGTAAAGTCGGGATCGTTTTCGATCGACCGCGGCGTGGGT
>DATMNH010000166.1:0-8579 GCA_035568975.1 Casimicrobiaceae bacterium
TTGCAAACCGAGGTCGGCGA
Source organism: Casimicrobiaceae bacterium (assembly GCA_035568975.1). GTDB lineage: Bacteria > Pseudomonadota > Gammaproteobacteria > Burkholderiales > Casimicrobiaceae > PALSA-1003. The sequence continues at coordinate 21 of DATMNH010000166.1, forward strand.
CCGCCGGTTGCAGCTCGAGGCGCAGATGCGCGTCGCGCACGGCCAACCGTTGTGGCGAATCGAGACCCGTGGCGCAACCATCGGTCGCGTGCTTGAAATCGCGCGCTCAGAGGCTTCGCAGATCGCCGACTTTGTAGTCGCGCACGCAGCACGTCTTTCTGCCCTTGCCGTCGGAGCTTTCGCGCTTGCGTTGCTGCTGGTCGTCGCGGCGCGAAAGAAACTCGCAATCGCGGAGAACACCGGCGACGAGGAAGCACTAAGGCTGCTCGAAGCCCCGGTCACAGCGGCGGCAATGCTCACGCTGCTCACGCTGGCCTGGCTCGGCCCGCCGGGGCCTGTGTCTTTTTATGCAATCGTCTATTCGCTGATGCCGATTCCGGCTGCACTACTCGCTCGCGCCGTATTCGCTCTCCGAGGATCGCTTTCGCTGTTCATGTTGACCGCGGCGATGGTTTCGCTCGGCCTGGTCGACCCGATCGTCGATTCGCTTCCGCTTCAAGGTCGCCTGTTTCTGGTCGCGCAATGCGTCGCCGTCGCGGCAGGGCTCATCGTCGATCTTCGGCGCGGCACGCTGTTACAGGCGCTGCGCCGGTCGCCCGTGACGACGCGGCGCGTCACCATTGCGGCCGTTGTCCTGCTCACGCTTGCGACGCTGGCGGCGGTCGTCGGGTATAGCGGTCCGGCGCGGGTGCTGCGCAATGTCGTGCTCGGAGCGGCCGGATTGGGGTTGCTGGTCGTCGTTGCGACGCACCTTCTCTACGGACTCGTAGTCGCGCTGTCGGAGACCCGCGTCGCGCAGCGGCTGCGCATCGTGAGTCACGACCCCGCATCCGTTCGGCGTGCCGCTCTGAACGCGCTTCGCTTTGTCGGCTGGATAGGGTGGGTCGTCGGCATGCTGATCATGGTCGGTCGACTCGACTGGGTCATGCAGCTCGCACAAAGTGTCGTAGCCACCAAGTTCGAGATCGGCGCCGCGACCGTCTCGCTGGCGGCGATCTTCGCTGGTCTCGCCGTGCTGGCGGGTACGTACCTGTTGGTGAAGATCCTGCGGCCGCTCCTGGAAATCGAGCTGCTGCCGCGGCTTCCGCTCGAGCATGGCGTCTCTTTCGCGGCTTCCGCCGTGATCCGCTATGGCCTCATCACCGCGGGCGTACTGCTCGCGATGGCCGCAATGGGGATCGATTTCACCAAGGTGACCCTGCTCGCGGGTGCGATCGGCGTAGGCGTAGGCCTGGGACTGCAAAGCGTCGTCAACAATTTCGTCTCCGGACTGATTCTGCTCGTCGAGCGGCCGATCGCCGCCGGCGACGCGGTGCAGGTCGGCGAGGCACTTGGTGTCGTGCGGTCGATCGGTGTGCGTGCGTCGACGATCCGCACGGCGGATGGGGCGGAAGTGATCGTCCCCAACGCCGACCTCATCTCCAAGGCCGTGACGAACTGGACGCTGACCGACCGCAAGCGACAGATCGCTATCGACGTCGCCGTTGCGCGCGAAACCGAGCCGGAAACCGTGATCCGGCTCCTGGAGACGTCCGCGGCGCAGGTGCAAGCCATCAGCGCGAAGCCGCCGCCGCGCGCCCGGCTGGTCGCACTCGGCGCCGACCGTACCTACCGGCTGTATGCGTGGATCGACGACGTCGATCGAAGCGTCGAAGCCCAGAGCGCGCTCAGGATGTCGATTGCGAAGAAGTTCAGCGAAGCGCACATCGAGGTCAAATGACTGGTTGCGGCGAGCGAATCGTCGTCAAGCTGGACGCTGTCCGGGCGCCTAATCAAGCGTCGAGAGCCGGTATCACCGGCGACAGAGGCAGTGACGCAACAGATGCATACGTTTCCGCCATCGTGCTAGAGACCAGCTGCGCGTAGTTGACCTCCCCGGGCAAAGTAATCCGCAGCAGCTGCGCGGAGCGAGTCACGCCTCGCCGGAGCCGAGATCGACATCCGGGCGGGATCCATTGCGCTCAGTGGACGTCGTGAACTTCGACCCGGCGATCTGCAGCACGAGGACTGCGAGCGTCAATATCAGGATCGATCCGGTCACGATGAGAAGGCTTTCGATCGGAAGATCCTTGATGTCGATGGCCAGGAAGCGGGTCATCGCGGTGATGGCAACGTAGAGCAGGAACAGCACCGGCAGGCGGTCGGTCTTGAAGTAGATTCCCACCATGGTGCCGAGCTCGAGATAGATGAAGAGAAGCAGGATGTCACCGAGCCGGGCGCGCCCGGCCCGAATCATCTCGATGTACTCGTGCGCCGCGGACCAGACGATCGTTGCGCCGATCACGAACAGGGCCGCGAGCTGAAAGCCGCTCACAAGGGAATTGCCCAGCCGGTCGAGCCTTTCTTTCGTGGCGTGCATCCATCACCTCGTTACTGTCAGTCTTCGAACCGCGAGGGATCGAAGCTGATCGTGTGCGTGGCCAGATAGACCTCGCGCAGAAAGCAGGTAAGGCCGCCGATCAACGCAAGCATGGCTGCCACGAACAACGCGCTGGCTAGCCACTTTAGGTTGACCGTGAAGAACTCTTCCGCGAAAAGCGTGACAATGACAAGGCAAATGAGCAGCGCGGCCATCGTGCAATAGTTGATCGACCAGCTGGACACTCTTCGTCGCCGCTCCAGGTTGCCTAGCTCCGTACGCGCAGCAGCCCGAGCGTGTGGACCGAGGCCGGACCACGCCTGGTCAACGCTGCGCGCGCGGTCGATGATACGGGCTAGGCGGTTAGCCATTACCGCCAACAGGCCGGCGACGCCGGTTAGCAGAAAAACCGGTGCGACGGCGAGCTGAATGGCGTGAGCGATGATTCCGGTGCTGGGGTCCGTCGTCATGTGCGAGAGCTTAGCGATGCGGCGTGGTCGATTCGTACGTGAGAAGTCTCGGCTTGGCCGACATCGTTGTGCCCTCCGGGCAGGTGGAACGAAGGGAAAATACGCCGGGAGCCGGTCGTTGTCTTCGCGAATCCTGGGTGCGTTTAAGGATATTGAAGAATGCCGCCGGCGAGTTCTTGATCCCGTGGCTCGCAACCTCCCTCCAGACGAGGGTCGCCGCCGCTTCGGGCCGTCGGCAAGGACTTGCGCGCGAGCGTCCGCGAATTGCGATTGTCTCGAAACACGATGGGCTGCGCTTTCGCATCGCCCAAGCGCGCCTGAGCGACTGCGTCCGTCACTCGTTGATGATCGGGTGACAAGTCGCACACCGGATCCGCATTCGCGGGGTCGCCCGTCAGCATATACGCCTGGCAGCGGCAGCCGCCGAAGTCCTTCGCTTTTTCCGGACAGGAACGACAGGGCTCCTGCATCCACGCATCGCCGCGATAGCGGTTGAAGCCCCCGGAGTCGTACCAGATCGCCCCTAGCGCCGAATCGCGGACGTTGGGGAACGTGAGCCCGGGAAGCATGCGCGCAGCGTGACAGGGTAACGCGGTACCGTCCGGGGTCACCGTCAAGAACACCGAGCCCCAGCCGTTCATGCATGCCTTGGGACGGCTTTCGAAGTAGTCCGGGACGACGAAGAAGACGCGCATCCGCTCTCCCACCCGCTCGCGGAAGCGCTCCGTAACCTCATCGGCGCGCTCGAGCTGCTCGCGCGTCGGCAGCAGTCGATCGCGATTCACATATCCCCACCCGTAGTACTGCGTGTTGGCGAGCTCCACGTACTCGGCGCCGAGCTTTTCTGCCATCTCGAGAATCTCGCCGACGTGATCGATGTTGAGCCGGTGCAGCACGACGTTGAGCACCATCGGATAGTCGTAGTTCTTGATAAGCCTTGCCGCCTTCAGCTTCAGATCGAACGTTCGCGTGCTCGACAGAAAGTCATTCACCTCGCGCGTCGAGTCCTGAAAGGAGAGCTGGATGTGGTCGAGCCCTCCTTCCTTGAACGCGCGGATGCGCGTCTCGTTGAGCCCGATGCCCGAGGTAATCAGATTCGAGTAGTAACCGAGACCGCGAGCCTCCGCGACCAGGATTTCCAGATCGTCGCGCAGCAGGGGTTCTCCGCCGGAAAATCCGAGCTGAATTGCGCCCAGCGCGCGTCCTTCGCGCAGCACGCGTACCCAGTCGTCGGTGGAGAGCTCCGCGCCGTGGGCCATGTAGTCGACCGGGTTGTAGCAAAACACGCAGTGCAGCGGGCAGCGATAAGTCAGCTCCGCGAGTAGCCAACGCGGCCCCGCGGCACACGCGTCGTTAGCGCCGGCCACGGATCCAGCCGCGCTGATGGGCTGCGTCGAGGAACTCGAGCACGTCCTGGCGGAGCTCTGCACCGGGAAACGTCGTTTCGAGATCGTGGATCAGCCTCTCGACACCGGTCCCGCCGTCGATGCGCTTCATGATTTCTCCGGCGCTCGCCGAGAGCTTGACCATGCCCTCCGGATAGAGCAGGACCCACGCCGATTGCGCCGGCTCGAACTGCAGGCGGAAGTGGCGGCAGATCTCCGGCACGTCGTCGAGGCCGATCTTCATTTCAGGCAGCACGTTGCTCTCCGGGCAGTCCATAGGCGGTCTGCATCGCGTCGAGCATCGACCACAGCACGTCGAGCTTGAACTGCAGGATGTGGAGCGCCCGCTCCTGCTGCTCGCGGGTACGGAAGTGCTCGAGCGTGAGCGCAAGCCCATGGTCCACGTCGCGCCGCACCTGCGTCACCCGGCTCTGAAAATACTGCAGTCCTTCGGCCTTGATCCACGGGTAGTGTTGCGGCCATCCGGCGAGGCGGTTCTTGTGGATCTCCGGCGCGAACAGCTCGGTCAGCGACGCGCACACGGCTTCCTGCCACGGCCGGGTCCGGGCGAAGTTGATGTAGGCGTCGACGGCGAAAGCAACACCCGGCAGCACATGTTTGAGTGACGTGATCTCGTGGCGAGCGAGCCCGGCGGCGATGCCGAGTCGAATCCACGCCTCGATTCCACCCTCGTCGCCTTGCGTGCCGTCGTGGTCGATGATCCGCTTGATCCACTCACGCCGGACAGCCCGGTCCGGACAGTTGGACAGAATTGCCGCATCCTTGAGCGGAATGTTGATCTGGTAGTAGAAACGGTTGCAGATCCACCCGCGAATCTGGTCGCGCGTGCACCCGCCCGCATTCATGCGCATCTGAAACGGGTGATGAATGTGATAGCGCTCGCCCTTGGCGCGTAACTGCTCCGCGAATTCCTCGCGGGTCCACGGCATTCTCTCGGCGCTGTCCATACGTGGGGTTCCTATACGACGAAGTCCATCCCGTCGTGCGCAACCTCGATGCCTGTGGAGGCCAGCTGCGCCCGTTCGAAAGAATCCTCGTCGAGGATCGGATTGGTATTGTTGATGTGGATTAGAATCTTGCGCGCGTGCGGGTAACCGGCGAGTACCTCGATCATGCCGCCCTGCCCGGATTGCGGCAGATGGCCCATGTCGTGCGCGCGCTGATCACTGATGGCCAGCCGGATCATTTCATCGTCGCTCCAGAAGGTGCCATCCAGCAGCAGACAATCCGCGTCTTCGAAAGCAATGCGCAGGTGCGGCTCGATCCTGCCCAGCCCCGGCGCGTAGAACAAGCTTGTGCCGGTCGCTTCGTCCGTCACCTGGAGACCCAGGGAGTCGCCTTCGTGCGCATCGTAGCGATGGGTCGAATACGGCGGCGCCCTGCTCTCCAGCGGCACAGCGCGAAGCGAGAGCCCGCCGGCGCCTTCGACGTGGAAGCACGTGGTGTCGCGGACATGCAGCCGTCGCCATTCGACGCCGCAGTAATGGCCGAGGATGCCGAAAAGTGGATTGGTAGTGCTGAGATCGTCGTGAACCGAGTCGGTGCAGTAGACCTTGAGCGGCTTCCCCTCGCGCAGCATGAGCAGTCCTGTCGTGTGATCGACCTGGCTGTCCGTAAGCACGATGCCGACGATCGCCGTATCGCGGATCGCGCGCGCGGGCTGCGCCTCCGGAAACGCCAGCAGCTGAGTAAGGATGTCGGGTGACGCGTCAAAGAGGATCCAGCTCCGGCCGTCTGCGCTGACGGCAATGGACGACTGCGTCCGGGGGCGTGCCCTGATGCGTCCGCGGCGCAAGCCATCACAGTTGCGACAGTTGCAATTCCATTGTGGAAATCCACCTCCTGCGGCGGATCCGAGAACGCGTACTCTCACGAGGACCGAGGGTAAATCCGCGGCCGGGATCACCGGCCGCGGACCAACTCAACGCGTCAAAACGTACATCGTGATTTCAAAACCAAAGCGGATATCGGTAAAGCTGGGTTTCGTCCACATCATGGGTGCCCCCCGGGGCGGGTTGAAGACGGGCTCAAGTTAAGCTACTGCCCTGAAGTCGTCTTCTCTAATCCTGTAGGTGATTGCAGGATATTGCCGAGCATCCCGGGGAATCGTCGCACGACGAATCCAGTCGGTGATCCAGGCCTGGCTTAGGGTCTCGCCGCGCCGGGAAACCCTGGTGGATCTCATCGAAGCGCTTCGCCGGGACCTGCTACGCAGTCGCCATCATTCCAAGACTCTGCGCCCGATACACGGCCTGTGCTCGCCGTTCCACACTGAGCTTTACAAACAGGTTCTTCACGTGAGACTTCACCGTCTCGGGCGCAATGCCGAGCAGTCGCGCGATTTCCTTGTTCGACTGGCCTCCGCCGATGAGCTCGAGAATGTAACGTTCGCGTGGGCTCAGGGCAGCAGCAGCTCCTGCCTGATGGGCCTTGACAAATTCGTCGACGCGGAGTCGACCGCCCAAGGCCACTTCGCGTAACTGCGAATCCGGCGCTTCGTGGAGAATATGATCCAAATGTCCGATGCGCGACCGTGCATGGAGCAAGGCCTCGTTCGTGGTCGCCGCTCTTGTCTCTGGTGGCGTGATCAGTGCCCGCCAAGGTTGGTTGTCTCCGATTCGGATCAATTGAGCCATCGCGTCGGCATTACGTCTACGGAATAGCAAAGGCGAACGATTGAAAATCGTCCATAGGGAGACGCCCGTTGCCAGGAGAGAGTCGTCCAGACCGAGCATCGAACGCGCGTTACAGTCTGCTCCGACGATTCGCTGATCATCGTCGACGGCAAGCATCGATACGCGACCAATGATGGAGGGCGGCGCAATGACCAGACTCCACTCTCGACGGAAGTGTCGCCGGAACAAACTCTCCTCGATGGCGCGCGCCGAATCGATGGTGACCACGAGAGCAAGTGCGTGAGATCGATCCGAGACGTCTGGGTCGATCGATGTGACATCCAGGACCGCAGCCAGCTTTCCGTCCGGACCAAATACCGGTGCTCCGCAACAGCTCAGGCTGGTGTGTCGCGTGCGGAAGTGCTGCGTACGATGAACCGTCACCGGCCGCTGCTCTGCGATGCAGGTGCCTATGCCATTGGTACCCTCGACGTGCTCCGCCCAGATAGCGCCCATCCAGATGCCCCAGTGTTTGAACTGGACCGCTCTGGACGGATCGCCCCGATAGGCGACAACGACGCCACCTGATGAGGTGAGAAGCACGGCATAACCCACCTTCCCAACGATGCCGTGCAATCGACCAAGCTCTTCTTGCGCAGACGCGACGAGCTCCTCGACCGGCGCGCGAATCTCCCTGAGCTCTTGGGTCGTGAGGATTCGCGGCGCGTCGTGGCTGCTTGGGTCAACGCCGAGCTCGCCCAAGCAACGTCGCCAGGAGGTCGACACCTCCTCGATGGGGACGATCGCATTTGGGTTCTCGACGACCGAGTAGACGCGATCCGGATGCGCTGCCTCGGCCGGGGTCCGTACAGCCGCCCGTAGCATGGGGCCTCCCCACCGCAGGGCCCCATTGAGCGCCAAGAGCGAACGCTGAGCACGGCGATAGACCCAAAGGGGCCGCGGCTGTCACGATTGTCTACCCCGCCCAGATCAAGATCAAGCGCCGCGGTCCGCTCGTCTCGGGTGCGTGTACCCCCAGCTCCGATTGTCCTTGGCCAAGCGCACCACCAGCGCAACCAGTTGTTCGCGGATATGCGGCGGCGGCACCCTCGTCCAGGGATGACTAAAACCGCCCCTACTTTGCGCCGACTTCAGGTCGTGCGCCGTGCTACGTCCTGGCGCGACTGCGACAAGTACTGATGGATCTGGGCGACGGCAGCGGCGCCCTCACCAATCGCACCTCCAACGCGCTTGACCGATCCCGACCGCACGTCACCTACGGCGAATACGCCAGGAATGCTCGCTTCAAGTGGGGCTGGCGCGCGGCCGTCCGGACCTTGCGCGGCCAGCCCGGTGAGGACGAATCCGTGTGCGTCGAGCGCGACCTCGCGTCCGCGGAGCCATCCGGTTTCCGGATCCGCCCCGACGAAGATGAACACGTTGCGTATGTCGGCTTTTTGCTCGGTGCCGGCAGCTTTGTCGCGCCACGAAATCGCCTTCAGTCGGGCAGCGTCATCACCGTAGAGGCGCGTGAGCTCGCTGTTGGGATGAAGCTCGATGACGGGGGACGCCGCAATGCGATCGATCAGATAGCGCGACATCGTCGCCGCGAGACCTTTACCGCGTATCAGCATGTGCACCCTGGACGCGTGATCGGCGAGGAACACCGCGGCCTGTCCGGCCGAATTGCCGCCGCCGATGATTGCGAC
>DATMNH010000167.1:0-9363 GCA_035568975.1 Casimicrobiaceae bacterium
GATGCCGCAGAGGATGCCGCCCACCAGCACCACGATGCGCGGACCGTACTTGTCGACGAACCAGCCCTCGATCGGCACCAGCCAGGTTTCGAACAGCACGAACAGCGTGAAGGCTACCTGGATCGACGCGCGGTCCCAGCCAAACTTCTTCTGGATGTCGGGAACGAAGAACGTCCAGCCGTATTGCAGATTGGCGATCATCACCATGCAGATGACGCCAACGACAAGTTGAACCCACGGAGACGCTAAAAACGAACGACTCTGCGGTACGGCGGTCGGTTCGGCCGATGCATACACGGAACGTTTCCTCCGTTGGCGCCAGCAGGTGGCGGTCTGCCCTAACTGGCTTGCCTGTTAGAGCTCTGTTAGAGCGAGTAACCTGGCTTGCCAACCACGAGGCCCATGTCTTCTCCTTGGCTGCGTCCTCGGTTATCGCGCTCGACCGGGCACGATCATGTCGGCTGCTCCCTACATGTATCGAGTCCAGGACGATTCGTCAGTGTCCCGCGTGGCTTTTCGTCTGCGCGAATTCATGCGCTCGCGGCGATAGGCCATGCGGACGCGGCGGAAGGCGCCCGGAGACAACTGCCTCCAGGCTGCCATTAGGTCCATCACCATGACGAGCGCCACCATGACACGCACGATAGATACAAACCTATCGTGGTGAAATCCGTCGTCACTACCTAGGTACAACTACCACTGCGTCGGCTGCACGATAGCCAAAAGCCGAAGGCGGCGAAATCCGTCGTTGTTACCTAAGTAAGACTACCTATCGCTGTCGTTGACATCGCGGGAAGGGCGCAACGCCACGGGTCGCATGCGAAGAAGGTCGGCGAGGCGGCGTGCCTGTAGCTTCGCCATTACGTGCGCGCGGTAGACATCCACGGTACGTGGGCTGATGCCAAGATCGACGGCGATCTCCCGGTTGTGCATGCCGTCCACCACCCGATCGAAGACTTCGCGCTCGCGCGCCGACAGCGTGCTGAGGAGCGTTCTCGCGTGGGCTTCTGCAATGCGTGCCTTGTGCAGCCGGTCGCCGGAAGACATCGCGCCGTTGACGGCCGCAAGCAAGACGTCGTTGTCGATGGGCTTTTCCAGGAAATCGGTGGCGCCGGCGAGCAACGCGGCACGCGCACTGGCAACGTCGCCGTGGGCGGTGATGACGATGATCGGCAACACCGACTTGCGCCGGGCGAGCTCGGCTTGCAACTCCAGACCGCTCATGCCACGCAGGCGCAGGTCCACGATCGCGCATGCAAAGGTTTCCGGCGGCTCGCGTAGGAACGCTTCCGCGGCGGGAAAGGTTCGCGCGGCAAAGCCGGATGCGTGCAGCAGCATCGCGAGCGAATCGCATATCGCGGGCTCGTCGTCTACGACCGCAACGATGCGCGGTTCAGATAATGCCATCGGCGTGAGCAGGTAACGTTAGTTGAAAAGTGGTTGGGCGGCCCTCGATCAGGATAAGCTGCCCGCCGTGCGCTTGCGCGATTGTCCTCGAAATGGCCAGGCCCAGCCCCATGCCGGCGGGCTTAGTGGTGGCCAATGGCTCGAATAGCGACTCGCGCATGCTCGACGCAATCCCCGGCCCGGAATCGATGACGTCGATGACGATCCAGCCGGGAGCGGCTGTGTGTGCGCGAACCTCCACGAGTGCGGGCTTCACGGAATCGATGGTCGCATCGAGCGCATTGATGAAGAGATTATGCAACACAGTGCCGACTTGAATGCGATCCGCGAGAACCTGGGGAAGCCCCGGAGCGATGTTCACGAAGAGCCGCGCGCCTTGCTCCCTGGCGCGATCAGTCACCGCCAGAGCTGCTTCATTGATCAATGCGTCAATGTCGATCGGCTCGAGCTCCGAGGCGCCGCTCCTGAAGAAGTCGCGGATTCGCTGCACCGTCTTGCCGGAGCGGACCGTCTCCTTTTCGATCCGCTCCAGAGCGAGCGCGATATCGGCCGGCTCGGTTGTTCCCAGGCGCAGCATCTCCAGTCCGGCGCGCGCATAGGTGCCGATCGCCGACAGCGGCTGAGCGAGCTCGTGAGCCATCGTGGAGGCCATCTCCGACGCAGCGGCGACGCGCAACGCGTCGGCCAATGCGGATTGTTGCGCGCGCAGCTCGGCGCCGCGACGCGCGAGCTCGGTTAAGGCGCGTTGCCGCTCGCCCGCGACGGCGCCGAGGAGCAGCGTGGTCAGCGCCAGCACCATCATCAGCAGTTGAAATTCCGACGCCGATTGAGCGCTGCGATCGGTGGCGAGCAGCGCACCGATCAGAGCGATCTGGACGATCGCGACGCCAGCCGCGGCGCCGGGGAAGCCGCGCCGCATGGCGAGGACGATCAGCGGCACGAACAGCAGGTAGAAGAGCTTGTGTCCCTCGATCGGCTCGAGGCCGAAAATAAGTTCAAGTAGCGGCGCCAGCACGAGCAGGAAAAGCGCGATGTCCAGCGGCCAGCCGGCCTCGTCGTCGCGATGGTTGTGCGGCGCGCCGCCAATTGCGGCCCGATCCAGCAGAAGCAACAGGGGCGCGGTGCAGATCGTTCCGGTCAGCTCACCCAGCCACATGCGCAGGAAAGCGGCGAAATGGGTTGCAGCGGAAACGCCGCCGGCCGGCAGGTTGAACTGCACGAAACACGCCGCGGACATAGCGGTGCCGATGACGACGACCAGCAGGAAGAACCGCAGGTCGCGCAGTCGCTCGAGTGCGATCCGAGGTGCAACGCGGCGCACGGCAAGCGCGGTCAGCAAATAGGCTATGCCAAGGCCCAGCCCCGCCGCGGCTTTGGCGTACAGCGAAACGCCGTCGGAACGCGGCGGAAGCTCGGAGATCAACGTGGCAATGAGCGCCGCGGGCGCATACCTCCGTCCGCCGGCGATCATCATCGCAATGGCAAGGCCGGCATTTGGGTTCCAGGGCGTGACCGGAAACGGGTGATAGGGAAAGACGTAGCTGACCGCGTCGAGCGCGACGTACAGCAGCACAAACACCGCCGACACCACGAGCGTCGCAGTGCGGCCAGTGTGGCTGTCGAGCCAGGTGCCGCTTGCGTCGGACGCAGCGCCGGGTGCTATCTTGTCCATGGGATTCCGTTGGCGACTCGCCGGCATCGCTTGCTCGTCTTAGTCGAACCATGATAGCGCCTTGGTCCATACGCTGGGCGCAAACGGCGTAGTATCTGGGGTCGCGCATGTGGACGTAGAAAGGAGGGGCCATGCCGGGAACCGCGAAGAGCCGCACGGGCGCGAAGTCTCGACGAGGTCGTGCAGCTCGTGCATTCCCCCCGCCAGCGGGATTCGTCAGCCACAACCCGCTCCGCTGATACCTTGTTGCGGTTGCAATTGCTGAGTCTCTAATGGTGAAATCCACCGCCTTCAACTTCCGACAACGGTGATGTCACCGGATGTGCTTTGAACCACTCCAGGCAGTGCCGGATGTCTTCAATGAGCAATCCGGCCAGATCCCGGCTGACGCCGTGCCGAACCAGTGCGCGCTGTACAACAACACTCTGTTGATTGGCTGGCATCGAGTAAGCGGCAATTTGCCAGCCCCTTGCCCGCAGCCGGTCCGATAGATCAAATAGCGTATAGCCATGCGTATTGAAACCGTCCTTGATTTTCCACGCCAATGCCGGAATACCCGACTTCATGTCACCGCCAAATATGATTTCAAAGGGTCCCATCTTGCTGATCTCATCGGCCATGTACTGCGCCGTGTCATAGCAGGCGCTGTGGATTTTCCGGTAGCCCTCTTTACCTAAGCGAAGGAAGTTGTAGTACTGGGCAATAATCTGGCCACCTGGTCGCGAGAAGTTCAGTGCGAAGGTTGCCATGTTGCCGCCCAGATAGTTGACATTGAAAATAAGATCTTCTGGCAGATCTTTTTTCTCGCGCCAGACTACCCATCCGCAGCCCAGTGGAGCCAAACCAAATTTGTGTCCAGAGGCGTTAATCGACTTTACTCGCGGAAGACGGAAATCCCACTCGAGTTCCGGAGTGCAGAATGGTGCCAGGAAGCCGCCGCTGGCGCCGTCAACATGAATTGGGATATCAAGGCCGGTATCCTTCTGCAGCTTGTCCAGTGCAGCCGCAATCGCCTTGATCGGCTCGTATTGACAGGTAAAAGTAACGCCGAGCGTAGGTACGACGCCGATGGTGTTCTCATCGCAACGTTTCAGTACCTCCTCAGGATTCATTAGCCAACGCCCTTTTTCGAGAGGAATTTCCCGCAGCTCGACGTCCCAATAGCGAGCGAACTTGTGCCAGCAAACCTGCACGGGCCCGGTGATCATATTTGGTTTGTCGGCGTTCTTGCCGGCCGCACGCCTCTTCTCGCGCCAACGCCACTTCATCGCCATGCCACCCAGCATGGCAGCCTCGCTGGAACCTGTGGTTGAGCAGCCAGTACCTGCTGAACCGGCTTCCGGTGAGTTCCATAAGTCGGACAAAATGTTGACACAGCGCGTTTCAATCTCCGCCGATTGCGGATATTCATCTTTGTCGATCATATTTTTGTCGAGGCATTCGTCCATAAGCCTATGGACTTCTGGATCCAGCCAGGTTTGACAAAAAGTCGCCAGATTCTGCCTGGAGTTGCCATCCAGCATCAGTTCGTCATGAACTACTTGATAGGCGTGTTCAGAGCTGTGCTCGAACTCCGGCATCTTGTGTTTCGGCATGCTGACCGACAGATCCGTCGAAGAATAGACTGACTCGACGGCAGAATCATCGAGTATTGCAAGGTTTCTCTTGGCCATTTGTATCTCCTTTTGTCTTGAATGAATTAACCGTTCATGTCGAGGGTCCGGCAAGCAAGAACGCTTCGGAAGATCCTACGGTTGGTGCGCCGTAGATATCAGCGCCCTTCGGGTCATTCCACAATTGATGCAGTCCCTCAACATGCGTCCTACATCGCATAGCTGCTCGGAAACATGTCGTGGTCGACACGGATTTCAGAAAGTGTCGAGCGTTACCTCCAGCGAAAATCGGTCCAGCATTCGGAGTTGGCAACCCCTTTGCCCACTCGCGCTGACGCGTTCCTAGGCGCTTAGACTCGGCAGTGCCGATTCCATCGTTTGGAAGCTCTCTATCCGTCGCCTGTGTGCAATGGTGGCGGACCATCACGGTGCTGTATTTGACGATCTGCGTGCGTTTTGCCTGATCCGACCACGGAAAGTACGTCGCGCACGGACGACGTATTGCTGCGTGGTCGCGACGACCGTCGTCGCACCGTGCGCCGTAGCCGTTGATCGCGACCCGGATGGTCATGGAAACGCCGTACGCTTCAGGGAATTCGACTGCTTACGCTGATCGAGTCGAGCGTAGCGCAGCGTCTCGGCTTTGCGCATCGTCGGACGACGCGATTCCGCAACTTCCGGGAGCCGCGGCAACTCCGTCTCGGTCAGCCAGCTTCGGAATCCACCGACCAGGTATATCGAAGTGCCGTCACGCCTTCCACGCCGGTGCTCGCGCCATCGATCCAGAAGCGGACGCGACGAGGGCTTGAACCGCGACGCCGCGTGGGTGACCAGCCGGTCGCCCAGATAGTCGAGCGCGGCCTCGAGCTTGTGAGCCTGTTTGACTGCCGGCTCAAGGCCGCCCGCGGACGGCACAAGGTCTTTCGTGGCGTGGTCAGCCGGCCGGGAAGGGGCAAGCGTTGTTGTACTGGGTCCGGACGGACGGAAGAGCTGCGTCGCCAGCGCTCGAACCGACCAGACCTCGACGCCTTTGCTGCGCCGGCAAACCAATTGGGCTATGGCGAGCAAGGAGCCGCCCGGAACGACGAGGATGAGAAGCAGATGGGCGAGCGTACTGAGCGATCGGGACACGATGACCCTCACTGGCAATCGCGAACGGTTCGCGCGTCGTTGAACAGGACCTGCATTACCGTCCAGAGGCCCATCAGGCAGAACCACACGACCCAACCGTTCTGAGTCAATTCAAAGAGTGTTTCTTCCGTCATTTTGAGATTCGCGCGCAAGTTACCGTGGTCGACCCTGGGAGCACCAGGTTCACTGAGCGCCCATCATGACGTGCATGACGATGGACGTATTTCCTGGGATGCGCGTGTTTTGTGGAAATGGCTCGCCGCCTTGAGTTGGCGGCCAAGTGATACGACAGGGACAAACTACCGGGGATTACCGAATTGGGTGACGGATTCCACAAAATTGGCGTCGTCCCCGCCCCCGATTCAAGCATTCGAGGGCAGGCTTCAGCGGGGACCCAGCGGCGTTCGTCAAACGACACTGGATTCCCGCTTTCGCGGGAATGACGATATTAGGGATCCGAGCGTCACCCACTTTCGAAATGCTCAATAGGTTCGACGTTGGGCACCCTGCGGAAAAAAACCGGCTCGCACGGACGCGCTGTGAGGCGGCGAAGGGCCGAACGTCCAGGAAAGGAGACTGGAGATGGTTGGGCGTTGACTCTGGCGGCCGCGAGCGAACAATCCACCCGCCAGGCACAAGCCGATTGTGGCGGCGCTCGCCGCAGCGGCTAGCGATGCCTCCGACGACAAGCGCCAGGCGTCTCGCCAGTTGCGACAACGTAGGTTCGGCAGAAGTGACTCTGACTCGCGAACCCTGTCTCCAGCGCGATGTCCACGAGTGAGCGTTCCGTCTTTTCGAGAAGTTGGGTGGCTGCCGCGACACGCCGCTGCACGATGTATTGATGCGGCGAGAATCCCATGCTTTGCTTGAAGGCGCGGTTGAAGTGCCCTGGAGACAACTTAGCGATTGTCGCAAGAGTTCCGGAGCGTATCTTCTCGGTGAACTGTTGCTCGACGTACTCGCGCACCCGGCGCAGCGCTGCTGGCGCGAGACCACCATGCACTATTGGCCGAATTGGCCGCACGGACGCGCTCGTGCCGATCCGGCGATGGGCGGGAACGCCCAACTCGACGCGAGTGCTCGGGGAAGACTGCTCAGTCATTCCAGCACACGCGTGCGCGGCGACGCTCGCTGTCGGCCATGCGGCTCCCCGGGCCGAATCGGTCAACCTTTGAACGATCGCAAAGACCTCCTCCTCGGTGCTCTCGACGGAAAGGCGCTCGACGACCTCTCCATCCGCCATGGAGGCATTGGCGAGCGGATCGTCGCGAGCAGTGACCCCCACGAATCTCGCCTTGTCGAACGAGCAGATCTCCAATGAGCGCTTCGAGTTTTCTCGACAGTACTTCAAAAGCGCGGAATCCCCGAAAATGAGGTCTGCCGGCGTGGCACAGTTGCGGTCACACGCTCCGGGTGTGGTCTCCCACTGCCGGACCTGGCATCCCGGCATACGAGCCAGCGTAGCCGCGAGCCCCGCCGACACCAGCGCAGACGTATGCCCGACTCCCACGGTCAGGGGGATCACGCATCGATTCGGCCGTCTGGCGATCAGTGTCGCTTCCACGATGGCACTCTAATGTGAGAGATCTCGCTCAGCTAGCCCTCCAATGGGGGATAGCGCGCCGACCGTTGCTATCTCAAAGTGTGCGCGGGAGAAGAACAAATGACGATCGACGGGTTGATTACCGTTCGCAGCAGCTTTGGACACGGCGAGACGTTGGCCAGGTTCGAGGCTGCGGTCCGGGCCAATGGACTGCGTATTGTTGCAGGCGTCGATCATGCAATCGCCGCGTGCGAAGCTGGCGTGTCGCTCGACGCAACGACGGTCCTGATGGTCGGCGATGGCAGACGACAGGCCGCGCTGATGAAGGCTCTTCGATTGATCGCGCTCGAGCTGCCTTTCAAGGTGCTCGTCTGGCACGATGCCGGCGGGACCTGGTTGTCATATATCGATTTTCGGTCGCTTGCGAAGCGCTACGGTGCCGGGCCCGAGGAGGTGTGCTTTATCACCGACATGGCCGTAATGATCGACGGCATCGCAAGAAAGGCAGCGTCGCCGCCTTAGCAGCGTAGACTCAGCCATTGCTGACGACGCCTTCCCGGCAATGGCCTCTCCCGGACCGCCTGAGCGCTACCGCTTCGGACCCTTCGAGCTGCAGCCCGATAAACGACGGCTGCTGAAGGACGACGCAACGATTTCGCTGCGCCCGCGCGCCTTCGATTTGCTGGTTGCGCTCGTGGATCGCGCCGGACATCTCCTCACCAAGGACGAATTGCTCGACCAGGTGTGGCCGAAGATGGTGGTCGAGGAAGCGGCGTTGCACGTGCAGGTGTCCGCCCTGCGCAAAGTCCTCGGCGCCGACGCCATCACCACGGTGTCGGGACGAGGCTACCAATTCACGCTGCCGGTGACGACGGGCGACGGCGAAGCGGATCGCGTATCGGCACCGAGGCACAACCTGCCCTACCAGCTGACGAGCTTCATCGGTCGCGAACAGGAGATTGCGCAACTCGAGGAGCTGGTGGCGGCGAATCGGCTGGTGACGCTGACCGGTGCGAGTGGCGCGGGCAAGACCCGCCTGGCGATCCAAGTGGCGAGTCAGTTGGTCGACAGGTTTGCCGACGGTATATGGTTGGTGGAGCTGGCCGCACTTTCCGATCCGCAGCTCGTGCCGCAAGCCGTGGCGAAGGCGCTTGAAGTCAAGGAGCAGCCGGCGCGGCCCGTGCTCGAGACGCTCGGCGACTATCTGGCTTCGAAAAAGCTGTTGCTCGTGCTCGACAACGTCGAGCACCTGCTCGATGCGTGTGTGAGGATGGTCGATGAGATTCTTCGTCGTTGTCGTGATGTCGCCGTCTTGGTGACCAGCCGTGAGCGGCTCGCCATGGCGGGCGAGCTCACCTACCGAGTCCCGTCGCTCACGGTACCTGGGCCGCGCGACAACGTCGTGCCCGACGCCTTGCTTGGCTACGATGGCGTGCGCCTGTTCGTCGACCGCGCGCGACTGCTGCGTCCCGGTTTCAGCGTCACGGCCGAGAATGCCGCGTCGCTGGCTTCCATCTGCTACCGCCTCGATGGCATACCTTTGGCCATCGAGCTTGCGGCACCCCGCCTGCGCTCGATGTCGGTGGAGGAATTGAGCCAAGGGCTGGATCAGCGCTTCGCATTGCTCACTGACAGTTCGCGCGCAGCGCTGCCGCGGCATCGCACGTTACGGTCGATGATCGACTGGAGCTACGACCTGCTGCGCGAACCGGAGAAGTTGTTCTTGCGACGGCTCTCGGTATTCGTGGGCGGGTGGACGTCGGCAGCGGCGCAAGAGGTGTGCGCCGGCGAGGGCATTGAGCACAGGGACGGCCTCGACCTGCTGACTTCGCTCGCCGACAAGAGCCTGGTGGCGACGGAGCAAGAGGACGCACAGACGCGCTACCGACTACTGGAAACCGTGCGGCAGTATGCCCGCGACCGGTTGGAGGACAGCGGTGGGAGCGCGGCGGTACGGCTACGGCATCGGGACTACTACTTGGCGCTGGCGGAGGAGG
>DATMNH010000168.1:0-3715 GCA_035568975.1 Casimicrobiaceae bacterium
CCTCCTCCGCCAGCGCCAAGTAGTAGTCCCGATGCCGTAGCCGTACCGCCGCGCTCCCACCGCTGTCCTCCAACCGGTCGCGGGCATACTGCCGCACGGTTTCCAGTAGTCGGTAGCGCGTCTGTGCGTCCTCTTGCTCCGGCACCACCAGGCTCTTGTCGGCGAGCGAAGTCAGCAGGTCGAGGACATCCCTGTGCTCAATGCCCTCGCCAGCGCACACCTCTTTCGCCGCTGCCAACGTCCACCCGCCCGCGAATACCGAGAGCCGTCGCAAGAACAACTTCTCCGGCTCGCGCAGCAGGTCGTAGCTCCAGTCGATCGTCGACCGTAACGTGCGATGCCGCGGCAGCGCTGTGCGCGAACCGTCAGTCAGCAAGGCGAAGCGCTGATCCAGCCGTTGGCTCAATTCCTCCACCGACATCGAACGTAGGCGGGGGGCCGCAAGCTCGATCGCCAAAGGTATGCCATCGAGGCGGTAGCAGATGGAAGCCAGCGACGCGGCATTCTCGGCCGTGACGCTGAAATCGGAACGCAGCAGTCGCGCGCGGTCGATGAACAGGCGCACGCCTTCATAGACAAGCAAGGCGTCCGGTGCCAAGTTGTCGTGCGGACCAGGCACCGTAAGCGACGGGACTCGGTAGGTCTGCTCCCCCGCCACGCCGAGGCGCTCGCGGCTGGTAACCAAGACGGCGACATCACGACAACGACGAAGAAGCTCATCGACCAGCCGCATACACGCATCGAGCAGGTGCTCGACGTTGTCGAGCACGAGCAGCAGCTTTTTCGAAGCCAGATAGTCGCCGAGCGTCTCGAGCACGGGCCGCGCTGGCTGCTCCTTGACTTCAAGCGCCTCCGCCGCGGCTTGCGCCACGAGACGCGGATCGGATAGCGCGGCGAGCTCGACCAACCATACACCGTCGGGAAACGCGTCGATCAAGCGGCTCGCTACTTCGATCGCCAGGCGCGTCTTGCCCACACCACCGGAACCGGTCAGCGTCGCCAGCCGATTCGTCGTCACAAGCTCCTCGAGCTGCGCGATCTCCTGTTCGCGGCCGACGAAGCTCGTCAGCTGATAGGACAGGTTCTGCTTCGATCTTGATGGGCGATTCGCTTCGCTGTTGCCCGTCGTCACCGGCAGCGTGAATTGGTAGCCTCGTCCCGACACCGTGGTGATGGCGTCGGCGCCGAGGACCTTGCGCAATGTGGACACCTGCACGTGCAACGCTGCTTCCTCGACCACCACCTTCGGCCACACGCGTTCGAGCAATTCGACCTTGGTGACGAGATGTCCGGCGCGGTCGACGAGCGCGGCCAGTAAATCGAACGCGCGGGGGCGCAATGAAATCGTTGCGCCGTCCTTCAGCAGCTGTCGTTTATCGGGCTCCAGATCGAAGGGTCCGAAACGATAGCGCTCGGGCGGTCCGGAAGAGGCCATTGCCGAGTCGAGTCGTCAGCAAAGGAAGAAGTCTACACTGCTGAGGCGGCGACCCTGCCCTTCTTGCGATGCCGTCGAGACCGGGCAATGAGATCGGTGAATCTTCAGTCACCGGCGTTCGTCGCCGCCGCGGTCAAGTCGACCCGGGAGAAATTCGCGGCAACGCACGACGAAGACATTACCGCGGCGCGCGCCCAAATCGCCAAGCTCTACGCGCGCAGCAGGAAGCTGCTCGAAATGGCGAGCGAGCTTAAGACCCCGGCGCCGGTCCTGCGCAAGGTCGACGAGCTCGAGCGCCAGCGCAGCGAGATCGAGCAACATATCGTCGGCTGGGCAAGGAGGACGAGGCCGCGCACGCCCTGGCAAAGGTGACGGACGCACAGGTGCGGACCATGCTCGGCCGCATGGCTGACGAAATGGGCCTCTACGATCGCAGCGCGCTCAAGGATTTCCTGACGTCGATCTTCGACAGCGTCGAGCTCGATCCAGAGCAACAAACGTTGCAACTCTGTTACCGCATCCCACTCAGTGGTGGGTGAGCGTGGCGTCCCCACGGGGATTCGAACTAGCCCCGCCGGCGGTTTGGGAAAGCGTCGCAGAGCTGCGACGGCGGCGGGCGGCGTAGACGAAATCGCCCCATGGGTTCCTCTGGAACCTTCGATTTGGCGCCGGATTCGGCCGCCTATAACCGCCCTCACCCGCCGAATTCCGCCACGTTTTCCGCCACGCCGAGCACAATTACTGTGACCGGACCGTCAGATGCGCTGCGGCCTATCCGGAGACTGGCAAAGCCACTACGAGGGGTTGGTTCGTAATAGTAAGTCGGTGGTTCGACTCCACTCAACAGCACCATCCAGCTTAACTCTTATCGATAGCACTCACTCACGTAGTGTCAAAATTCCGGGGCATGGTGTCAAAACTCGCCTGAATCGCGCCATAGAATTAAAACTCCGAGCATACTCGCCGGAGGGCAACATGGACTTCAGATACTGCCCGCAGTATCGAACTGTCTCCTGGTACGTCTCAACGTCAGCAAGGCGGGCGTCAGCACATCGATCGGTAAGCGCAGCGCGACGGTCAGCATTCGCGGCGATCGCGTGCGCGGGGCGGTTAGGATTCCACGCACAGGCCTCAGCTACAGCGAGCGACGATTAACAGTCCGTCGATCTCGTATGTAATTTCATTGCATCATCAACTGCTTGTATGGTGAGGGTGGTGTTGTCGGCTTTCATCTGAAACAGTAAAGAAGCCGAGGCGGAGGGGCCATCAACTGCATCTGCTCTCACGCTCGAGAGACAGACTCCGTAAAGAGTCCCCCACCACACCGCCGAGCGTCGATGAGGAATCTAGCGGCTACGACCGCCGATGTCCGTCACCGGCCTGAGATTGTGGAGGTAACGAACAACGCCGAGGTTCCGCGATTACAACAACGCATAAACGGGCGGAGGTGCTCCGTCAAACTTGCAAACTCTGCGACGACGGAGAGGTCCGACATCTACGGGGGGGCGGGGATTGGCTACACGCTCGCAGCAGCAAAGGAGCGAAGTTTTTAATCGCCGGATGCTTGACAAGAACCATAGAATCTTTCGGCGCCCGCGCACCTCCGCCATCGCAGTCGAATGCAGTGCAACGCCGCGGCACGCAAAACGGCCCTGGTACATTTTCGTACACACCTGCGCGATGGCCAGGCCGTGGTGCGGCAGCGTAGAATACTTGTGGCCAGGTAGCTGTCGGTACCGGTTAGACCTGACCTGCCTTTGAACTAGCGTCGAACGAGATCCTGTCCCACGTCCGTGCCCACACTTTCCCGCATGCGCATCATGCTTCGTGAGCGGCGGCACTGGTCTAGCCCGATCCATTGGCCCTCGGCCGCCGCGCGCGCCTGCTGGACCCGCCTGAGTCCGCTCGGACGCGATATCACACTCGTGTTGCTGGTCAAAGTGATCCTGCTTGCCCTCCTGTGGTGGGCATTCTTCCGGGAACCGGCCGTGCCACACTCGGCCACGGATCGGCAGCTTGTCGCGCAGCGGCTGTTGACTGCGAACCCTGCTCCAGAGGCAACGCATGCCGACCGCTGAAGTCGTCGAACTCTCGCGCCTGCAATTCGCCGTCACGGCGCTCTACCACTTCCTGTTCGTGCCGCTGACGCTCGGGCTGTCGTGGATTCTCGTCATCATGGAGTCGGTGTACGTGATGACGGGCAAGGAAATCTACCGGGACATGACCAAGTTCTGGGGCAAGCTCTTCGGCATCAATTTCGCGATGGGCATTGCAACCGGC
>DATMNH010000169.1:0-101229 GCA_035568975.1 Casimicrobiaceae bacterium
GCCGGAAGAGATGCGGCAGCTGGATCGAGTTGCCTGCAACCGCAACCGAATAAGAAAGCGCGATAGCTTATTCTGGCCCGGCGATCCTTTCACCGCACTGTATGCAATTCGACTGGGAACGTTCAAGACCGTGGTGCTCACCGAGGACGGTCGCGAACAAATCACGGGCTACCATATGGCCGGAGAAATAATCGGGCTCGACGGCATCGGCAATGACCGCCATGCCTCTCAGGCAGTCGCGCTCGAGGACAGTGAAGTGTGCGTTCTGCCCTTCGACCTGCTCGACGAGCTGGCCCACAACGTGATCGCTCTGCGACGCAATCTGTATCGCTTCATCTCCAACGATATTTGCCGCGGCCAGAGTATGATGCTGCTGTTGGGCAGCATGCGAGCCGAGGAGCGGCTGGCGCGCTTCCTGCTCAACCTTGCCCAGCGCTTTCAGACACTCGGATACTCTTCCAGCGAATTCGTGCTGCGCATGACGCGCGAAGAAATCGCCAGTTATCTAGGCTTGAAACTGGAGACCGTCAGCCGGCTGTTCTCGCGCCTGCAGGAAGAAGGTCTGATCCAAGTGCAGGGCCGCGCGGTAAAACTACTTGACTCGACGGCGCTCAAGCGGTTGGTCGGTGAGCGTTGCTGACTCGGCTCGGCGTCGCAGCAACTCCTTCATGACGATGGCGGCTCGAACGCAGCGCGTCTTAGGTCACCGCAGGCACGCGGTTCGCGCTGGATGTGACGATTGAAAGAAAGGCGATGACAGTGGAGCATGATGAATCGGGAGTGCGGCGAGCTGGCTTTGTCTCCGGCGTGTGGCGAAGACTTTCCACACCGAGTGCAAAATGGTCCGTGTTGGCGCTGGTAGTCGTGGGTTTGCTGATCGGCGCCGGCGGCACGATCGGGACGCAACTCATGGTGGCCGCGACCGGCACCAACGAGTTCTGCGGCGGTGCCTGCCACTCGATGCAATGGGTCGCGCAGGAATACGCACAAAGTGGGCATCACGCCAACCCCACCGGTGTCCAGGCGACCTGTCACGACTGCCACATCCCGGACCGCTATCCCGCGCTGCTGTGGTACAAGGCCAAGGCCGGCATCCACGACGCCATCGAAGAAGCGCGCGGCGTCATTTCCACCGAAGAGAAGTTCAAGAAAGAACGCCTCCGCCTGGCCAAGGCGGTTTGGGCCGAATTCAAGGAAAACAATTCCGAGAATTGTCAGCATTGCCACAAGTTCAACACCGAGGTCGTGGCCAAGCAGAAAGAATTCGTGCAGCCGATGCATCAACAGTTCTTGGCGAAGGCAGCGACCTGCATCGATTGCCACAAGGGGGTTGCCCATGCGGCACCCGACGAATGACAACGGTTCAATTCTTTACGGGACGCTTGGCCAGCTTGCGCTGAAGCGTGCGGCGATGCATCGATAGCGCCCGCGCCGCCTGTGAAACGTTGCCATTGTGCGCCCGGAGCACCTGCCAGATATGCTCCCATTCCAGGCGCTTGACCGACATGGGCTTCTCGTTCGCCGCTGTCTCATCATCACCCACATTGTGACCAAACGCGGCGATGATGTCGTCGACGTCCACCGGCTTGCAGAGGTAATACGTTGCGCCGAGCTTGATGGCCTCAATGGCCGTCGCAATGTTTCCATAGCCGGTGAGAACCACGATCCGAGTATGGGGGTCGAGGCCGATCAAGGTCGATACGAGCTTGAGTCCCGGTTTGTCCGGCAGCCTCAGATCGACCACCGCGTACCCGGGCGGGCTTTCGCTTGCCAGCTTGCTCGCCGCTTCCACGGTCGGAGCGGTCTTGACGTCGAACCCGCGCTTCGCAAGGGCCCGTCCGAGCGTGTCGCAAAGAGCGGCGTCATCGTCGACCAACAAGAGGCTGGCCTTGTCATCGCGTTGGTTGGTGCGACGAGCCATCATGCATGTGCCTCGAGACTCAATGAAGCCATTGGCAACATGACCTTCACTCGCGTACCGCCTCCGGGCCGGTCCTCCCAGCACAGCGTTCCGCGCAGCCGCTCGATGGCACGCGACGCGAGAACAACGCCAAGCCCCGTGCCCTTGCCGGTGGGCTTGGTGGTGAAGAACGTCCGCCCCAGCTTGCCTTGATCGCCAGCAGACAAGCCGCTGCCGCGGTCGGCAATGGAAATTCGCAGTGCATCCCCCTCCCGGTAGCCGGTGAAGTGTACGTCTTTCGGCGAAGCATCGATGGCGTTGTTAAGCAATGCCAGCAACGCCTGCATCAAGGCCTGTTCGGCGAAGATTTCTGGAGCCGGTAACACGCTGTCCCAATCGCAAATGATGTTCGCTTCCGGGCGCATCGTCCGGCATCGGGCAGCAATCGACTCGAGAAATTGGTCGAGCCGTTCACGTCCTCCGCCTACGGCACGCGCATGACCCGCAGCCGCCATCAGATTAGCGATCGTCTCGCGGCAGATTTCGATCTGTGAAGTCAAGATGCCGGCGTCGTGTTGGAGCGATGGCGAGTCCGTGTTGCGTGCGATCTCACCGGCAGCAACTGCCATCGTCGTGAGCGGCGTCGCGAGCTCGTGCGCGGCGCCGGCCGCGAGCGCACCGATGCGAAGGACCGCTTCGTCGCGCAGCGCTCTCTGCGCCGCTTCGCTCAGCAGCCGGTCGTGCTCGCGGAGCGTCACAACAATGCGCACCACGAACCATGCGACGACCGCGGCAGTCAACACAAAGCTTAGCTGCCACCCGAAGGTCAGGAGGTGCGCGGGCACGGCATCGCCGGAACCCATTTCGAGCGGCGCATGGGCGCGGGTGAGCGCCACATAGCATGCGGCAACCACCATGGTTCCGATCGCCGCTGCCAAGGGTGGAAGCAGCAGGGCCATCAACACAACATGCAGAACAAATAGAAGGCTGAAGGGGTTGGTGGCGCCGCCCGAAAAGAACAGCAACAGGGTAAGCGCCGCCAGATCGAATCCCAGGTGTGCCGCAATTTCGGCGTGGCTCGCTTCCCGCGACCCGCGCAGACGCATCCAGGTCAAGACGTTGAGGACGATCAAGGCGCCGACGATCGACGTCATCGCCGCCACAGGCAACGACACACCGAGAAACCAGGCGGTCGCGATCGCCGCTGCCTGCCCGCTGACTGCGATGGTGCGCAGCACCATGAGCTGCCGCACGCTGGCCCGCAGCGCAGGCGGCACCGCTACGCGCCCGTTCGAGCCGAGCTCCGCTTCAGTTCCGCGAACGTGGACACCGGAAGACCCACCGACCCGCGATGCCTGGCGCGGAGCTTCCGACGGCTGCATGTTCGGCGTCAAGCAAGCATCCATGAGATTAGAAACATCGGATCCGGTGCATAACTGTGGAAGCTCGGAACAGTCCGGTTCGGGGCTGCGGCGAAATGTCGCAGTCTGGCATGTATCATCGGAGCTTCGGCAGCGCTTGACATTGATCGTGGTCAACGCCGGGCTGCAATACCTGCACTAAAGTTGTCCCAGGAGCACCTTCGGGTCGCAGGTGCTCAGAGATGCTCGATGGGGAAGATCTTTACGACGAGACTTCGCCCCGGTCAACAAAGCCATTCAGGCGAAAGACATGGGAAAGCCGGCGTGCGCCGGCTTTCTTCGGGGGGCCGCTGGGCAGCCTACGCTCGGCAGCCTATTGAGATAGCACCCACTTGACCAGTGTCTTGACGTCGTCGCCGCTCGCCTTGACCGCAGGATGTCCCTTGCCGGCCGAAATCTCGGCTGCCAGAGTCGCCTCCGCGTCGGACTTGCCTTTGTACTTCGCGGCAACATCCTTGAAGGCCGGACCGATTTTCTTGCTATCGACCGCGTGGCAGTTCAGGCAGCCGCTGCTTTTGGCGAGCGCTTCCTGCGCATTGGCAACGCTCGCCGCACCCAGTCCGATCGATACGACCGTCATCATCGCGATCACTTTCATGTCTGCTCCTTTGGTCAAATTGGCTTGCAGGATGTCTCGGTGCCGGAAATCCGTTTGCAGCGCGTTCCGGCCTGCCGCGTTTCATTCTAACGTATGGGCTCGGCCGGAGATGACTCGGCGTTCGATCGGCCATCGCAACAGGTGCGACCAATTGTCGCACCTGGATGGAGCCGCTTCTCCTCTGACGCCGCGCGGCGACTACCCGCTTGCGCCGGGCATGGCACAGAGTACAGCTATTCTTCGAGCTTGCGGCGGGCTATTCTGGCCTGTCGTCGACTACCTCGGGTCCGCTTCGTTGGAGATTCAAAAATCCGCCTTGATCGGCCACTCCGCGGGCGATATGTTCGACTTGATCGAAGCGGCAGAGCATTACCCGACGTTTCTTCCGTGGTGCGCCAAAGCGGCGATTCTCACCCGCGACGAAGGCGTGGTCGTCGCACAGATCACCATTGACTATCACGGCCTCCAATTCAGCTTTAGAACCCGGAATCCCAAACGACGCCCTCATTGGATGGCGATCCACCTGGAGCAAGGTCCGTTCCGGCATTTTGAAGGCGAATGGCGGTTGACCGAGCTGACGCCTGACGCTTGTAAGATCGAATTCTCCCTGCGCTACGAATTCGGCGGCCCGCTCGTCGGAAGGATCGCCGGCCGGGTGTTCGACGGTATTGCAGGCAACCTGATCGACGCCTTTGCAAACCAGGCGGAGAAGGTATTGGGTCGGCAGCAGCCCGGCACCGGGGGGAACCCCCTTCCAACCTCAGGAACAAGATCATGACCGACCAAGCCATTGTCGACGCATTGCGCGTCTCGCAGCTGGCGACCGAGCTTTCGCATGAGCAAACGCGTACGCTGGCGGATAGCCTGGCATTTCGCGATCTCCAGCCGGGCGACGTGCTGGTCGCGGAAGGAACCTCCGACAATCACCTCTATGTCATCGTCAGCGGCGCCCTCGGCGTCGTCAAGAATGCGGGGACGGTCGAGGAGGTGACTTTTTTTACGCTTTGCGCCGGCGACCTCGTCGGTGAGCTCGGCTTTCTCGACGGTACCCGACATTACGCGTCGCTTGTCGCGATTGCGTCCACGCGCGTGTTCGGGCTCGAGCGCGAGAAGCTCGAATCGCTGCTTCCGGCGCATGCCGAGATTGTCTATCGCGTGATGCGCGCGATCGTCCGCACGGTGCATCAGATTCAACGGCGCTTGTCGATGCAGTCGGTCGAGCTCACCAATTACATCTACAAGCAGCATGGCAAGTATTAGGGACTTTAGGCCGCGGCCGTCGCGTACCTCATCACCGCCAAACACGTTGGCGGCCGCAAGCTGAATTGGCGAGAACAAAGCCGCCGCTGCCGGTGGTGCTGGAGCAGCGTTGGACGGATGAATGTGCGCCTCGGTTATGACAAAAGCGCGCGCGTTGACGCCACCTTCTGCGGCTAAGCGTGTCGAACGCGCGGCTTGCTAGCGGCTCGCGACCAGGACAACCGTTAGCGTCCGGATGCCTTGCGCTCCGTGGATCAACACGCCTTCGATGTCGGCGGTAGCCGACGGCCCGGTCATGAACACGCCGTAGCCGGTGTCGAACTGGGCTCGCTCGCGATAAGCGTGATGCAAGTTCTCCAGGATGCGGGCCGGGTCCAGCAGGACGACGAGGTGCTGCGCCAGAAAACCCAGCGTGTTCACCTTGAACTCCTTCTCGGTCAGCCACAGCGAGCCTGTCTCCGCGACCCCATATCTCGCCCGCACAATGGCCACGTCGACGTTGCTCAGCTCGGCCGGGCTCTGCACGCTGTCGAGAGGGCGATTACCCTCGACTTCTGGCGTCGCCGAGCAGATCACCTTGGCGTCGGGAAACAGGCGCCGGACGAGCGCGTCCAGATCGCCATCGGCGGGAGCGTCGGCGAGTTTTCCGCCCATCCGCGCCACGGCAGCCTTGAAGTCTTCAAGCAAAGTGCCCGCCATCGCATCGAATGTCGGAACCGTGGGCAACGGCTGCGGCGCCGGCTGGTTCTTCCGCACCCGCGCGAGAATGTCATCGCGGGTGCTCATGGCTTGCCCCGGTTCTTCAAATACCACTGCCGGAACGTAGACTGCGGTGCCTCGGGCACTTCGCGTTGCCGCCCCCAGGCGTTCAGGCGGCTGTACATCATGAACCGGGGGAGATGCTCGAGGCTCGCGCCGGCGGTCTCGACCGCCGCGCGGTAGAGTTTCGGACTGCCCAGGATCTTGCCTGCCACCCGCATGGCTTCCTGCTTCACAAATGGAAGCTGGTGCCGCTCGGCGATGATCTGGCGCCATTTGTAGATCTGCTCGTGAATGTTGATCTTCACCGGGCAAACGCTGGTGCAGCTCCCATTGAGCGTCGAGGCAAAGGGCAGCGAGCTGTATTTGCGCAGATTGAACGTCGGGTCGATGATGACGCCGATCGGTCCCGAATAGGTCGCGCCGTAGCTCAAGCCGCCGCTGCGCCGATACACCGGGCAGGTGTTCATGCAGGCGCCGCAGCGAATGCACTTCAGCGAGTACCAGAAATCGGCCATGCCGAGCCGCTCCGAGCGCCCGTTGTCGACCAGGACGATGTGCATTTCGGTGCCTTCGCGGGCACGGCGGAAATGCGACGTGAGCTGCGTGATCGGCGAGCCCAGCGCGCTGCGCGATAGCATCCGCACGAATACGCCGAGATGCTCGATCTTGGGAATGATCTTTTCGATGCCGATCGAGGCGATGTACAGCTTCGGCAAATTCACGCTCAAGTCCGCGTTGCCCTCGTTGGTGCAGACGACGACGGTGCCCGTTTCCGCGACGGCAAAATTGGCGCCGGTCATGCCCGCGTCGGCCTTGAGGAAGTATGGCCGCGTGTGCTGGCGCTGGCTCTCCGCGAGATAGTGGACGTCGCTGTTCTTGGGATCCGTGCCGATGGTTTCGGAAAAAACCCTGGCTACATCGGTTCTCAGCTTATGGACCGCGGGAACGACGATGTGGCTCGGAGGCTCGTCATCGAGCTGCTGGATGCGCTCTCCCAGGTCGGTCTCCATGACCTCGATGCCCCGGTTCTCGAGGAACGGCCGCATGTCGCACTCGTCGGTGAGCATCGACTTGGCCTTGACCAGGATGCGCGCGTTGCGCTTGCTCATGATGTCGAACACGATCTGGTTGTGTTCGGCGGCATCCTTGGCCCAATGCACCTGCGCGCCGTTCTTGATCGCGTTCTTTTCGAACTCCTCCAGATAGTCGCCAAGATGGGTCAGCGTGTGCTCCTTGATCGCTGACGCGAGGGAGCGCAGCTTCTCCCACTCCGGAATGTGTTCGCTTACCCGGTCGCGCTTCTTGCGAAGGTCCCACAGTCTCTTGTCGTGAAAGTCGATATGGTCCTTGGCCTTGATGAACTTCGACGAAGCTTCCGCGTGGTCGATGCGTTTCATTCGGCCTCCTCGAGCGAGCCGGATGGGACGAGTCGATCGAGTGCCTGCCTCCGGTCAATCGCGCGCCGCCGGCCCTTCCGGGCTCGGCTTGCGCCCGGCGCGCTCATTCCCGCGCCCCATTCAGGATCTGCGCGACGTGGATGAACTTGATCGGCAGGCCAAGCCGCTCGGCGCATCCTTTCTGATGCATGATGCAAGACATGTCGGCGGAAACGATGTATTCCGCACCGACCTTCTGATGGTCGTTCACCTTGTCGTAGCCCATCTTGGCTGAGACCGGCTCCTCGAATACCGAAAACGTTCCGCCGAATCCGCAGCACTCGTCGGGCCGCTCCGGCGTGACGAAGCGGATGCCCTTGACCTTGCTCAGCAAGTCCAACGGCTTCGAGAAGAACGGCTCCTCGATCTCGGACATCTTGGCGGTACGCAGCGCGCGCAATGACGCGCAACCGTTATGCAAGCCGACCGCATGGGGAAACTCGGCCCAGGGAAACTCGGCCACCTTGAGCACGTCGTGCAGGAATTCCACCAACTCGTAGCTGTTGCGCCTTACCTTGGCCGTTTCCGGGGTCTGCGGAATTGCCGTCAGATTTTCGCGAATATGATGGACGCAACTTCCCGAAGGTCCGACGATGTAGTCGAACCCGGCGAAATTCTTCACAAAAAGCTGCTCGGCCGCGGCCGCGTCATCCTGGCATCCGCTGTTGGCCATCGGCTGGCCACAGCAGGTCTGATTCAAAGGGTAGGCGACCTCGACCCCGAGACGTTCGAGCAGCTCCAGCGTCGCAATCGCAACCTCAGGAAAGACGGCGTCGACGTAACAAGGCACGAACAGAGCGACTTTCATCATTCCAGTCCTCACACGACAACCTAGCAAATACCCGCGGCTATCTTCTCGCAGTCAGTCGCCGTGTCCGGCCAGCGAATGCTTCTCCCGATCGTTCACTTCCGATGCCGGTGCGTCCGATACACGCACCCTCGCGCACGCATCGACCAGACAAATGATCGAGCGATAGGGGAAGCCCGAATACTCCGACAGGCCGATTTCGCAGGTTCGACTGGATGAATAGCCCTGCACGCACTCCACGGGTAACGCCGACTTCAAATGGCGCAGCGCGTGCTCATTGAGCTCCGGACGGCTGAAGCCTTTTTCCCCTGCGAAGCCGCAGCAAAGCACTTCGTCCACCTGCACCACGTCACGGCTGCAGCGCGCGGCGACCGCCGCGAGCTTGTCGGCTGTACCCATCTTGCGCAGGCTGCACACCGGGTGAATCGCCACCGGCCCAGCGATCGCCTCGATTCGGACCCGTGGCAGGACGAAATCGTGGACGAATTCAATGCTGTCCTGCACGGCCAGACGACCGGCGAGGTATCGCTTCATCCGGTAGGCGCAGGGACTCGTGTCGAACACAATGGGAAGCTGTCCATTTTCGCTGGTGTCGCGCAAGACGGCCTCGAGCTCCGCCGACTTGCGATCCGCCGCCTCGAAAAGCCCCTTGCTCTCGAACGGCTGGCCGCAACACAAATCTCCGAGCCGCTCGGGGTAGACGACCTCGAACCCGGCTTTGGCGAACAAACGCTCCGCCACGACCGGTAACGCTTCGATTTCCTCGTCGCTGCGCTGCGTGCCCATGTTGCGGGCGGCACAGCTGGGAAAATAGACAATTCGCTCCGAGGTTCTCGAATGGCCACCGCGCCGCGGACGAAAATTGACCGCCCGCGGCAGCGCGGGTGACCACTTGGGCAGCCGGCCCCCGGAGAAGGCGCGCATGCCGTCGAGGGAGGTCTTCATCACGCCGGCACCGACCAAGCCGCGCAGCGCGTTTGCTGCGGCAAGCCCGACGCGCACTCCACTCACGACAGCCCCGAAATGATCACCGGCGACCGCCGCAACACGCTTCACGACCGGGCTCGCGCGGCGTCCGCGCAGCGCCTTGATCAGCGCGCCGGTCTCGATGCCGACCGGGCACGCAGTGGCGCACAGCCCGCAGGCGGCGCAGGTGTCGATGCCGTGGAAGCCGTACAGCGCGTGCATCGTCTCGAGATGCACACCTGTCTCGCCCTCGTGCTCGAGACGTGTGATCTCGCGCCAACCGACGATGCGCTGGCGCGGTGACAGCGTCAGCTTGTGCGACGGACACTTCGGTTCGCAAAAACCGCACTCGATGCACTTGTCGACGATCGGATCGCACTCAGGCAGCGGCTTAAGATTTTTCAGATGCGCGTCGCGATCGTCGTTGATGACCACGCCCGGATTCAGGAGACCATTCGGATCGAATAGCTGCTTGATCGCACGCATGATCCCGTATGCTTCGGCGCCCCATTCGAGCTCGACGAAGGGCGCGATGTTGCGGCCGGTGCCATGCTCGGCCTTGAGCGAGCCGTCGTATTTTTCGACGACCATTCGGCACAACGCATCCATGAAGCCGCTGTAGCGCTGGACTTCCGCGGGAACGTTGAAATCCTGGGTGAATACGAAGTGCAGGTTCCCCTCGAGCGCGTGGCCGAAGATGATTGCGTCGGGATATCCGTGCGCCGCCAGCAGCCGCTGTAGATCGAGCGTCGCTTCCGCGAGCCGCGGTACCGGGAAAGCCACGTCCTCGATGATTACGGTGGTGCCGACCTCGCGCATCGCGCCCACCGATGGGAACATGCCCTTGCGCACGTTCCAGAGCCGCGCGCACTCCTCGCCGTCGGTCGAAAAGCACACCGGCTGGAAGGTGCGCACGCCGGCAAGCGCCGCCTCGATGGCGCCGATCTGCCCGCCGAGTCCGGCCAGGTCACCGGCGCGGGTCTCGACCAGCAAGGCGGCGCCCGAGGACCCAAGCGCGACTAGGCCGTCGGGAAGTCCGGGTTTGCCTTCCACCGATCGCAGCGCAGCGCGATCCGCGAGTTCGACAGCGGCAACGGGCGTGCTCTTGAGCAGCGTGACCGCCCGACACGCGGTCTCGAGGTCGTCGAAAAGGATCAGCGCACTCGCCTTGTTGGCGTATTCCGGAACGGTGACGTAGGTGAGCTCGCTGATGAATCCGAGCGTGCCTTCGGAGCCGATCATGAGATGCGCGAGCACGTCGATCGGGTCGTCGAAGTCGACCAGCGCATTCAGACTGTAGCCGGTCGTGTTCTTCAGCCGGAACTTGTGGCGGATGCGCGCTGCGAGGGTCTCGTTGCCACGCGTCGTACGCGCCATCGCATCGAGCGCGCGAAAAAGCTCGGGTTCGCGTTCAAGGAACGCGGCGCGGCTCGCGGCGTCGCGAGTGTCCAGCACAGTGCCACTGGCCAGCACGACGCGCAGCCCGGCCAGCGTGTGATAGCTGTTCTGCGCCGTCCCGCAACACATGCCGCTGGCGTTGTTGGCGGCGATGCCGCCGATCATCGCGGCATCGATCGAAGCCGGATCGGGGCCGATCTTGCGGCTGAAGCGGGCTAGGCGGCGGTTCGCGGCAGCACCGACCACGCCCGGTTGCAGAGTGACGGTCTCCGCTGCCGGCCCGATTTCGCACCCGCGCCAGTTGTCCCCGAGCAACACCAGCACCGAATCGGTTATCGCCTGGCCCGAGAGGCTGGTACCCGCGGCGCGGAACGTAACGGGCGTGCCGAGGCGCGCGCAGTCGCGGAGCAGGCGCACGACTTCATCCTCGCTCTCGACCACGACGGCGATGTGGGGCACCAGCCGATAGAAGCTGGCATCGGTGCCCCACGTCAACAGGCGCAGCGGGTCGGTGATCAGCCGATCGACAGGGATGTATGCCGACAGCAGGCGATACAGCGCGTCATAGGGCGCGTGCAAGGTCCGTTCGAACGCCCGGTAACGCGACGGCAGCATCGGCGTGTTTCCGCTTATCGCGCGAGCGTCGCCGTCAGTGCAAAACCAGCGCGCTGAACGGCCAGACGTACGCCTGTGCCATCACCAGCAGCCCCATCAACGCGGCGAGGGCGAGGCTATGGAAGAACACGTAACGCAGAATGTCGCCCTCGTGGCCATACCACTGCGTCGCAGTCGACGCGACGACGATGCTCTGCGCGTCGATCATCTTCCCCATGACGCCGCCCGCGCTGTTCGCCGAAGCCATCAACACCGGTGACAATCCGAGCTGTTCGGCGGAGATCTTCTGCAAGTTGCCGAAGAGGACGTTCGACGACGTGTCGGAGCCGGTGAGTGCTACGCCGAGCCATCCCAGCATCGTCCCAAAAAACGGATACAACCAGCCCGCATGCGCGAAGGCCAGGCCGAGCGTCGAATCCAATCCTCCCCCTTTTGTGGTAAAGCCTAGCGCCAGCATTGCGGCGATCGTGAGCAGCGAGAAACGAACGAGCTTGAGCGTCCTGCCATAGACTTGAATCATTTTCGGGAGGGTGATCCCCATCACTATGCCGGCAATGATCGCGGCAATCAGAATTCCCGATCCGGTCGCCGACATCCAGTTCAGCACGTACACGGCCGCTTCAGGCGTAGGCTTCGGCACCACCGGCGGTACGCGCACCACCAGGTTGTGCAAGCCGTCGATCGGGAACTTGGGCGCCGAGAGCGCGTTGAGGAGGTTCTTCATTTGCGGGAGGCCCCACAAGAAGACCAGCACGCTGAGGATCGCCCACGGTGTCCAGGCCTTCATGACTTGCGCGCGCGTGAAGCCGTGCCGCACCGCACTTGCCTCCGCCTCTGCATACGACACTGTCGTGCCTTCGCGCGACGTGCTGGTCCAGACCTGCTTCGGATGCCAGATCTTGAGGAACAGTGTCAGCGCGCCCATCGAGCAGATCGCGGCGATCACGTCGACGAGCCATGGACCGTGATAGTTCGATACCAGGAATTGCGGCAGCGCGAAGGAGACGCCCGCCACCAGGATCGCCGGCCAGATTTCGATCATCCGCCGGAAGCCGACAAAGGCCCAGATCAGCCAGAACGGCACCAGCATGGAAAAGAACGGCAGCTGACGTCCGACCATTCCGCTCAACGCCTGCAGATCGAGCCCCGTGACCGCCGCCAGCACGACGATCGGCGTGCCGAGCGCGCCATAGGCCACCGGTGCAGTATTGGCGATCAAGGAGAGCCCCGCCGCGGCAAGCGGCTTGAATCCGAGTCCCATCATGATCGCAGCCGTCACGGCAACCGGCGTGCCGAAACCCGCGGCGCCTTCGAAGAACGCGCCAAAGCAAAAGGAAACCAGCAACAGCTGCAGGCGGCGGTCGGTCGTGATGCCGGTGATGCTTTTCTGCAGCACGTCGAACAGCCCGACCTCATTGGTCAGTTGGTACATGAAAATGACGTTGAGCACGATCCAGCCGATCGGAAGCAATCCGAATAGCGCGCCGTAGAGCGCCGATTTGCCGGCCATCTCTACCGGCATGCCGTAGGCGAATATGGCGACCGCCAAGGCGACGATGAGTCCGAGAATAGCCGCCCAGTGGGCCTTGATATGGAAGAACGCGAGGCCACCCAACAGTACGACAATCGGCAACGCCGCAATGATCGTGGAAAGCACCGGGTTGCCAAGCGGATCGTAGACTTGCGACCAGGTCATCGTTTTCCCTCCAAGTTTGCCGGCGGCCTCGGACCATTGGCTCGTCGACGTAACTTACCCTCGAGACCGCCCGCCGCGATTGATCTACGTCATGCAAGTGTGCCGGGCCGCCGATCACCGTATTCGATCGGCAATGGGTCGGGAATCCGCGTGTCCCGTTGACTTAGGTCAAACGGATGCGGCGGCGGGACGCTTACTGTAGCTCCCGAGAAGGACCCTGCAATGAATCCATACGTCGTCTTCCTCCTGTACCTGCTGGCGATCCTGGGGTTCGTGTTCGTCACGCTGGTGATGAACCGATATCTCGGCCCCAAGCCGGTCGCATCGGCATTGAAGATGGAGCCTTTCGAGTGCGGCGCCACGCCGGTCGACACGCGGAACACGAAGGCGGTGCCGATCAAGTACTACGGCGTCGCCATCGCGTTCATGCTCTTCGATCTGGAGACGGTGTTTCTTTTCATCTGGGCGCTCGGCGCGCAGCCGCTCACCGGCTTCATGCTGCTCACCTTCTTCATTTTCGCGTTCCTCCTCGTGCTGATCCTGCTGTATGTGTATCAGGCGCGGCTTCTGGACATGGTGACGGAGTAGCCATGAAGCGGACCACGATTCCGATCCGGCAGGCGAACGCGCCGTCCGCAGCTTTCGAATATTTCTCCACGAAGAAGGACGAGTTCGTCGGCTGGGCCCGCAAGTTCTCGCTGTTTCCGTATCCCTTCGTCACCGCCTGCTGCGCGATGGAGTTCATGGCGGTGAGCTCTACGCCCTACGATACCGACCGCTTCGGCGCCGCGCTGCCGCGCTTTTCGCCGCGCCAATCCGACTTGCTGATGGTCGTGGGCACGCTGACGCACAAGCAGGCGCCGGTCCTTCTGAGGGTCTACGAACAGATGTGCGAGCCCAAGTGGGTGATGGCTTTCGGCGCATGCGCGACCAGCGGCGGGTTCTACCAGAACTATGCCGCCGTGGCAGGCATCGACAAGATCATCCCGGTGGACATCTATGTTCCCGGATGTCCACCCCGGCCGGAGACCGTCATCGACGCGATCATGAAATTGCAGGACCGGATCGCGGGATCGCGGCATCCAATCATCACCGCGACTTTCTGATCATGGCCGCTGCGATCCTCGCTCTCATGCAGCAGCGGCTCGTCCCCGCGGGCGGCGAAGCGAGCCTGTCCCACGGCATGCTCGCCGTCGTCGTCCCTCCCACCGATCTGCTCGGCGCCGTGTGCCGCCTCAAATCGGAGTTCGCGTTCGATCTTTTCCTGGACGTCACTGCGGTCGACTGGCCGAAGCGGACGCCGCGCTTCGATGTCGTCTATCACTTCTACTCCACCACGCACAGGATCCGCGTCCGCCTCAAGACGCGCGTTCCGGAAGGGGAGCCCATCGTTGACTCGCTGGTCTCGCTATACGGCTCGGCGAACTTCATGGAACGCGAATGCCACGACATGTACGGCATCGTCTTCCGCGGCAATCCGGACCTGCGCCCGATCCTGCTCTACGAAGGCTTCGTCGGCCATCCGCTGCGCAAGGACTATCCGAAGCTTCAAGAGCAGCCGCTCGTGCCCTACCGGACATGACGAGGCTGACCTTGGATACCCGAGTGAAAGCCACGCTGCCCGACCCCGTGCGACCTGCGTTCGAGCGCGGCGAGCGCGATGACGCGGTCATCGTCAACATCGGCCCTTCGCACCCGGCCACCCACGGGACCATACAGGTGATCGCCGCGCTGGACGGCGAGAAGGTGCAGCGCGTCGACGTGCACTGCGGATACCTGCACCGCGGCTTCGAAAAGGAGTGCGAAGACCATACCTGGCACAACCTGATCCCCTACGTCGACCGGCTCAACTACTGCTCCGGCCTCATCAACGATTTCGCGTATTGCGAGGCCGTCGAGACGCTGATGGACGTCGAGATCACGCCGCGCTGCCGGTACCTGCGCACGCTGCTCTCCGAATATTCGCGAATCGCGGACCACCTCACCTGCGTAGCGGCGTCGCTGATGGAGCTCGGGGCGATGACGGCCTTCCTCTACCTGGTCATGATCCGCGATTACGTTTACGAGCACCTCGCGGACCTGACCGGCGCACGCGTCACTTACACCTACGGCCGCATCGGCGGGCTGGCTCGCGACCTGCCCGCAGGCTGGCTCAAGCGCCTCAACGAGATCCTCGACCAGTACGAGGTGTTTGTGGGACGCATTCACGGCCTCATGGACCGCAACCGCATCTTCATCGACCGCACCCGCGACGTCGGCGTGATTTCGACCGCCGACGCGATCAACTGGGGCTTCACCGGGCCGATCCTGCGCTCGACCGGCGCGGCGATCGACCTGCGCAAGGACGCGCCTTACCTCGCGTACGGCGAACTGGACTTCGACGTCCCGGTCGGCATCAAGGGCGACAACTACGACCGCTACTACGTGCGCATGCGGGAGATGGACGAGTCGGTGTACATGATCCGGCAGCTGATCGACTTGCTTCCGGAGGGCCCGATCAATGTCGACGATCGCCGCTGCACGCTCCCGGAGAAGCATCTCGTCTACACGGAAATCGAGTCGCTGATCAACCACTTCGAGCTGATCATGGACGGGCCGGACGTGCCCGCGGGCGAGGTCTACACGGCGCACGAAGCACCCAACGGCGAGCTCGGTTTCTACCTGGTGAGCACGGGCGGCGGAACGCCATACAAGTTCCACGTGCGTAGCCCAAGCTTCGTTCACATGGGCGGCGTGCAGCGCCTGATCGAGGGTTACCAGCTCGCCGACATCATTCCGACTTTCGGGTCGGTCAACATGATCGGCGGCGAGTGTGACCGATGAGTGTTAGATAAGTGAGCGATGAGCGATCGATGAAGCACCTGATTCCGGAATTCGAGAAGCTGCGGACGCGCTATCCCGCAGGCTTCGAATCGTCCTTCGTGCTGCCGTGCCTGCGCCGCATCCAGGAAGACCGCAGCTATGTGGCCGACAGCGACATCGACGCGCTGGTCGAGTATCTCGGCGTCCCGCGCATCCAGATCGAGGAAGTCTTGAGTTTCTACGGACAGTTTCGGCGCAAGCCGATCGGCCGTTGCCACATCCAGGCCTGCCGCAACCTGTCGTGCTCGCTGCTTGGCGCGGAGCGGATTCTCGACCACCTGACGAAGAAGCTCGGCATCGCCCCGGGGCAAACGACCGCCGACGGCCGCTACACGCTGTCCACCGTCGAGTGCCTCGCCGCCTGCGGGACCGCACCGGTGCTGATGATCGACGACGCATACCACGAGAGCATGACGCCGGAGAAGATCGACGCCCTGCTCCGGACGCTGCCCTGACATGGCGAACACCAAGCTGCTGATGACCTTCCCGGTCACCGCGACCTCGCACACGCTCGGGGAATACCGTGCGCGCGGTGGCTACGGCTCGCTCGAAAAGGCGCTGCGGCAGATGACGCAGCAGCAGGTCATCGCGGAAGTCACCGCTTCCGGCATTCAGGGACGCGGCGGTGCTGCCTTCCCCATGGGCCGGAAATGGGGGGTCGTGCATCCGAACGATGGCCAACCGCACTACCTCTGTGCCAACGCCGACGAGGGCGAGCCGGGCACGTTCAAGGACCGCTGGATCCTCGAATACGCACCGCACCTGCTGCTCGAATCGATGCTGATCGCCGCGTACGCGCTGCAGGTACGTAATGCCTTCGTCTACATTCGCGGCGAGTTCGATGGCCCCTACCACCGTCTCGCCGGCGCGCTGGAAGAGGCGTACGAGGCCGGCTACTTCGGCGAGCGCATTCTCGGCACGGAGTTCGCGTGCGATCTGGTGATCTATCGCGGCGCGGGATCCTACGTCTGCGGCGAGGCGTCGGCGCTGATCACCTCGATCGAGGGCAAGCGGGGTTACCCGCGCAATCGTCCGCCACGCCTGACCGTGCGCGGTCTGTATCAGAGGCCTACCGTCATCAACAACGTCGAGACGCTTTCCAACATCGCCTGGATCATCGCGCATGGCGGCGAAGCGTTCAAGAAATTAGGCACCGCCAAGGATCCCGGGACGCGCCTCATCTCGATTTCCGGCCACATCGAGCGCCCCGGCGTCTACGAGATCGAGATCGGCTACCCATTCGCCAAGTTCATCTTTGATGATTGCGGCGGCGTCCTCGGCGGTCGGGCGCTCAAGGGGATCATTCCCGGCGGCATCTCGACCAAGGTGCTGACCGCGAAGGAAATCGAGCCGCTCACCCTGGACAATCAGTCGCTCGCAGCCGCCGGCTCTTCGATGGGCTCGGGCGGCATGATCGTCATCGCGGAGGGCACCTGCATTGTTCGCCTGCTGCAGGTGCTACTCCGCTTCTACCACCACGAGTCCTGCGGCCAGTGCACGCCCTGCCGCGAGGGTATGGGCTGGCTCCATCGCATCATCGACCGCATCGTCGACGGCGAGGGCCGCCCCGAGGACATCGAGCGCATGTACCAGATCTCCGCCTGGAACGACGGCACGACGATCTGCGGCATGGGCGATGCCGCCGGCTATGCCACGAGCGGCATCCTGAACAAGTTCCGCGACGAGTTCGAGTATTTCATCGAACACAAGCGCTCGCGATTCAACGGGACGCTGGAATGCCCGAAATCTTCATAAACGGCCATTCGATTCAGGCCGAGCGTGGCCAGAGCGTCCTGCAGGCAGCACTGGCGCATGGATTTTACATCCCCTATTTTTGCTGGCACCCGAAGCTGTCGGTGGCAGGCAACTGTCGCATCTGCTGTGTCCAGGTCGAGGGTCGTAGCTGGGTGGAAATCGCCTGCAACATGCCGGTCGCGGAGGGCCTGCGGGTGCTCACCGATTCCGACCCGGTGAAGGCGTACCGAAAGTCGATCATGCAACTGATGACGCTCAACCACCCGGTCGACTGCGGCATCTGCGACAAGGCCGGCGAGTGCAAGCTGCAGGATTACCACTACAAATACAACGGCGCGCCGTCGATTTCACGCGACGCGAAAGTGCGCTCGACCAAGTTCCACGCGCTGTCCGAGCGGATCGTGCTCGATAACGAGCGCTGCATCCTGTGCTCGCGCTGCGTGCGCTTCACGAGCGAGATATCCAAATCGAACGCGCTCGGAATCATCCAACGCGGCGATGCGTCGCTAGTTCGCGCCGCGGAGGATCGCCCGCTCGACGCCGACCCGTACTCGGACAACATCATCGACCTCTGTCCGGTGGGTGCGCTGCTCTCGCGCCCGTTCCTGTACAAGGCGCGCGTCTGGTATCTCAAGCCGACTCCTTCGGTCTGTCCGGGCTGCGCGCGAGGCTGCACGGTGCAGATCTGGCATCGCAAGCAGGAGTGGAAGCTCAACGCGCTCGACCCGCGCCAGAACGTCAGTATCGAGCGCGTGACTCCTCTCGAAAATCCGCACGTCAACGGACCCTGGATCTGCAACAAGGGGCGTGACCTCGCGCAGATCTTCGAGCGCCCGCGCGCGACGCAGGCGATGCAGAAGGGCAAGCCCGTCGATTTGCCATCGGCCATCGAGTCCGCTCGACACCTGATCGAGAGTGCCCGGCACCCCGTCGCACTGGTGTCGAGCTGGGGCTCCAACGAAGAGCTCGGCGCTTTGAAGCATGCGCTGCCTGGGCGCTTCGCCGCTTTCACCAAGCACGATTGGACACCGCAGCCGGGCGAGCGCCTCGACGACGATCTGCTCATCCGCGCGGACAAGAACCCGAATACGGCCACGGCGTGTGCGTTGTTCCCGCGGCAAGACGACGGTGCGAGCGCCATCGCCGAAGATACAGACCTGGTCCTGGTCTGGGGCGAGGGCTTCGACTTCGCCCGCATCCCGGTCGGGGCAAAGATCATCTTCCTCAACGCGTATCTGCAGCCGGAGAACGGGCACGCCGACGTGTTCATACCGATCAGCATTCAGACCGAGCGTCGCGGGCACTACACCAACTTCCAGGGCGTGGTGAGCGCGTTCGAGCCTTGCTTTACGAAAAAGGCGTCGGTCGCCGACGCCGAGACGCTTTTCGCTGCGATCGCGGCGACCGAGCGCGCACACGCATGATGCAGGATCTGGTCGTCTACCTCGTCTTCATCGGCTACGCAGTAGCGGTGCTGCTTTTGTTCGGCACCGTTCTGACATGGGTCGAGCGCAAGCAGGCCGCCATCATGTCCGATCGCATCGGCGCCAATCGTGCGTACGTGCGCATTCCATTCACCCAGATCAAGCTCGTGTGGCTGGGCCTGTTCCACGGCCTCGCCGACGGTATCAAGATGATGCTGAAGGAGGACTGGAGGCCCAATTCCTACGACCGCTTCGCCTACGCGCTCGCACCCTGGGTGGTGTTCACGCCGGTGTTGCTGGTGTTCGCGGTCATTCCCTTCGGCGGCACGCTCGTCCCAGCCAAGCTGCTGCAAAGCGTGCCCTCGCTCTCCGCCTGGTTCGGCGACAGATCCTATCCGATGCAGATCGCGCGCGTCGATGCCGGGCTCCTGGTCGTCTTTGCGTTCGGCGGCCTGACGATCATCGGCACGATGCTCGCCGGCTGGTCCTCGTCCAACAAGTTCTCCCTGCTGGGCGCGCTGCGTGCCGGCTCGCAGATGATCTCCTACGAGCTGATCATGGGTCTCACGGTGCTCGGGCTCATCCTCATTTACGGCACCGTCGACATGAACGCCATCGTCCAGCAGCAGTCGGGCGTGCTGCTGGGCTTTCTGCCCGCGTGGGGAATCTTTCTTCAGCCCTTCGCGGCGGTTCTCTTCCTGACCGCGGCGATTGCGGAGAACAAGCGCATTCCTTTCGACCTCCCGGAGGCGGAGTCGGAACTCATCGCCGGCTATTACACCGAGTACAGCGCGATGAAGATGGGGCTGTTCATGTTTGCCGAGTTCATCGAGATCGCGATCATCGGTGCGCTGTTCACCACGCTTTTCCTCGGCGGCTACAACCTGCCGTTCATGACCGACGAGGGGTTTGTACTGCCGGGAAATCACGTGGTGCCGATCGGCCATGCGGCGATCGTGGTGATCCAGCTCGTCGTGTTCCTGGCCAAGATGCTGCTCATGTCCAGCTTCCAGATCCTCGTGCGCTGGACGCTGCCGCGCTTTCGCTGGGACCAGCTATTGCGCTTCGCCTGGAAATTCATGTTCCCGCTGGCGCTGGCCAACCTGACGGTGACCGCCGTCGTCGTCTGGGCGCTGCAAGCCTGAGGCGTCACGCGAACATGAAGCCCTACGCGCGCAAGCAATACTGGAACAAGCCCACCATGTCGTGGTGGGAGCGGGCATACCTGCCCGAGATCCTGCGTGGCTTGAGCATCACCGGCGGCGTGTTCCTCACGAACATGTGGCATTGGATGACATTTCGCAAAGGGGCACTCACGACTTACTACCCCGAGGAAACGCGGCCCGACTACGCCGCCGGCAACCGCGGCAAGCATGTGCTGACGCAGCGCCCCGACGGCCGGCCTCAATGCATCGCCTGCAACATGTGCGCGACGGTGTGCCCTGCAAAGGTCATCGAGATCGAGGCGGCCTTCGATCCGGACGACCCGGCGCACCCAAAATATCCCGCGCGGTTCGAGATCGACTACTCGCGCTGCATCTTCTGCGGATTGTGCGTCGAGGCCTGCCCCGAGGACGCGATCCGCATGGTGAAGGAAGTGCCCGACCTGCCGACATACGATCGTCAGCAACTGTGGCTGTCGCTCCCCGAGCTGCTCAACTGGAACCCGCAACGCGATGTTGCGAAGCCCTATCCGGCGAAGGCCGGTACCGAAAGCACGGCGAAGGCCGGTACCGAAAACACCCCGAAAGGCGGCACCGATACGTTGAAGGGGCCCGCATGATCGAGACCGTGCTCCTCTGGCTTTTCGCCGCCACGGCGCTCCTCGCCGCCGTCCTGATGCTGGTGCTGCGCCACCCGATGCGCGTCGCGCTGGCGCTCACCGCGACCATGCTTTCGCTCGCCGGCGTCTATGCGCTGCTCGGCGTGCATGTGATCGCGGTGTTCCAGGTGCTCATCTACGTCGGCGCGGTGATGGTGTTCATGGTCTACGCGATCATGCTGCTGGACGTGCGAGATCGCTCCTTCACGCGCCGCTTCTCGCGACTGCTGCTTCCCGGCATTGCCGCTGCGCTGCTGTTCCTCGCCATCCTCGCCCACGGATTGTGGCGCGCGCTGCCCGAGCCCAGCGGCGCGGCGGTGGGCACACTCTTCGCCTTGAGGCATTTCTCGGCCGAGTTCCTGAACGAGTACTGGTTGCATTTCGAGCTCGTCTCGGTGCTGCTGGTCGCCGCGGTGGTGGCGGCGCTGGCCGTGCTCGAAGTGGGACGAAGGCATCGTGGATAAGGTCCAGATGCTCATCGCGACCTCCGCGGCGCTGTTCGCGCTGGGGCTGCTGGGCGTCATCGTCCGCCGCAACGTGCTGG
The DNA here is from genome assembly GCA_035568975.1 of Casimicrobiaceae bacterium. Taxonomy (GTDB): domain Bacteria; phylum Pseudomonadota; class Gammaproteobacteria; order Burkholderiales; family Casimicrobiaceae; genus PALSA-1003. The sequence goes on from DATMNH010000169.1 coordinate 21,268, forward strand.
TCATGCTGATGTGCATGGAGCTGATGCTCAACGGGGTGAACCTGAGCCTGGTGACCTTCGCGCAGCAGACGGCGACCGCAGCCGGAGCGGTGCTCGTCTTTCTGATCTTCGTCGTCGCGGCGGCCGAAATCGCCATCGCCATTCCCATCGTGCTCCTGCTCGTGCGCCGCAAAGGCGTGCTCGACCTGGACGCCTACGCCGACCTCAAGGGATAGCCGGTGAGCCACCCGCTGGCCGTGATCGTCCTCCTGCCGTTGGCAGGGTTCCTGCTGAACGGCCTCGCCGGCAACCGGCTCGGCGCACGGTTCGTCTCCGCGATCGGCTGCGGCCTGCCGATCCTGGCGTTTCTCGTGACAGTAAAATGTTTCCTCGGCTTGCAGGCGGCAGGTGGAGCGCCTTTGATCGACATCGCTTACACCTGGGCCGTGGTGGGCGGCAGCTCGTTCGAGGTCGCCTTTTATTTCGACGCCTTGAGCGCGGTGATGGTGCTGATCGTGACCGGCGTCGGCTCGCTCATTCACGTCTACTCGATCGGCTACATGAAGGACGACGCGAGCTACGCCCGTTACTTTTCCTACCTGAACCTCTTTCTGTTCTTCATGCTGCTGCTGGTGCTCGGCCGGTCCCTGCTCGTTCTCTTCGTCGGCTGGGAAGGCGTGGGACTTGCGTCGTATCTGCTGATCGGCTTCTGGTTCGAAGACCCGGACAAGGCGCGCGCCGGCAAGAAGGCGTTCATTACCAACCGCATCGGCGATGCCGGCTTCCTGCTCGGCATGTTCCTGCTCTATACCGCGCTTGGCACGCTGGACATGGACCGCATCAACGCCGCATTCATGGCGACCCCGTTACCCGCAGTATCGGCAAGCCTGGTCGGCATCCTGTTGTTCATCGGCGCTTCGGGCAAGTCGGCGCAGATTCCGCTGCACGTCTGGTTGCCGGATGCCATGGCGGGTCCGACGCCGGTCTCCGCGCTGATCCACGCCGCGACCATGGTGACCGCCGGCGTGTATCTCGTCGCGCGCATGTCGGGCATCTATCTGCACGCTCCCGAGGCCAGCGCGATAATCGCTGCGATCGGTGCGCTCACCGCCTTCTTCGCCGCCACGATCGCGGTCGTGCAGACGGACATCAAGAAGGTACTGGCGTATTCGACGATCTCGCAACTCGGCTTCATGTTCGTGGCGCTCGGCGTCGGGGCGTACAGCGTGGCGATCTTTCATCTTTACACGCACGCGTTTTTCAAGGCCTGCCTCTTCCTCGGCGCGGGCAGCGTCATCCACGCCCTCGGGGGCGAGCAGGACATCCGCAAGATGGGCGGGCTGGCGCGCCGAATCCCTGTAACCTTCGCTACCTTCACTGTTGCGACTGCCGCCATCGCCGGCATCCCCCCACTCGCCGGATTCTTCTCCAAGGACGAGATTCTCTGGTTCGCCTTCGCCAGCAGCAGTGGCGGCTCGCCGCTGCTCTTTGCGGTGGCTGCAACGACGGCGCTGCTGACGGCCTTTTACATGTTCCGGCTGCTGTGGCTGACTTTCTTCGGCCGTTCCCGAATGACCCCGGAAACCGAGCACCACGTGCACGAGTCGCCTGCGTCGATGACCGGCATCCTGATCGCGCTGGCGATCCTGTCCGCGATAGGCGGCTTTCTGCCGCTGCCGCACTTCCTTGGCTCCCTGTTGCCGCTGCCCGAAATCGCGCCGGCGCTCGAACACTTCGAGACGCCGCTCATGGTCGTCTCGATCGGTCTTGCTTTCGCCGGACTCGCCGCCGCCGCGTATCTGTTTGGTGGCGACGCCGATCGCGCCGAACGTCTGCGCCGTCGCTTCCCGACGCTGCACCGCGTGCTCTCCGGCAAATACTATGTCGACGAGGCGTACGACTGGCTGATCGGGCGTCCCTTGTACTGGATCTCGGATCGCGTTTTCCTGAGGCTCGGCGACCAGAAGCTTTTCGACGGCTCGTTGCATGGCCTCGCGGCGCTGGGCCGGCGCTCCGCCGGGGGCTTGAGCCGAGTTCAGAACGGCAACCTGCACTTGTACGCGCTGCTCGTCCTCGTCGGGATCATCGCCTCGCTCGCGTGGAGCTGGCGCCATGGCTGAGGCCGGACTCCTCAATCTCGTTCTGTACCTGCCGCTGGCCGGCATTGCGGCGATCGTCGCATTGCCCGCGCGGCAGGACGAGTCCGTGCGGCGGCTGTCGCTCGCCGTAATGCTCGTACAATTCGCGCTCGCCGCGTGGCTTTATGCGCGCTTCGACGCCTCCACGGAAGGTTTGCAGTTCGAGACGCGGCTGCCCTGGATCGCGTCCTGGGGCGTGTACTACCAGATCGGACTCGACGGCTACAACCTGCTGCTCGTCCTGCTGACCGCGTTCCTCGGCCCGCTGGTCGTCGCGGGCGCCTTCACCGCCATCCAGAAGGATGTAAAGCTCTTCTACGCGATGGTGTTCGCGCTGCAGTTCGCGATGCTGGGCACCTTTCTCGCGCAAGACCTTTTCCTGTTCTATCTGTTCTGGGAGGCGATGCTGATACCGCTGTTCCTCATTATCGGCATCTGGGGCGGAGAGCGCCGTATCTACGCCACGCTCAAATTCGTGTTGTACACCGCATTCGGCAGCATCCTCATGCTCGCCGCGGTGATCTATCTCGTATATTCGATCAACGCGACGACGGGCATAACTTCATTCGCCTTCGCCGATCTGTATCGCGCGGAATTGCCGCTGCACGTGCAAACGGTGCTGCTCGCCGCCTTCGCGCTGGCGTTCGCGATCAAGGTGCCGATCGTGCCGCTGCACACCTGGCTGCCGGACGCGCACGTCGAAGCGCCGACCGCGGGCTCGGTGATCCTTGCCGGCGTCCTGTTGAAGATGGGGACGTACGGCTTCATGAAGCTCGCCTTTCCCCTGTTCCCCGACGCCACGCGGCTCCTCGCGCCGGTATTCGGAACGCTCGCTGTGGTGAGCATCATCTACGGCGCCTGCCTGGCGCTGGTGCAGACCGATATCAAGAAGATCATCGCCTACTCTTCGATCAGTCATCTCGGCTACGTGATGCTCGGGCTCATCAGCCTCGACCTGCTCGGCATCCAGGGCGCGGTGATGCAGATGGTGAGCCACGGGCTGGTCGCCGGCGGGCTCTTCCTGATGGTCGGGATGGTCTACGAACGCTGCCACACGCGCAATCTGGCCGCGTACGGCGGGTTGGCGAAGCTGCTGCCAGTGTATTCGGTGTTTTTCATGGTGCTCACCCTGGCGGCGATCGGACTGCCCACGACGAGCGGATTCACCGGCGAATTCCTCGTGTTGCTCGGCGCATTCCGGGCGGCGTGGCCGCAGTATGTGCAGGGCGCTGCCTACCCCCTGATTGTGAGCGCGAGCGCGGTCGCCGGTGTCGTACTCGGCGCGCTCTACATGCTGTGGTTTGCGCAGCGCTTTCTGTTCGGCCCGGCGAAGGCGCCGCATCTGCCGCTGGTCGATCTGAGCCTGCGGGAGAAAGCCATTCTCGCGGCTATCGTCGTCGCGGTGTTCGCGCTGGGATTGTTTCCCGATGAGCCGATGAAGAAGACCGAGCTCGCGGCAAGGCAATACCAGCAGCTCGTCGCCGGCGTGAGGACGGGATTGCCCGTCGCGACACTGCGGCAGCTTCCATCATCGCCGCCCGGATCGCAGACTCGGCCGGCCACACCGATCGCTTCAGCGACTCCACCATGAGTTGGATCGACAGCGCCATTGCCATGCTGCCAGAGCACCTCCTGCTGGCCGGAATCGTGATCCTCATCGCGGTCGAGATCGCCGTGCCGCTCCGCAAACAAGTTTCGCTGCTGCTGTCGCTGCTCGCCGTGAGCTTCGCGGCGGCAGCCGCGGTCTGGTTGTCCTCGAATGGATTCGCGTTTGCCGCGTTCGCCGGCCACTATTCGGTCGACCCGGCGACCTTGCTCGCCAAGGCGATCGTCCTCGCGCTTGCGGTGCCTGTGCTGCTCATTTCCCGCGACGACGCCGGCCAGGGCGCCTTCCCGGTCTTGCTGCTCTCCTCGCTGTACGGCGTCTGCCTGCTGTTGTCCGCGGACAGCTTCCTGACCCTTTTCCTTGGGCTCGAGCTGATGTCGCTTCCCGTGTACGCACTGGTTCTTCTCGCCTTTCGGCGGCCGCAAAGTGCGGAGGCGGCGCTGAAGTACCTGGTTCTCGGCGGCACTGCGACCGCGACGCTGCTGATGGGAGTTTCGCTTCTCTACGGCAGCAGCGGCTCGCTCGCGCTCTCGACGTTTGCGAGCGCATTGGGCTCGCCCGACACCATGGCCAACGTCGCCGTCGTGCTCGTGCTCGTCGCGTTCTTCCTCAAGGCGGCCATCGTTCCGTTCCACGCTTGGGCACCGGATGCTTACGAATGCGCCGCGATCCCGGTGACCGCGTACATGGCCACGATCATCAAGGCGGGTGTGCTCCTTGCCGCAGTGCGCCTGTTCGGAACCGTGCCGGTGACGCGGCCGATGGCAGATCTGCTCGCGATCCTGCCGCTCGTCTCGATCGTCTGGGGCAATCTGGCGGCGATGCGCCAGCAGAGCTTCCGGCGCATGATCGCCTACTCGTCCATCGCTCACGCCGGCTACCTCTTCTATGCCCTCTTGGGCGAGGGCCCGGGCCGCTTCCAGGCGGTCGCATTCTACGTGCTTGCCTACGGGCTGATGAACTTGCTGGCGTTCGCAGCGCTTCCGCAGAACCCCGACGACACAGCCCGCGATCGCATGGACAACCTCAAAGGGCTGTTCCATCGCGACCCGTTCGCCGCGCTGATGATCGGCATCGCCATGCTCTCGCTGGCGGGCATTCCACCGTTCCCCGGGTTTGTCGCCAAGTTCCTTATCTTCAAGAACGTGATCGCGGCCGGATTCACGCTCTACGCTGTCCTGGGCCTGGTCGGAAGCTACCTCGGCATCTACTTCTATCTGCGCGTCATCCAATACCTGTTCATGAGCGCGGAGGAGCCGACCGCCGTTCAGGGATCGCCCGGGCGCCTGGCGCTGGGCGCGAGTTTCATCTGCTTGCTGGCGGCGATCCTGATAGCGGTGTTTCCCGGGTGGGTGATCGATCTGCTGTAAGTGTGGCAGCCGCGCTCCTGACGACCGAGGATATTGTCGGCTTGCCAACGGTCATGTTGCGCGGCCGGTGACTACATCGGCCCCGACCTTCGGTCCTGCCGCGGCATCGCTTCCCACCGGCATCATTAACCGGCGTTTCTGGAGTCGGTATTCGCTTCTTGTCGAACTGTCGCAATACTGAAGAGCAAAAAAAGACCCGAACAGTCAACCTGCCGGGTCCATACGCAACCAGCTTTTTCGAGATTTCGAATAAGGAAATCAGCGAATCGGCTGTCCTATGCAACTTTAGGAAACTTTTTCTTTCTTCCCTGTTGCGTTGGCGCTCGCGATGGCCTTGGCTAGGAAATCCTTCACCGAAGCAGCGGCCGCGTCGCGTCCGTCGCCAATCGCCTTCGTGAACTGGTCGAGATATTGCTGTGTTTCCTTGTTGGCAGACGTGAAGGGTTCGCCCACCAGTTTGGCTATCTCGGCGTGGGTTTGAGGCACAATCTCGAAGCAACTGCGAGTGACGTCCAGGCCTCTGCGCATGTTCGCTTGATAAAGATTGGTCCATTCCGCAAGCAGTGCCGCGGAATCCTTCGTGTTGACTGTGTTGAGCAGCGCTTTGAGGTGCCTCGAATTCTCTGCAAACGCCGCGTTGGCGCCTTCACTTTGTACTTTAAACATGCGCTCATTGGCTTCCGCCATGACGGTGGCGATACGCAGTGCCGTCTCCAAATTGGCTTGCCGGCCATCGCCGGTTTTCGGTGTGGAGCTAGGTTGGTTGTGAGTAGACATAATGTGATCCTCTTAGAAAATAGCTATCAACGCCATATGGGTGATCCCATACAGGACTTCGTTCGCTTGGATTTCGGCAATTGCGCGGCGTCGCGCAGGAGTCAAAACAGACGTGGCGCAGGTTCTCGACCCGCTTTGAATCGGCATCGCGCAAGCTGGGTGATGCCTAGGGAGACGCCAAGGGTTGCAGAGCCAACCTGGCGGAGGCGGAAGGGCTGACACTACCCTCTCCGTGAGAACATCATTCTAACACAACACAGGGCATTCTTTCGGCTGAGTGGGCTCTTATTTTTTCCCGATGGCCCGCAAATGCTCGATGAGGCCAATACGAGCAGATCGTCCCCGGGGCCTTCCGCTCCGTCCTACAAGAATGTGTTCGTCACATGTTCACGGATCTGCTGTAAGGGCGTCGGCGACCAGCTCGGCGATGTCGCGCGTCGCGATTTCCGGCTCGCGTCCGAGAGCCTTCGTACCGTCGCTCAACATGGTCGCGCAATAGGGACACGCCGTCGCGATCACGCTCGGCTGACTGGGCAGCGCCTGCTCGACGCGCGCGACGTTGATTCGGCGTCCGATCTTCTCGTCCATCCACATTCGCGCGCCGCCGGCGCCGCAGCACATCGACTTTTCGCGGCGGAGCTCGAACTCGAGCGGTGCGTCCCGCGTCAGATGCGCGATGATCGCCCGCGGGGCTTCGTACTCGCCGTTGTGCCGGGCGAGGTAGCACGGCTCGTGATAGATGACGCGCTCGAAGACACGGTCGACGCGGGCTCGGCCCTCGGCGATGAGGTTCGCGATGAGCTGGGTGTGGTGCACGACTTCGTAGTGCCCGCCGAATTCGGGATACTCGTTCTTGAGCGTATTGAAGGCGTGCGGATCGCAGGTCACGATGCGCGTCACGCCCAATCCGTTCAAGGTCTCGACCAGCACCCCCGCGAGCTGCTGGAACAGCATTTCGTTGCCCGCGCGGCGCACGCACTCCCCGGTCGACGTCTCGCGCGCGCCCAGAATCCCGAAGCGAACGCCGGCGTGCTTGAGGATCTTGACGAATGCGACCGCGATCTTTTGCGCGCGCGGATCGAACGACTCCGCCGAGCCCACGTAGAAAAGGTACTCGAGCGCCTGCACCTCCTCGGGCGTTTGCACGACGGGGACGCTCAAGCCCTGAGCCCAGTTGCCGCGCGTATCGGCCGGCAACCCCCAGGGATTGCTCTGCACGTCGTAGGCGTTGAACACGGCCTTGAGCTCGTGCGGAAAAGCGCCTTCCATCAGGACCTGATGCTGGCGCATGCGGTAGAAGCGAGGCAGATGCTCGAGCTCGATCGGACACGCCGCCTCGCAATAGCCGCACGTCGTGCACGCCCATAGCGTCTCCGGCGCGATGACTCCGCCGACCAGAGGAGGCAGCGCCGCGTCGTCACCGGCGACGATGACATTGCGCTCTTCCAGCAGATGCTCCTTGAGACTGTCGTAGACCCATTTCAGGGACAGCGGCTTGCCGGTGAGAAAGGTCGGACACGCGTCCTTGCACCGCCCGCATTCGGTACACGTGAAGGCATCGAGTCCGTCCTTCCAGCTCAAATCGCGGGCGGTGCGCACCCCGATCTTCATCTCGCCCGCGTCATTACCGCTCATGATTGCGTCCAGGTCCAGCGTCGGCACGCGGTTGGCCGGTCCGCCACGTCTGAAAAAAAGCGCGGGCAGCGCGGTAACGATGTGAAAATGCTCGCCGATAGGGAGGATCACCAGGAAGGTGAGCACCGTCAGCATCTGCGCCCAGTACGACCCCTGGTACCCGGCCTCCAGCTGATCTTTCGATAGTCCTGAAAACATCCGCGCGATGGCGTCGCCGGCGAAGGCGAACGATCGCTCGTGCGCGATCCCCGTATCGGCCGGCACTCGGAGCGCGAAGCGGAAGCCGTCGAACAGGAAATCGGTGACCATGATCGCCGCGATCAGCGACAGGATCACCAGCGCCTCGCGGTTGCGCTCGAGCCGAGCAGGTTTTTTCGCGAGCCGCCTCCAGAGCGCATAGCCAACCGCGGCAAGCACCGCAAACTCGATGAGATCCTTGAAGCTCGCGAACACTCCGCCGGCCAGCCCGGGATAGACGAAGGTCTCGTCGTAACCGATCACGAGAAGCTGCACCTTGCGCATGAGCAGGGTCATGAACCCGAGGAAGATCACCGCGTGCATCAGGCCCGGCTTCCATTCGCGTGCGACCATGCGCGACTGCAGGAAGCCTTTGACCAGCACGGTATGAAAGCGCGCCAGCGGATGGTCCCAACGCACTTCCGGCGCCAGCTTCACGACGATGGCGAGCTTGCGCCACGCGAGCGCGCCGAACCCCGCGAGCGCGACCGCGAGCAACAAAGTGATCGCGATCGGGTTCACGAAAGCTCTTGCCGCGGCGCGTCTACTTTTTCAGGGTCAGGATCCAGTCCACCAGATCCTTGATGTCGGAGTCGGAGGCCAGGACGTTCGGCGGCATGGCCGCCTCGCCCCAGACATGCGTGCCGCCCTTCTTGACTTTGTCCCTGAGCTTGGCTGCCGCGTCCTGGTCGCCTTTGTACTTGACGGCAACTTCCTGGAATGCGGGACCGATGAGTTTCTTGTCGCTCTCGTGACACGCGGCGCAGCCGTCCTTTTTCATCATTGCTTCCGCAGCGGCGTTGTCCAGCGCGGCGTGGGCACTCCCGGCAACGGACACGCCCGCGGCAAGCGCGATCCAATGGCGTTTCATCTCAGACTCCCTTCCGAGCTAAAAAGGGCGGTCATCATCACGCTCCGGCCCGGGCCGCCACCGGAGAGTACATGTCCAGCAGTTGCAGCCGCGTTGCCTGCAGCCGCTCGGCCACGACTCCCAGCAGCCGTTGCATCAACGTAAAGCCGAACAGCGTGTCATCCTTGCATGCGTCCAAGAGCTCCGTGCCTTCGAACGCCAACGCGTCCACGCGCTCCAGTGTCCGCGCCTGGAAGTGCTTGCCTCTGCCCATCAACAATGCGGACCAGCCCAGCTCATCGCCCGCGAACAGCGTCTGCACGCGAAACGTGTGTCCCGGCGCGGCGATCTCGAGCGCCACAAGTCCGGTCACGATCAGGTAGAACTCCGAGCACTCGTCGCCCTCGCGGAAGAGAATCTGATCCCGGTCGAAGCGTCTTTCGTGCGCCAGCGTCGCCAGCTTTTCGACGTGCCTGGGCTCGAACTCCGCCACAAATGGATGGTGGCGGAGCATGGTCAGAACAGTCTCCCTCATCGGGCATCACCTTTCTTGCGCATTTTTGCTTGCGTTACGTGGCCATTGCGTTGCCTTCAGCCCGCCACGTACGTTGCATAGCGCGGTTCGTACATCTTCGACTTCATGAATCCGAGCAGGTCGGCCGGTGCCGGTCCGCGCGCCAGCTCTCGACGGTAGGCGACGGTAGCGACCGCGGCCGCGATATGCGCCGAGACGTCGCGGATGTTCTTGAGCGGCGGATAGAGGCTTCCCTGTCTCAGGTCGTCCTCGGTGACTTGCTCGGCGAGCGTATGCGCCGCTGCCATGAACATTTCATCCGTCACGCGACTCGACCCGGAAACGATCACGCCCAGGCCAACGCCGGGGAAAATGTACGAATTGTTACCCTGCCGCGGCACGTAGCTTCGGCCATCCAGCGTCACCGGGTCGAACGGCGAGCCGCAGGCGAATAGCGCACGGCCGTCCGACCAGCGGTACGCTTGTGTTGCCGTGCATTCGGCTTTCGACGTCGGGTTCGAGAGCGCAAAAACGATCGGCCGCTTGTTGATGGCGGCCATCGTGCGCACGACGTCCTCGGTAAAGGCGCCTCCTATTGCAGCGACGCCGATGATGGCAGTCGGCCGCAATACCTTCACCGCCTCGAGCAGACTGTCTGCCGGCGCATGCTCGTGCGCGTAGGCTTGCTTATGCGCGGCAAGCTCGGCTCGTTCTTTGACGACCAGACCGCGCGAGTCGAAGAGCCAGCAGCGCCGCCGCGCCTGCGCCTCGTCAACACCCTTCGCGACCATCGCTTCAACGACCAGATCCGCAATACCTGTCGCCGCTTCGCCCGCGCCCTGGAACAGCAATGTCTGCTCGCCAAGCGCCCCGCCGGTGATCCGCAGCGCGGACAGGATCCCTGCCAACACCACCGCCGCGGTCCCCTGAATGTCGTCGTTGAACGTCGGGATCCGATCGCGATATTTCTTCAGCAACCGGAATGCATTGTGGGTCGCAAAGTCTTCGAACTGAATCACCACGCCCGGGAAGAGCTTGCTGGCAGCGACCACGAACTCTTCGACCAGCGCGTCGTATTCCTCGCCGCGAACGCGCGGCTGTTGCAGACCGATATAGAGAGGATCGTCGAGCAGCTCGGAGTTGTTGGTGCCGACGTCGAGAAGCACCGGCAGGCAGCTGTTCGGAGGCACGCCCGCACATGCGGTATAGAGCGAGAGCTTGCCGACCGGAATGCCCATTCCGTTCGCGCCCAGGTCGCCCAAACCCAGGATGCGCTCGCCGTCGCTGACGACGATGATCGACACGTCGCGGCGCGGCCAGTTGGCGAGAACGTCCGCGACGCGGCCGCGATCGGCCGCGCTGACGAAAATGCCGTGCGGCCGCTGGAAGATGTGCGTGTACCGCTGGCACGCCAACCCTACCGTCGGCGTATAGACGATAGGAAGCATTTCATCGGGATTTTCCAGGAGCAGACGGAAGAAGAGCGCCTCGTTGCGGTCGTGCAGCGCTCTCAGATTGATGTACTTCTCGAGATCGCTCGACTTGCGGCGAAAATTCTCGAGCACGCGCCCCAATTGCTGTTCCTGCGAGGAAACGTGCGGCGGCAACAGCCCGCGCAGGTGCAGGGTATCGCGCTCGACTTCGGTGAACGCGGTTCCCTTGTTGAGCGCCGGGTCCTGCAAGAGCGCAATGCCCTCCGGCATCGCGGAGGGCGCGCTCGCCCTGACATCGTCGTGACTTTTCTGCAACATCGCTTATCTCCTCGCCGCTCTCGTCCGCTTTTCGGGCCGCCGGGTGCGTGTGTGGGTTTTCAGTTTTGTTCGGGAACCATCTTGATCGCGCCGCATGGACATTCGGAAACGCAGATGCCGCAGCCCTTGCAATAGTCGAAATTGAACTCGAAGCGTTTGCCCGGTCCCAGTTTGATTACCGCGTTGTCGGGGCACACGCCGTAACAGTTGTCGCACTCGAAACAGTTGCCGCAGGACATGCAGCGGCGCGCTTCGAACAACGCGTTATCTTCGGTAAGACCGCCGACGACCTCCTCGAAAGTGGAGGTCCGGCGGGCGAGCTCGAGCAATGGGCGCATGGTCTTGGGCGCATCGCTGAAGTACCAGGGGTTGATCATGTCGAACGTAGCGAGCTCGTGCTTGGGCGCGGGTGCGTAGGTGCTGCCGGAGAGCCACGCGTGGATATGCCGTGCCGCTTTCTTGCCGTGACCGACCCCGACCGTGACCGTGCGCTCCGACGGCACCATGTCGCCGCCCGCGAAAATTCCTGCATGGCCGGTCATCATATTGCGGCCCACTTGAACAGTGCCGTCCTTGATGTCGAGTCCCGGCACGCCGTCGAGCAGCGAGAGATCGACGTCCTGGCCCAGCGCCAGCACCAGCGAGTCGGCCTCCAGGGTCTCGAATTCGCCGGTTGGCTGGGGGAAGCCCGTGGAGTCGAGCGCCATCTTTTCGACGGTCAGGGTACCCTCGTCGGCCATGTTCTTGATCGTCGACAGCCACTTGATCAACACGCCTTCCTGCAACGCCTCTTCGATTTCAAAGTCGTGCGCAGGCATCTTTTCGCGGGTGCGCCGGTAGACGATGATGGCTTCGGTCGCGCCTAGCCGTTTGGCTGTGCGCGCGACGTCGAGCGCGGTGTTGCCGCCGCCATACACCACCACGCGGCGGCCCAGCATCGGCTTTTCCTCGCCCTCCATGCTCCGCAAAACCGATACCGCATCGAGCATGTGAGCGGCTTCGCCCGCGGGAATGTATGCGCGCTTGGCGATATGCGCGCCGACCGCGAGGAACGCTGCGTCGAAGCGGCCCGCGCTCATCGTGTCGAGGATGTTCGTGACCTTCGCGTTCAGTTCCAGTTCGACACCCATGTCGAGGATGCGTTGCACCTCGCCATCGAGCACGTCGCGCGGCAACCGATATTTGGGAATACCGAAACGCATCATCCCGCCGGTAAGCGGACCCGCCTCGACGATCTTGACGCGGTGGCCTAGGCGTCGAAGGTGATACGCCGCGGACAATCCGGAGGGTCCGGCGCCGACGATGAGCACGCGCTTGCCGCTCTCGGCTTTGGGTGGAGAAAACGTCCAGCCGCGCTTCAGGGCTTCGTCCCCGAGAAAGCGCTCGACCGAGTTGATGCCGACCGGCTCGTCGACTTTGCCGCGGTTGCAAGAGGTCTCGCAAGGGTGATAGCAGACGCGCCCCATGATCGCCGGAAACGGATTGTCCTCCGTCAGCGCTCGCCACGCGGCTTCGTAGTCGCCGGACTCGGCGTGATACAGCCAGCCCTGGATGTTTTCGCCGGCCGGGCAGGCGTGGTTGCAGGGGGGCAAGCGATCCAAATACACCGGCCGGTTGGTACGCCACGCGCCGGTCTTGTTGGCAAGGCTCGAGCCGACATCGAGGGTAATTGCGTAAGGCTTGTCCATTGACGATCTCCTAGTGCAGCAAGCCGAACTTCTCGATATTGCGATCGGCCATCATCTGAATCTGTGCAATGCGTTCGAGGTCGGGCGGATTGCGGAACAGATGGGCGTAACGTTTCTGCAACTTGAGGTATTCGGCCACGGGGACTTTGTGCCGGATCGGGGTACTCGCCGTGACTTCGCCGTCATGCGCCTCGAACAGCGGGAATAGGCCGGTCTCGACTGCCAAGCGCGCGATCTTGATCGTGTCTTCCGAGGCCGAACCCCAGCCGAGGGGGCATGGCACGAAGATGTGAATGTAGCGCGCACCGTGAATCCCCATCGCCACCTTGACCTTGCGCTCGAGATCGCGCAGATTGGAAACGCTCGCGGTCGCGACGTAGGGAATGCCGTGCGCCATCGCGATGCGCGGCACGTTCTTGCCGGTGCCGAAGACATTGCCCGGGGAAGGCCCCAACGCCGGAGTGGTAGCGGTGCGCGCCGCCGGCGGCGTCGCGCTCGAGCGCTGCACGCCGGTGTTCATGTACGCCTCGTTGTCGTAACAGATATAGAGCACGTCGTCGTTGCGTTCGAACATGCCGGACAGGCAGCCGAAGCCGATGTCGGTCGTGCCGCCGTCACCGCCCTGCGCGATGACGCGCACGCCGGTGCGGCCCAGCGCCCGCTGCGCGGCCGCGACGCCCGATGCGACCGCGGCAGCGTTGCCGAACAACGAGTGAATCCAGGGAATCTGCCACGAAGTCTGCGGATACGGCGTGGAAAACACTTCCAGGCATCCGGTCGCGTTGACCGCGATCAACTGGTTGCCAGTCGCCTGCATGGCCGCATCGATGGCGTAGCGCGCACCCAGGGCTTCGCCGCAGCCCTGACAGGCACGGTGCCCGGAATTGAGGGAATTCGTGCGGTGCATGTCCGCCTGCACCGAGCGCTGGTCCTCCTTGAGCAGCCGATTGCCGACGGTGAACGTGCCGGTTTGATAGAACTTGACCATCGTCTCTTCCACGAAGCGTCTCCCAGGTTCAACCGATGCCCGACGCGACGGTTCCGATCCGGCGCAGGATGGCTTCTGCAGTGGGGCCAGTGCGCCGCGATTTGCTCTCGCGTTCCAACTCGTAGCTGATCACGTCGGCGTTCAGGTCGAGAAAGGTCACTTGCTCGAGCTCGTCGCGTTCGGCGTCCTGAAACAGGCGCTTGAGCGAACCGCGGGTAATTGCGCGCCCGCCAAGGCCGGCGATGACGGTGTAACCGTTGAGCACGATGCCGGACAGGGACTTGCGCACTCCATCGGAGACAATGCCACCCAGCCCCACGGCCAGACATTTTTCCAGCACCACGACGCGCTTCGCGTGCTGCAACGCCTCGCGCGTTGCGGCGAGCGGGAAGGGGCGGAAGGAACAGATGGAAACCGAGCCAATCCGCGATCCTCCGCCGCGCATCTCGTCGACGACTTCCTGTACGGTACCGTTCAGCGAGCCGAGCGCCACGACGATCGTCTCTGCATCCTCGGTGCGGTAGGTACGAATGAGCCCGCCCGAGTTGCGGCCGAATTCCTTTCGGAATTCCGCGGCGAGTTGCGGAATCAGTCCAAGCGCACGCAGCTGTTTGTGGTGCGCGAGATAACGCACTTCGGTGAATGCTTCCGGCCCGACTAACGCGCCGATGCTCACCGGGTCAGCCGGATCGAGAATCTGTCGAGGCTCGTAGGGCGGAAGAAATGCATCGACCTGGTCTTGCGTGGGCACGTCGACGCGTTCATACGCGTGGGTCAGGATAAAGCCGTCCATGCAGACCATGACCGGGCACGAAAGCTCCTCGGCAAGGCGGAACGCCTGGATGTGCAAGTCCAGCGCTTCCTGATTCGTTTCCGCGTACAGCTGGATCCAGCCGGCATCGCGCATCGACATGCTGTCGGAATGGTCGTTCCAGATGTTGATGGGTGCACCTATCGCGCGGTTGCCGACGGTCATTACGATCGGCAGTCCGAGTCCTGCGGCGTTGTACACCGCTTCCGCCATGAACAGCAATCCCTGGCTGCTCGTAGCGGTGTAGGTGCGCACTCCGGCTGCCGAGGCGCCGATCGCCACCGACATCGCCGCGAACTCGGATTCGACGTTGATGAACTCGCAGTCGACGAGTTCGCCGGCCTTGACCATCTCCCCCAGTCCCTCGACGATGTGCGTCTGGGGGGTGATCGGATAGGCGCAAATCACTTGCGGCCGGCAGAGCGCGACGGACTCGGCGACGGCGTGCGAACCTTCCGTTTGCTTAAGCATCGATCGTTTCCTTCGTCTTGACCGCGAGCTCAAATGCTTCCGTGGCGGCGGCGACATTCTTCTCGGCGACCGCAGCGGGAAATTTCTGGCGGATCGCGGCAAGGACCGATGCCAGCGTGATCACGCCGGTGATCGCGGCGAACCCTCCCAGAAGCGCCGCATTGGGCACCGGGCGGCCGACATGCTTCAGTGCTAGCTCGCTGGCTGGGAGTGTGCATAACCGATATTGCTGGACGCCGCGCGCGAATCCACCAAGCCCCAGCTCATCGATGCTCTTCGTCGAATTGAGCAGGATGTACCCTCGTGGGGGCAGGCCGTTGAACAAATCGACCTGGTGCAGGAGTGTCTGGTCCTGGACGATCAGTGCGTCGGGCTCCAGCACGGGCTCTCGCAGGCGGATCTCCTTGTCGTCGATGCGGCAGAACGCCATCACCGGCGCTCCCATGCGTTCGGAGCCGAAGCTGGGGAACGCCTGCGCGTAGCGGCCCTCGAGAAACGCGGCGACCGACAACATTTCTGCGCCGGATACGACGCCTTGCCCGCCGCGGCCGTGAATGCGAATCTGGAACATCATCATCTCCTGACGCGCTTCCGGTTCCACTGCCGCGATGACTAGTGGGTTCGAGGAAGGCGTCTTCTGGCGCATTTTGATCGCATTGCCGGAGGCTACCTTGACGCAGGTCAAGACTATCCGACGCGGCGCGGGATAACTTTCCGTCGTTGCGCAATTCGACCGCCCGCACCAGGGCACCGCTTTGCACCCGCAGTTGCGGGTTTCAAAGGATCACCGCCTCAATTCGGGGCGAAAGGGAGCGCACGATGGAGCACAGCAGCCCGCTGATCGCCGGCGTGGGTCTTGCCGACCGCGCGCGCAAAAGCCGCTGGCCAGCCAGGCTGGACTTGACCCAAAGCGCCACGGGTCTTGTTCTGGTGCTGTTCATGTGGGGCCACATGTTCTTTGTTTCGTCGATTCTTGTCGGCAAGGACGCCATGTGGACCATCACCAAGTTCTTCGAGGGTTATTTTTTCTTCGGCGCGTCGTACCCATGGATTGTTTCGATGGTAGTCGCAGTGGTCATCGCGCTTATCGTCACGCACGCCATGCTTGCCGTGCGCAAGTTTCCGATCAACTACCGCCAGTTCAAGACCTTCCGCGGCCACATGCGGATGATCCATCACGAAGACACGACGCTGTGGTTCTGGCAGGTGTTCACCGGCTTCGCCTTGTTCTTTCTTGCCTCGGTGCACCTGTACATCATGCTGACCCGGCCGGACCGTATCGGTCCTTTCGAGTCCTCGGATCGCGTCTGGAGCGAGCATCTGTGGCCGCTGTATATCCTGTTGCTGCTGGCGGTCGAGCTGCATGGTGGCATCGGTCTCTACCGCCTCGCCGTCAAATGGGGCTGGTTCACAGGCAACGATGCCAACGCGACGCGGCATCGGCTCAAGATGCTCAAGTGGGCGATCACCGTGTTTTTCCTCGTGCTCGGCTTTGCCACGCTCGCCGCGTATATCAAGATCGGCATCGAACACCAAGGCCACTACGGCGAGCGCTACGTTCCTTCACGCTTGCAGGCGTCACCCCAGGCCGTTGCCCCCGCCGGCGACATCGTCGCGCACAAGAGCGTTCCGTGAAAGTGATCTATACCGATGTGCTGGTCATTGGCGGCGGCCTCGCCGGGCTTCGCGTGGGCATCGGCGCCAGGCGCCGCGGCCACGACGTCGTCATCCTGTCGCTGGTGCCGCCCAAGCGCTCACACTCTTGCGCGGCTCAGGGAGGCATGCAGGCGAGCCTGGGCAACGTGGTCAAGGCGCAGGGAGACAACGAGGACGTGCATTTCGAGGACACGGTGCGCGGCAGCGACTGGGGCGCCGACCAGAAGGTGGTGCGCATGTTCGTCAATACCGCGCCCAAGGCGATCCGCGAGCTCGCCGCATGGGGTGTACCGTGGAGTCGAGTCCAGAAGGGCAACCGCGAGGTCATCATCAATGGCCAGAAGGTCGTCATTACCGAGCGCGACGAGGCGCACGGCCTCCTGATCCAGCGCGATTTCGGCGGTACCAAGAAATGGCGGGCCTGCTACGTCTCCGACGGCACCGGCCACGCCATGCTGTACGCGGTCAGCGACCAGGCGATCG
Source organism: Casimicrobiaceae bacterium (assembly GCA_035568975.1). Taxonomy (GTDB): domain Bacteria; phylum Pseudomonadota; class Gammaproteobacteria; order Burkholderiales; family Casimicrobiaceae; genus PALSA-1003. The sequence continues at coordinate 38,222 of DATMNH010000169.1, forward strand.
CGCATTCGATACCCGTGCACGAGCGCATGGAAGCATTGGCGCTGATACATGACGGGGCTCGCTGCCAGGGCGCGATTGCGCGCAACCTCGTCAGCGGGGAACTGACGGCCTACGTCGCCAAGGCCACGGCGATTGCCAGCGGCGGCGCCGGACGCCTTTACCGATCGACGACCAACGCGGTGATCAACGAGGGCATCGGCACCGCTCTGGCGCTGGAAACCGGCGTTGCGGCCGTGGGCAACATGGAAGCGATCCAGTTTCACCCGACCGCCATTTTTCCGGCGGGCATTCTGGTCACCGAAGGCTGCCGCGGCGACGGTGGACTGTTGCGCGATGCCGACGGCAAGCGCTTCATGCCCGACTATGAGCCGGAGAAGAAGGAGCTCGCGTCACGCGACGTCGTGGCCCGCCGCATGGAAGAGCACATTCATCGCGGAAAAGGCGTGCAGTCGCGCTTCGGCGAACATCTGTGGCTGGACATCACGCTGCTCGGGGCCAGCCATATCAACAGCAACCTGCGCGAAGTCAAGGAGATCTGTCGATATTTTCTCGGCATCGATCCGATCAAGGACTGGATACCGGTGCGTCCCGCACAGCACTATACGATGGGCGGCGTCCGCGTCAATTACACCGGCGAGAGCCCGACTCTCAAGGGATTGTTCGCGGCCGGGGAGGCGGCCTGCTGGGACATGCATGGCTTCAACCGGCTCGGCGGAAATTCGGTAGCCGAAACCGTGGTCGCGGGCATGATCGTGGGCGAGTTTATCGCCGATTTTTGCGACAGTCCGGAAAACAACGTCGATTTCTCAACCGGACTGATCGGTGAATTTCTGCAGCGCGAGCAGGCCAAGCTCGATACTCTCATCGACGGCAACGGCAGTGAAGGAGCGAATGCGCTTCGCGTTCGGATGCAGGAGATCATGACCGAGAAAGTCGGCATCTTTCGCACCGGCGAAGATCTCGCTTCCGCAGTCGAGGAGCTCCGGGCCTTGCTGCTGCGAAGCCGCAACATCGGGCTGCGCTACCGCGCGCGAGGCGCGAATCCGGAGCTCGTCTCCGCATACCGGGTGCAAAAGATGCTCAAGCTGGCGCTATGTGTCGCCTACGGTGCGGTAACCCGCACCGAGAGCCGCGGAGCGCATTTTCGACAGGACTATCCGCGCCGCAACGACGCCGAGTGGCTGAAGCGCACGCTGGCGACATGGAAAAATGCGGACGACACGCTGCCTTCGCTCGCGTGGGAGCCGCTCGACGTCATGCAAATGGAACTGCCGCCGGGCTGGCGCGGCTATGGTGCGAAGGATTATTTGGACCATCCCGACACCGCAAGGCGTGCCGCGGAGGTCGAGGCAACCCGCTCAAGGCTCTCGGAATCGGGTCGCTGGGCTGTCCAGGAGGCGCTGATGCCGTATGAAACCTTGTTGCCAACCCGGTTTCGCGGTCGCAACGAACGCATCGACGAGCCGCTGGAGCCGCCTGCCACGGTTCGTCAAGACGCGAGGCAGGCATGACCGACGTTGCGGTGATTCCAATGCGGACGCCCGCGGCGGCAGGTGAGCACCGCAAGCTCAAGATCGGCATCTTGCGGTACAACCCGCAGGAGCCTGCGAGCGTCCCGCACATGCAGACGTACGACCTGGAGGAGGCGGACGGGATGACGCTGTTCATCGCGCTCAACGAAATCCGCGAAAAGCAGGATGCGTCGCTGCATTTCGATTTTGTTTGCCGCGCCGGAATCTGCGGCAGCTGCGCGATGGTGATCAACGGCCGCCCGGCGCTTGCCTGCCGCACTCTGACGAAAAATCTCGCGCCGAATATATCGCTGGCGCCTCTGCCGGTGTTCGAGTTGATCGCCGACCTCTCCGTCAACACCGGCAAATGGATGCGGGCCATGAGCGAGCGCCTGCAGACCTGGGTGCACAGGAAGGAAGAAGAGGTCGACCTGTCGCGGCTCGAGGAACGCATGGAGCCGGAACTCGCGCAGAAGATCTACGAGCTCGACCGCTGCATCGAATGCGGCTGTTGCGTTGCCGGTTGCGGGACCGCGCGGATGCGCGAGGATTTCGTCGGCGCAGTCGGCCTGAACAAGATCGCGCGATTTCGCCTCGACCCTCGCGACGCGCGCGACGATGATGCCTTCTACGAGCTCATCGGCGACGACGACGGTGTATTCGGTTGCATGTCGCTGCTCGCCTGTCACGACGTCTGCCCTAAGGAGCTGCCGCTCGCAACGCAAATCGCATTCATGCGCCGCAAGATGGCGAGTATGGGCTGGAAATAGCGGCATGCATTTTCGAGCGATGCGTCGAGGCTGCCTATGGACCGATCGCGGGTAGAAACGCTGATCCGAGATCTTGAATGATTCCGAATGCCTGCCTATTATTCGTCCTTTGTCGGGCCGTTGCCCGGAGTTGCCCTGACTTCGCCCGATCAAGGGGACGTGAGAAGTGGCGAGACGCCTTAATGTGAGTCAAAATGGGCATCGGCACAAACATGGAGGAGTCATGAAGTTCGCAAAACTGATTGTCGCGCTATTCACTTTGGCGATCGCGGTCGGTGCGCTGGCACAGCAGCCGATCATCATCAAGTTCAGCCATGTCGTCGCGCTGGACACGCCGAAGGGCAAGGCCGCCGAGCAATTCAAGAAGCTGGCCGAGGAACGCACCAAGGGGCGCGTCAAGGTCGAGGTCTATGCAAACAGCACGCTCTACAAGGACGGCGAGGAGATGGACGCGCTCACGCTCGGCTCGGTGCAGATGCTGGCGCCGTCGGTCGCCAAATTCGGCCCGATGGGCGTGCGCGAATTCGAGGTGTTCGACCTGCCATACATCTTCGACGACTTTGCGCAGCTCCACAAAGTGACCGACGGCCCCGTCGGGAAGCTGCTGTTCCAGAAGCTCGAGTCCAAGGGGATCGTCGGTCTTGCGTATTGGGACAACGGCTTCAAGGCATTCAGCGCGAACAAGCCGCTCAAGCTGCCCGGCGACGTCAAGGGCTTGAAGATGCGGATTCAATCGTCGAAAGTACTCGACTCCGAAATTCGCGCGCTCGGCGGGATTCCGCAGGTGATGGCATTCTCAGAGGTCTATCAGGCGCTGCAGACCGGCGTGGTCGACGGCACCGAGAACCCCCCTTCGAACTTCTACACCCAGAAGATGAATGAGGTGCAGAAGTACCTGACGATGAGCGACCACGGAGTGATCGAATACGCGGTGATCGCCAACAAGAAGTTCTGGGACGGCCTGCCTGCGGATATCCGCACCACGCTCGAAGGCGCGATGAAGGACGCGAGCAAATACGCGAACGACATCGCCAAAGAGGAGAACGACAAGGCGCTGGCCGCGGTCAAGGCCACCGGCAAGACCGAAATCCTGACGCTGACCCCCGACGCCAGGGCGGCCTGGAAGAAAGCGCTGCTGTCGGTCCATCGGGACCAGGAAAGCCGCATCGGCAAGGACATCATCCAGGCGGTCTACAAGGATACTGGCTTCAAGCCGTGAGAGCCCTGACCGGGTCAAGCGCGTAATGCGCGGACACTATTAGACAGACGCAACAGACGCCGCTGCGGCCCGCAGTGGCGTTTTTGCGTGGGGCAAGACGGCAACAGCAAACCGGGAGGAGCGGCATGCTGAAGGTACTTGATCACCTCGAGGAATGGCTCATCGCCACGCTCATGGGCGCTGCGACGCTGCTCATCTTCGTGGCCGTCATTCACCGCTATGCCGCCGGCCTGCCGATCCCGTATGTGCAGGATTGGCTGCTTTCGCTCAATCTCTCCTGGGCGCAGGAGCTTTGCATCTACATGTTCGTCTGGATGGCCAAGTTCGGCGCCGCCTACGGCGTGCGCACCGGCGTTCATGTCGGCGTGGATGTGATGATCAATCAGCTGTCCGTGCGCACACGCGCCAAGTTTATCTTTTTCAGTTTGGGAGCCGGCGCCCTGTTCACGGGCGTGGTGGCCGCCTTCGGCGCCAACTTCGTCTGGCAGCTTGCGCATACCGACCAAACTTCTCCGGACATGGAATTGCCCATGTGGCTGGTCTATCTCGCCATCCCCCTCGGCTCCGGATTGATGTGCTTCCGCTTCCTCCAGGTGGCCTGGATATTTCGGCGCACCGGAGAGTTGCCTCATCACGATCCCGCTCACGTGGAGGGCATCGCAAAAATTTCGGACGAGGACATCCTGCCCGCGAAACTGGATGTGGAAGACAACCTCCACCCCGCGACGCCGACCAGGAAGGGTTGAGACATGAGCTCAGCGATCCTTTTCGGCCTGCTGATAGCGCTCATGCTCACGGGCATGCCAATCTCCATCGCGTTGGGCCTCACGGTGTTGACCTTCGTGTTCACCATGACCCAGGTGCCGATCGAGTCGGTCGCGCTGAAGCTGTTCACCGGCATCGAGAGGTTCGAGATCATGGCGATCCCGTTCTTCATCCTGGCCGGCACCTTCCTCACCCACGGTGGCGTCGCGCGAAGGATGATCAATTTCGCCGCCTCGGTCATCGGACATTTCCACGGCGGGCTCGCGTTGGCGGGTATCGTGGCATGCGCGATGTTCGCGCTGGTCTGCGGGTCTAGCGTCGCCACCGTAGTGGCCATTGGATCGATCGTGCTGCCGGAGATGGTGAGGCGCGGCTATCCGATGGAATTCGGCGCGGCCGTGATCACGGTCGCAGGCTCGCTCGGTATTCTCATGCTGCCATCGATCCCCAAGGTCATCTACGCAATCGCAACCAACACGTCGATCGGCGCGCTGTTCGTCGCAGGCCTCCTGCCGGGGATCATGCTGACGACGATGCTTTGCGGCGTGACATGGTTCATCTCGAAACGGCGCGGCTATCCGCGGATGCCGAGAGCGAACTGGGGCGAGCGCTTGAAGCTGTTTCGCGAGAGTGTCTGGGGGCTGATGCTCGTCGTCATCATCATCGGCGGCATCTACTCGGGATTGTTCACCGCCACCGAAGCGGCGGCCATGGCCGCGGTCTACTCGTTCATCGTTTCGGTCTTCATCTACAAGGCCATGCCGCTTCGGGACACCGGCAAGGTGCTTCTGACCGCGGCCAACATGAGCGCGATGCTGCTCTACATCATCACCAACGCGGCGCTGTTCTCGTTCATTCTGACCAACGAGAACATTCCGAATGCGCTGGCGGATTGGATTCTCGGCAAGGATCTCGGCTGGGTGGGATTCCTGCTGCTGGCAAACGTGCTGCTCCTCATAGCCGGCAATTTCATGGACCCGTCCTCGGTCATCCTGATCATGGCGCCGATACTCTATCCGGCTGCCATGGTGCTCGGCATCAATCCGGTGCATCTGGGCATCCTGATCGATGTCAACATGGAGGTCGGGCTTTGCCATCCGCCGGTCGGCCTGAACCTGTACGTGGCCTCGGGCATTTCGCGTGTCGGCATCACCCAGTTGACCAAGGCGGTAATCCCGTGGCTGGTCACCATGCTGGTGTTCCTTGTCATCGTGACGTATTGGCCGGCGCTTTCGATCTGGCTGCCGCAGAAGATGGGCATGATGGGGCCGTCGCACTGATACGGACCGGTCGAATCGACACCAGCCATCCATTGCTCGGCTGGTTACACTCGCCACCGCTTTCTCGCTAAACTATCCTCTTGGGCGGAACAGGCATGCGACTCGCAAAATTCGTCAAGTTCCGCGAAGAGAAGTTCGGCGGTGTCCTGTTCGAGACGCGTTCCGAAAAAGTCTTTACGCTCAACCCTACCGCGACGGCGGTCGTGCGCGAAATTGAAGCAGGCCGCGACGAACGCGAGATCACCAGGCGATTGCAAGACGGCTTCCACGACCCTGACGGAGCGATCGAGCGCGAAGTGGCCGCGTTGATTGCAGACCTGCGGCAAAAAGGACTGGTTCAGGATTGACTGTGTGACGACATCGGCGACAAGTCCTGGGGGCGACTCGGCGATCCCGGCCGCGGCGCCAGTTACCACGGGCACCGAGGACCTTGCCGCGCCGCTCTATGTCGCCTGGCAGATCACCAACGAGTGCAACCTCGCCTGCCTTCACTGCATCGAGGAGAGCGGGCCCGGCAAGGCGTTTCGCGACGAGCTCGGCGAGGCGCAGGTGTTCGCTGTCCTGGATCAGCTGATGGATCGCGAAGTCCCGTACCTGTCATTTTCCGGTGGGGAACCGATGCTTCACCCGCTGTTCTTCAAGATGGTCGAGCGCGTCTGCACGCGCGGCGCTCAGCTCAAGATCGAGACGAACGGCCATTATCTGACCGTCGAGAACTGCGAGCGCATGCAAGCGCTCGGCGTCAAGGCCGTGCAGGTGAGCCTCGACGGCGCTTCCAGCCAGACTTTCAACCGCATGCGCGTGCGTGGAAATTTCGACGTGACGGTCGACGGGCTGCGCAACCTTCGCGATGCGGGCGTTCCCGTCGAAATCAACTTTTCGCCGGCTCGATTCAACGCTCACGAGATCGGGGCGGTCGTCGACCTCGCCTACGAGCTGGGTGCCTACAGCTTCTATACCGGCCGCACGATGTTCACCGGCAATGCCGTGAAAGCATGGCGACACCTGGAGTTGCCGGACGAGCGATATGATGCCTTCTTCGACATCCTGCGCGCAAAGGCCGTCGAGTACCGCGGCCGCATGCGCGTTTACTTCCACGAAGCGGGCTTGCTCGAAGAACTGCGCTACCGCCTGCAGCACCCGGCCGCGCTGCTGATCGTCCTTCCCAACGGACTGGTGAAGCTCATCAACGCCTTACCTTTCGTGTGCGGCGACCTGCGGCGCCAATCCTTGGATGAAATCTGGGCTAATTTCCAGCGCGCGTGGAAGGACCCCCGGGTGGCGAAATTCGTCGAGGATCTCGCCAGCGATCCCGGCAAGACGAAGACGCTGCACGAGTGGGTTTACCTGTGACTGCAACATCTCATCGCCGGCTCGCGCCAACGGATGCGTCGGCGCACCGACTCCTGCGTGTCATCAGCATGGTGCGATACCGGTTTTTTCTGTATGCCGGTCTGCTGCCCTACTTGCTTGGAGCGGCCTGGGCCTATGCGACGACGGGCACACTCGATGTGCCGATTTTCTGGAGCGGGCTCGGAGGCGTGGTGCTGGCGGTGATCGGCGTTGAAGCATTCAATGAATATTTCGATTCGCGCATGGGAACGGACCGCGTGTTCAACCCGGATGACCTCCTGCCAGTATCGGACGCGGTCCTGTGGATCGGCACGGCGGCCTTCGCCGGAGCTCTGGCGGTCGGCGTTTACCTGACGGTCCGCGGCGGTTGGCCGATCTTGGTATTCGCGCTGCTGGGCGGCGCGGCGGCTATCTTTTATGAGGCGCCGCCCATTCGCTGGTCCTACCGTGGTCTGGGCGAGATCGTCATCGCACTGTCGTACGGCCCGTGGATGGTGCTTGGCAGCCTCTACCTGCATACGAGGGCGGCTTCGTGGGCGGCTCTGTGCGCGTCCTTGGTGCCCGCGTTCCTCATCATGGCGCTCGCAGTGGTCAATGCAATTCCCGACTTCCATCAGGACCGGCTCGTGGGCAAACGCAACCTCGTCGTGCGCATCGGACGCCGGCGCGCGGTTTGGCTCTATCTCAGCCTCGCGGCGGCAGGACTGTTGGTTGCGGTAGCCGGCGTGGCGACGGGCGCATTTCCTGTTGCCTGTCTCGCGGCCCTGCTGGCGCTGCCGCTGCTCGTCGCGAGCGGGCGCTGCGCCATCCACACCTTTGGCACACCGCGATTGTTCGTGCCTGCCATGCGCGATATGGTCGGCTGCTATCTCGTCGCGGTTGGTTTGTTCATCTGCGGCATTTTGTCGCAGGCGTGGTGGCATGTCACATGAAGAACCGAATAGACGAACTGAAAGCTCCGCTGTTCGTATCCTGGCAAATCACTCGCGATTGCGATCTCTGCTGTCTGCATTGCTGCACCGAATCGGCACCCGGAAAACGGCTGGCGGACGAGCTTGACGCCGCGGAGGCCCTGCATCTCGCCGACGAAATTGTCCGCAGCGGCGTGCCCTACGTGATGCTCTGCGGCGGCGAGCCCCTGGTCGTACCGCACTTCTTCGCCCTGGCCGAAGCGTTCGGACATGCAGACGTCCAGCTCAAGATCGAGACGAACGGACAACGCTTCGACGCGGAGGTCGCCGACCGGCTTGCCCGTCTACCCATCCGATCCATCCAGATAAGTCTCGATGGCGACACCCAGGAGACCTACGAGCGCCAGCGGCCGGGTGCATCGCTCGCCAAGGTCCATGCGGCGTGCCGCGCCGTACGCGGTGCGGGCTTGCCGCTCGAGATTACATTTGCGCCGACCCGCCTCAACATCCACGAAGCCGAGCGAGTGATCGAGCGTGCCCGGGCGCTCGATGCGTTCCGGTTCAATACCGGCAAGCTCATGCGCATCGGCACTGCCGCGAGGCTGTGGGAAAAGCTGGAGCCAACCCAGGCGCAGTACCGGGAGTTCCGCCGGGTGCTGGAGCGATTGTCCCGGCCCCTCGAGAGCGAACTGGAATTTTGTTATGTCCCGTTCGACCTCGAGGAGGGTCTGCGGGGGAGCCTGGAAGCACCGCCAGCCGCCCTGCTCGTGCTGCCCAACGGCTGGGTGAAGGTGGCAGCGGCGCTGCCGCAGATCTGCGCTGATTTGCGCCGCTGCAGCTTTTCCGAGTCCTGGGATGCCTACCGCAACGCCTGGAGGAGTGATACAGTATTGGCGGCAGCACGGCGCGCGGTCGCCGATCCAGCGCGTCACGCGGAAGCGAACACTTGGCAGTTATTGTCGGTTGCACATGTCTGACCCCATGGAGGCAAAATGAGTGAGTTGAAGGCAACTACCGCAACGCCGAAGACGGCCGCAGAACTACGGACCGAACAAGTCAAGCCAGGCGAGAAGCTTAAGTGGGAAACCCCGACGCTTGAGGACGTTTCAGAACAGGTCATGGCTCAGCCGTATATCCGCTTTACCTAAAACATTCGCACATTCCCCAATGAAGGGGCGCTCGGTTGAAGAATACCGCGCGCCCCTTTTTATTGCCTGGCAGCTGACCAATCGCTGCGGCGCTCGCTGCATCACTTGCTGCGAAGAATCCGGTCCTGACAGGGCGTGGCGCGACGAACTGCGTCGCGACGAGGCGCTCGATCTGGCCAGGCGTATTGCGGCGTTCGGCGTCGCGTACGTCGCCTTCGGCGGCGGCGAGCCACTCGGTGTGCCGTTTTGCTGGGAACTGTTCGAGCTGCTCACTCGAGCCGGCGTTTCTCTGAAAATAGAAACGGACGGCAGCCGAATCGACGATGCTGCTGCGGACCGCCTGGCCGCCCTTGCCGTCCAATGCGTGCAGATCTCGGTCGACGGTGCGACAGCGGCGACGCACGAGCGGGTGCGTCCAGGATCGAGCTTCGCCGCGGCGATCGCGGCCATCGAGCGCCTATCCGCGCGCGGGTGTGCATCGCAGTTTGTCTTCGTCCCCACCCGATTCAACATCCATGAGATCGTCGCCGCATTCGATCTCGCCGCGACACTCGGCTGCGGCGCGTTTGTCACCGGCCCGCTGATGCGCATCGGCCGCGCCGCGGCAGACTGGCAGCGCATTGCCTGCAGCGACGAGGACTGGCAGCGCGCAGTCTCCGCGCTCAAAGAACGAACGGGCGCGACCGGTGCCGGGATCGAGCTGTCGATTTACCCCTGGGACATCGTGACCGAGATCGAGACGCGGCTCGAGCATCCCCAGGCGATGCTGCTGGTGGTGCCCAACGGGAAAGTCAAACTCCTCAATGCGCTTCCGTTCGCGCCAGCCGATCTGCGGCACGAATCTCTTGCGCAGGCCTGGCAGGCCTATCGCGCCGCCTGGCGCTCGACAGAGGTTCGCGAATTCATCGCCAAGTGCCACGCCGATCCCGGGTTGCTCCGCCACGCCAACGAAACGTGGGCGATGGGCATGCAGCACCAACAGAACGTGCTTTTCCCCGATCCCTCCTGGAAGTCCCCGTAGTCCACGAAGTCAGGTCGTACGACTTTGACGTCGATCAAATCGGCGCTCGCTGCCGGCGTAGTCGATCTACGTCAGGCGCGCGAACTGAGGACGCTGAAGCTCACGCATCCGCATGAGACTCGATAACGGGCATCCTCCGGATCGAGCGCATTGTTCCGCTTGTTGTGCCGAAGCTGCTAGCGCACCGGCGCCACACCGATAGGCGGCGGCGCGAGGTCGACGATGCATCGGAAAAGTGCACGGTACTCATTGCCCTGCTCGGCACCAAGCAGAGGGTTGGTATGGCCGAGAAACGCGGCGTCGACTGCGTCCCAATCCGCGTCGGTCAAATGCCGCGTGGCCAGTGGCAGCAACTCATTTTCCTCCAGCCGCATGTGCTCCCAGTGAAATGCCGCAAAGTCGGCGGCTAGCGCCGCGAACTCCGGAAACTCGCGGCGGCCGCCATGCTGGTAACGGGTCAGCGCCTCTCGCAACTGACGCAACTTGACGGAACCCGATTCATGCTCTTGTTTCAGGCGCTCAATCAACGGCGCTGCGCCGGAGTAACGAGACCCGAGCAGTTTGAACAAATAGACATCTTCCTTGGGATGGTGGAACTCCTCCATAAACGTGTCGATGTAATAGACCATTGCCCAAAGCAGGACGAAATCCGGCTCGATTCCCACGTAGCGAATTTCGCGTACTACGTAGAGCATGCCATGCAGCACTGCTGCCAGGGAGCGGTGCTCCTCCTCGATAATGCGTTTCGCTTGCACGGGATTTCTCTCCATCATCGATCGCTACCGTTCGAGCCGCGGGCCGTGAACCGCGTCATGCGCGCTGGCGCTCGGGCCCCAGGCCGATCGGCGGGGGCGCCAGGTTGACGATACGGGTGAACAACTTATCGAATTCGGTGCGAGCGTCGGCGCCGAGCATCGGATCGCTATGACCGAGAAACGCGGCGTCGATCGCTTCCCAGTCAGCGACGGAAAGATATTTTTCCGCCATCGGCAAGGCCTCTTGTTCCTCGGCTCGCATATGTTCCCAGTGGAATGCCGCATAGGATTCCACTGCCGCCAAGAAGTTCGAGAACTCTGCCCTGCCTCCCTGTTGATAGTGCGCGAGCGCCTGCTCGAGCGTTCGGATCTTCTCGGCGCCCACCCGGTGCTCGGTCTTCAGCCGATCGAGCAACGGTGCCGCCTCCGGGTGACGCATGCGCAGGAGCCGGTAAAGGTACTGGTCTTCCTTGGGATGGTGGAAGCGCTCGGGGAACGAATCAATGTAGTAAATCATCGCACCGAACAGATTGAAATCCGGCTTGTCGTCGTGGTCGCGAATCTCGTGAACCAGATACAGCATCCCGTGCAGGACCGCTGCCAGCGCGCGGTGCTCGTTGACAATGATGCGGATTGCTTCCATGTGTGGGACCTCTGTCGAATCTTCCTGACGGAGCTACGCCGAAAAATCCCTTTAATGAATGTAAAGACATTGCACCGGATCGAATGAAACCAGTGCCACTGAGTCAATGGATATGGGGTGCGGACTTGTCATGCCGCCATTCTGCCGGCGGGTGCCGATGCCCGCCTTGCGCCAGATCAATGGCGTACCTAATGGCTACCAACGTGCGCGACGCCAGAGCAGAGCGGCGGACCGTACTATCTCCAACGTCCTGCGGATTAAGGGTCTGTTGAGCGTGATGTCAAAACAACCAAAAACTCAATGACATATGCTCGATCTGATGGGGTCAATTCTTGAAGTCAATCGCCCTGGACGTCGAAGTTCGCAGCTTCGCACAGAGGGCATGGCGGAGAAGCGCCGCCCGTTCAGTTCCCTTGCCGGTGGCGGCTGGCGTGCGATGCCATTTCTAGGTCATCGTCAACACCGCAGCGCCGCTGAGGGTGCCTTCGCGCAATGCCGTCAGTGCCTCGTTCGCACGCGCCAGAGGAAACGGCGTCACCGTCGTGCGCACAGGCACTTCCTGGGCGAGCTTGATGAAATCGCGACCGTCCTCGCGGGTGAGATTCGCAACGGAGCAGACGCGTCGCTCCCCCCACAGGATGTCATAGGGAAACCGGGGAATGTCGCTCATGTGAATGCCGCCGCACACCACAATGCCGCCCTTGACGACGTCGCGTAGCGCTTTGGGAACGAGTGCGCCCACCGGCGCGAGCAGAATGGCGGCATCAAGTGCCTCGGGCGCGTCCTCGTCGCTGCCGCCCGCCCATACGGCGCCAAGGTCACGGGCGAAAGACTGCGCGGTAATATCGCCTGGGCGCGTAAACGCGAACATTTCGCGGCCTTCGAAACGCGCGAGCTGCGCGATGATGTGGGCGGCGGCCCCGAACCCATAGATGCCCAGGCGTCGAGCATCGCCTGCCTTGCGCAGCGCCCGATAACCGATGAGGCCCGCGCACAGCCATGGCGCGAGCTCGATATCCGAGAAACCAGCCGGTAGACGGAAGCAGTAGCGGCTGTCGGCCACGGCGTATTCGGCGTAGCCGCCATCGATCGTGTAACCGGTGAATTCAGGCGCATCGCACAGATTTTCCTGGCCCGCGCGACAGTACCGACACACGCCGCAAGTCCAACCCAGCCATGGGATACCGACGCGATCACCCACCGCAAGAGCCGTGATGCCATCACCGACTCCAGCCACTGTGCCGACGATCTCGTGACCCGGAATGACAGGCGAGCGCGCCTGCGGCAATTCGCCGTCGACAACGTGCAGGTCGGTGCGGCACACGCCACAGGCGTGAACTTTGACCGCGACTTGGCCCGCGCCAGGAAGGGGATCGTCGAGGCAGGTGAATTCGAGTGCGGTCCGAGCGGAGCGCAGCACCATCGCATGCATGCCGTTATGCCATCCTTAAATACGCCAGCGAGTGTACATGTATCCGCCCGTGTGACCCTCAGGGTTTGGGAGGCAGGCGTGCTTGGATAAAGGTGATCTGCGGCGCAAAGCGGCGACGTAACGCGACGACGGCGTGGTGCGGGTCTCGGTGGCATTGACCGAAGTGAACGCGGCTTGGCTTATTACGCCATCGGGAAGATGGGCTCTTCGGAACGCGGACCGTCCGCTGCGGCTCGGCGCGGGGCAGCCTCAGGAGCTCAGGGACACAAGCTGCTTCAGCGTGATGGGATCGAGCAGCTTCACGGCGCGACCCTGCACCTGAAGCAGGGCGTCGCGCTGGAAGCGCGAGAAGAGGCGACTGACGGTTTCCAGCTTCAGACCCAGGTAGCTGCCGATTTCCTCGCGCGTCATACGCAGCACAAACTCGGACGACGAATAGCCACGCGCGCGATACCTCTGCGACAGATCGATCAGAAAAGCCGCCAGACGTTGCTCGGCACTCATCGTGCCCAGCATTATCATGACCTTGCGTTCGCGCACGATCTCGCGTGAAAGGGCGCTGTGCAGATTCTGTTGCACCGCTTCGTGCTCGCGAGCAACTTTCTGAAGACGGTCAAATGAGATCGCACAAACTTCGGAGTCTTCGAGCGCAATCGCTTCGCTGTCGTGCAGGCCCGCCACGATGCCGTCCGTCCCGAGAATTTCGCCAGGCATGTGGTAGCCGGCAACCTGTTCGTAGCCGTCGTCCGCGAGGAGGACGGTCTTGAAAGAGCCCAGTCGAATGGCGTAAAGCCCGGCAAACCGACTACCGGGACGGTACAGCGTTTCGCCTTTGGCAACGCGCATGGGCGCCGCGACGATCTCCTCCAGATCGATCATCTCATCCGCTTCCAGTCCGCTTGAAAGGCAACCCTCGCGCAGCTTGCATCTCGAGCAGGTCGGTTCGCGGCTGACGCCCCGCAATACGCTGCTTGCCCGAAAAGGCGCAACGTTTGCTGGCATTGCGGTTTGGACGGCGACGGCAACAGCTTCCATGGCTTCTCCTCAGTGCGTTCGGATTATTTGGGCTTATTGCTCGGACAACGAAGTGAGCCCTGCGACAACACCCTTGATCTTCCTGAATTCCGTGCTTTTGTCGAAGAACCAGGTCGCCCCGGCTTCCATGCAGAGACGGCGATATTGCGGGTTCGCGTGGTTGGTGAGCACAACGAAGACGACGCCCGGCGCCTTTGGACGCACCGCGTGGAGGACGTCGACGCCGGTCCCGCCCGCCAATTGATAGTCGAGGACGACGCAATCGGGCCGCGTGTTCAAAATGCCGGCGATCGCGTCGGATGGTGCGTCCGCAAAGCCGACGACCGCAGCGCCATCGATTTCGCCCATTAACTCGGTCAGGCGTTCGCGAATCGATGCCGAGTCTTCGACGATAAACACCTTCAGGGCCCGGACCGTGCAGCAAGTCTTCATGGCACCCAGTATCGCTGTGCGTGCGCCCGAACCGTATCGGCAGCCGCTGATACCGGCTGTGGGGGTACTCCGATTCCAAGGGTAGGAATCGCCCTACACGCGGCGATACGCGCCCGGCTCATGCGGTGGGGTCGTCGATGAGACGGACGCCGCCCATCCGAAGGGTAGTCGCGCGCCGGTAGACGGATAGGATCGACCTACCCGCGATTACGATTGCTAGGAGGGCGCGTTGGGGTCGTCGATGAGGCGGTATTTGAGCGCGTAATGGACAAGCTCGGTCTGGTTAGCGACGCCGATCTTCTCCAGCAGGCGAGCCTTGTGCGTGCTCACGGTCTTGACCGAGAGGTTGAGCTCCACCGCGATGGCGGAGACGCTCGTGCCGACGGCGAGCATTCGGAACACCTGGTATTCGCGGTCCGACAAGGCAGTGTGCGGCGGCCCTTCCGATTTCGGCATTGCGCTCAGTGCCAGCGCTTCGGCAACCTCGGCGCTGATGAATGCGCCGCCGGCGCCGACCTTGCGTATTGCCGAGACGAGTTGGGTCGCGGCGCTGTCCTTGGTCAAATAACCGGACGCGCCAGCCCTGATCGCGCGCACCGCGTACTGGTGCTCGTGGTGCATGCTGAGCACGAGAACGCGCAGCTTGGGTTTCTCGATCTTGACCTGCTTGATCAGCTCCATGCCGCTCTTGCCGGGCATGGACATGTCGAGAAGGAGGACATCGAAATCGTCTGCGCGCACGTGTTGCAGCACTTCGTGTCCATCGCGTGCCTCGCCCACGACATCGAGGTCGCCTGCCGCGAGCAGCAGTTGCTTGAGGCCTTCGCGGACGATGGTGTGGTCGTCGGCGATGACGACGCGGATCATGGCGAAACCGGCGTTGACGACACGGGGAGCCGCACTTCGATGTTGGTTCCGCGGCCCGGAGCACTGATGATAGCCGCTTCGCCGCCAAGCAGGTACGCGCGCTCGCGCAGGCCCACGAGGCCGAAGGAATTCGGCTTGCGTGGATCCTGCGGAGAGAACCCAAGGCCGTCGTCGCGCACGCTGATCGTCAGCCCGGATCCATTCTGCTCGATCGCAACCTCGGCGTGCGACGCTCGCGCGTGCTTGGCGACGTTGGCCAGCGATTCCTGGACGATGCGAAAGACCGCGGTCGAATTTGCGTTATTCAACTTCAGGTCGGCTGTGCTGACGGCCAGCTCGCATGGCACACCGGTGCGTTGCGTGAAATTCTCCACCAGCCATTCGACGGCGGGCAGCAGGCCCAGATCGTCGAGCATGAGCGGACGCAGGTCGGCGGCGATGCGTCGTGTCGCCGTAACCGTAGTGTCGAGCAGCGTTTCCATCCGTTCCAGTTTTTGCGCGAAGCTGTCCTGCCCGGCGGGCAGCTTTTCCTTGCACCAGGCAACATCCATCTGCAGTGCCGTCAGTGCCTGCGCCAGCTCGTCGTGCAGCTCGCGCGCGATGCGGCTCTTTTCCTGCTCGCGCGCTTCGTGTGCGGCGGCCCCCAGCTCCTGCAGCTCTTCCTTCGAACGGCGCAGTGCTTCCTCGGAGAGCGCGCGCGCCGTGACGTCGCGCAGAATTACCGTATAGAACTTGCTGCCGCGCTCGCTGACTTGCGAGATCGACGCATCGATCGGGAACTCCTCGCCGTTGCGCCGAACCCCGGTTACGATGCGCTGCGCTCCCATGCGGCGCGACGCCGTGCCGGTCTCCCCGAAGCTGCGGACGTGATTGCCGTGGGCGCCGCGGAAGCGCTCGGGAATGAACCACGCCAGGGGCGCGCCCACGGCTTCTTCCTTGGGGCAGCCAAACATCCCTTCCGCTGCGGCATTGAACAATACGATGTGCTGACTCTCGTCGATGGTGATGATCGCGTCCATCGCCGAGTCGAGAATTCCTCGCAAACGCGCTTCACTACGCGCGAGCAGCGATTCGGCGCGCACGCGCTCGGTGATGTCGCGCAGAATCGCGGTGAACAGCTTCTTGCCGTCTTCCGCGTGCTGGGAGATCGAGGCTTCGATGGGAAACTCCTCGCCGTCGGCGCGCAAGGCCCTCAAGACCATCTGGCTGCCCATACGCCGCGATGTCACGCCGGTCTCGCCGAAGGTATCGATGTGGACGCGATGTTCCGGGCGAAACCGTTGCGGGATGAGCTTGTCCAGTGGCTCGCCGAGCACGGCAGAACGCGGCCACAAAAAGGATTTTTCCGCCGCGGCGTTGAACAGAACCACGCGCTGATCCTGATCCACTGCGATCATCGGATCCATCGCTGACTCGACGATATCGCTGACGCGCGCCTCGACGTTTTGCAGCGCACGGCCCGACGCCTGGCGTCGCCTGACCTGACGGTAAAGCAGAAAGATGGACAGGAACAGCGCGACGACGAGGATTGCGGCCGCGGCGGTGAGCATCTCCGCGCGATAGGAGTCCAGAAACAAGGCCGCCAGCACGAGAGCGCCGGTCGCAGCCAGAAGAGCAATAATGGGCGCGAGAACAAGCAGCACGTGACCGCGGACGTGGTCGACGCGGACGTGATGAGTCCAGCCGGGTGTCGCGCGAGTGCATTGGGGAAGCGATGGAAGCATTTCGGCTTTGGACCTTCTGACGAGCCTCCTCCGCAGACGGCATTTGAGCTGCTTCGGGTCGGCGTTGCCAGGCGGACTTATTTTTCGGCTTCCGTTGTCATCTCAGCGCACGACAAGCACCGGTAGCTTCGTGTGGGTCACGACTTTCTGTGTTTCGCTGCCGACCAGGAATGCGGATAAGCCGCGCCGACCGCGCGACGCCATCACGATTGCGTCGCACTTGTTCCATTTTGCCGCCGCGAGAATCCCGACGAGCAGATGTTTGTACATTGATGCATCCTAAAGCGAGGCGGCGTGCGCGACCGGTGCCGGTCGCTACAGCGCAGCGCCCTGGTCTTCGTGTGGGTCGGCACTCGCGCCGCAGACAGCGCGGCTTGCAGGTCCGCGCCGGCGTAGTGTACCAATGAGTTGACCGGCGGACGGTGCTCCGCGTCATCCTCGGCAGCAAACCGCAAGGTCCTGACCCATAGGATGCGCTACGGTTCGTTTGCATCCGTGAAAGCGCCTGGTTCGTCGTTGGGTTCGATATGAGTGATGACGCTGGCAAAGGTCACGCTGTCGATGATCTCGCGCTCGACGGTATTGGCGAGCTCGTGCGCCATCCTCACGGTCCAGGTCGGCGGAACAACCATATGCAGACTGACAAAGGCTCGTTGGCCGGATTGACGTGTCCTGAGCGCGTGAAAATCGACTCGCTCCGAGCGATGGCGGTCCAGGACTTGCTTTATAGCCGCTTCGGCCTTCGGCCCAAGCGCCTCGTCGAGCAAGCCAGACGCGGAGCGCTGAACCAGTCGCCAACCCGTGAAGGTGATATGCAGCGCCACGCCAAGTGCAACCACCGAATCCAGCCACGCCAAGCCAGTGATGGCGACTATGGCAAAACCGGCGAGCACTCCCAATGACGTCCAAACGTCGGCCAGCAGATGTTTAGCATCGGCCTCCAACGTAATAGACCGATGGATCCGCGCTCCTTTCGAGATCCAGAGGGCAGCGCCGAGATTGATAGCCGATGCGATGCCGGAAAGCAGCGGCCCCGCGATTCCGAACGAGATGGCAGCCGGATGCAACAGGCGGTCCACGGCGGCATAGGCGATCGCTGCTGCGGCGACAATGATGAGCCCCCCCTCGAAACCGGACGAGAAGTACTCTGCCTTCGCCTGACCAAAGTGGAACCGCTCGTCGCGCGGACGCGCAGCGGCGGTCAAGGCCCATAGTGCACCCAAGGCAGCCGCCAGATTCACAAACGCTTCGATCGCATCGGATAACAGACCCACCGAGTGGGTTAGCGCGTATGCGCCGAACTTGAGACCGATCGTGGCGATCGCCGCGGCGATCGATACCCGAATAAAGGTTAACGGGTCCTCGGGACCTGGTGTGACTCGATTATGAGCGGGATTCATCGCAGCAAATTGTGTCACATGGCCGGCCAATCCTCGCGGCCTGCCTGACGAATTGAGGCGAGGACTAGCGCGAATCGTCGCGTGGGTCGCTGCCCGCAGCTCGTCGAAGCGCCTGAATGCGATAGCTGTCGACACCCCAGCGGCCCAGCATGGCCTCGCCCTCGGCCTCGAGCAACGGATGCGACTCGCGAACTTCCGGCACCGTGCGGCTGAACCGAGGCGCCGGCGCGGGTTCGGCGATGCCATCGACCTCGACGAAAGTCGAGCGCGCGCGGTTTTGCGCGTGTCCCGCCGCCTCGTCCAGGTCGAGCACCGGCGCGAAGCAGGCATCGCTTCCCTCGAGCAACGCGCACCATTGCGCGCGCGTCCTGGTCAGAAAGATGCGCGAGAGCTTTTCGCGCAGGGCCGGCCACTCCTCGCGTTGCCATTGCGAGCGTAGCGCGGGGTCGTCGATCCCGCATTTTTCGAGCAGCGCGGCGTAGAACTGCGGCTCGATCGCGCCGATGCTGACGTATTTGCCGTCGGCGCATTCATAAGCGCCGTACCAGTGGGCTCCGCCGTCGAGCGCGTTCTTGCCGCGCTCGCAGCTCCACACGCCGGCCGCTTTGCGGCTGAAGATGTTGGCCATGAGCAATGCGGCGCCGTCGACCATTGCCGCGTCGATCACCTGTCCGCGTCCGGAGGCGCGAGCCTCGAGCAGCGCGCAAACGATGCCGAACGCGAGCAGCATGCCGCCGCCGCCAAAATCGCCGACCAGGTTGAGCGGAGGCACCGGCGCTTCGCCGGCGCGGCCGATGCACGACAGCGCGCCGGTGATCGCGATGTAGTTGATGTCGTGTCCGGGAGCTTGCGCGAGCGGACCGTCTTGTCCCCAGCCGGTGACGCGGCCGTAGACGAGTCTAGGGTTTCGCTGCAGGCAAATCTCCGGACCGAGCCCGAGACGTTCCATGACGCCGGGGCGGAAGCCTTCGATCAGCGCGTCGGCGCGCTCGATGATGCCAAGCATTGCATCCGCGGCTCCGGTTTGCTTGAGGTCGAGGGCAAGCGTCCGCCGCCCGCGCTGGGTTGCCCCTTGACGTCCCTTGCTCAGGAACTCGACGTCGTTCGCGCGATGCCTGCGATCGACGCAAATCACCTCGGCTCCCATGTCGGAAAGCATCATGGCGCAGAATGGCGCCGGGCCGATACCCGCCATCTCGACGATCTTGAATCCTGCCAGCGGTCCCACGCTCACCTCCTAAAAAAATGAGCCAGCCGGGTTGCCGCCCATGCGCCGTGGAATCAATCCGGAATAGCTTTGCGACTGCGCCGCCACTCGAGAAACAGAAGCAGAATGATCCAAAATCCAGAAAACGCCAGACTCGACACCAGAACGTCTCCGGACAAAAACGGACTGCCGCTCGTGGTGACGGCAAGTGAAACCGGCAGCATCGATGCGATCCACGACAAAACCATCCGCCACGCTCGCCCGACTCCGGCTACAGACAGGATCAGGTGAACAATCCATCCGCTTGCCAGGGTGGCGCCGACGACGACAAGCAATATCGACAGCAAAAGGTAGCCCATGGCCCTTGCTCGGTTCACTCGCGCATTACGTTGCAGGTTAGCATTCGCAAGCGCCAGCGGCAACGCGCTAGAGGCGATGGCTCTGATCTCCGTCCTGGAATCCGATCAGGTCCACGTCGATGCCCTTGGCTATCGCCAGCGCCTTGAATAGCTCTCCCATTTCGGCGGGCGAGAGCAGCTTCTGCACCGCGGCCGCTTCGCGAAGGTAAGCTGCAGATTGCGGCTCGCCGCGGCGCGCGAGGGCATCGAGGATGCCGCAGTTGATCAGGAAGCGCGCCTGCGTCGCATACCCCGCGAGCGACATGCCACCGGCGACGCCCGCATGCGCGATGGCGCTGAAGTCGACATGCGCGGTCAAATCGGCAAGCCCCGGCAGGAAGAACGGATCGTCCACCGCGCGATGACGGTAATGCGTCATGAGCGTGCCGCCGTTGCGCTGCGAATGGAAATACTCGCTGGCCGGAAATCCGTAGTCGAAAATCAGAAGCGCGCCGGCGTCGCAACGCAGCGCCAGACTTCGCACCAAGGCTTGCGCCGCCGGATTGATCTCGCTCGCGTAGTCGCCGTCACCGGGAAAGCGCGCCCTCGCCGCATCACGAAGAGGACCTTCCACGAGCGGCCGATCGGCGAATCGAAATTCGCCGGCGGCAACGATCTCCACGCCGCGCTCGAACCACCCGCCATCCCGCCGCGCGATCAAATGCGGTGGCACCGCATCGAGCATTTCGTTGGCCAGCACCGCCCCGCGCCAATGCTCGGGAAGGACGCCGATCCACTCGACGCGCGGCAACAGATCGGGCACGCGATCGCGCAGGTGCTCGCGCTGGCGTTCTCGCAGATCGGGACTCACCTCCAGCAGGCAATACCGTTCGGGCAGCGCGTCGCGTGCCGCCAGCGCCGAAAGGACATCGGCGGCAAGCCGCCCCGTACCCGGGCCGAGCTCAATCACCGAGCTGCGGCCGGGGAGTTGCGCAAGCACCGCCCCGATCGGTACCGCGAGCGCTTCGCCGAACAGTGCCGTCAACTCCGGGGCTGTCACGAAGTCGCCGGCGAGACCGAATTTGCGCGCGCCGGCGACGTAGTAGCCGAGTCCCGGCGCGTAGAGCGCAGCGCCCATGTAATCGGCGAAGGAAATCCATCCGCCGGACGTCGCGATCATTCGCTCGATGTGCGCCACGACGCGAGCGCTGTGCACCAGCGCTTCATGCGTCGGCATCGGCATGTCCGCGCGATCGCCGCTTGATGGAGTGTGTCCCATCGATGTGTTACGCTTTATAGTTGTCGAAAGTGTAGCCGGAGCGCCGCGTGCAGGGCAAAGTCGTGCTGATCACCGGAGGAGCCAAGCGTGTCGGCGCCGCGACCTGCCGGCGTCTGCATTCGGCCGGGGCCAATCTGATGCTGCATTATCGCGTCTCGGCAGGCGAAGCGCGGCTCTTGCAGGCCGAGCTCAATCATCAGCGCAAGGACTCGGTGGCGCTGATCCAGGCCGATTTACTCGACATCGCCAAGCTGCCGGCGATGGTGGAGCAGACGGTGCAGAGCTTCGGCCGTCTCGACGCGCTGGTCAACAACGCCTCGTCGTTTTTCCAGACGCCCGTGGGCGAGATTACCGCCGCGGCGTGGGAAGACCTGATCGGAACCAATTTGCGCGCTCCGCTTTTCCTTTCCCAGGCCGCAGCGCCGGCGCTGAAAAAATCGCAGGGA
Organism: Casimicrobiaceae bacterium; assembly: GCA_035568975.1. Classification (GTDB taxonomy): domain Bacteria; phylum Pseudomonadota; class Gammaproteobacteria; order Burkholderiales; family Casimicrobiaceae; genus PALSA-1003. Next base: position 59,758 of record DATMNH010000169.1, read on the forward strand.
GCGATCGTCAACATCACCGATATCCACGCCGAGCGCCCGCTAAAGAATTACGTCGTCTACAGCGTCGCCAAGGCCGGATTGGTGGGTTTGACGCGTTCGCTCGCGCGCGAGCTCGCGCCCGAGGTCCGCGTCAACGCGATCGCGCCCGGTCCGATCCTGTGGCCGGACGACGAAACCTTCGACGAGCTTTCCCGCCAGCGCATCATCTCGCACACACCGCTCAAGCGCGAGGGCACGCCCGAGGATATCGCCAAGGCAGTGCATTTTTTGCTCGCTGAGGCGACCTACGTGACCGGAGAGACGATCAATGTCGACGGCGGGCGTCACGTAGCTTTGTAAGCGGGCGCTGTGGGCAGATTTATTCGCGCGCGTCGGCCAGCGCGATTTCGGCCAATGGCTGTGCCGAGGGCGATCGGCGCAAGCGCGCGACCGACACCGCAAGCTTTTCCAGGTAAGGATCCACGATGCCGTGGGTGACCAGCGCGACGCGCGCGCGCTCGAGGTAATCCGCCGACGATCCGAACACGCCCTGCGCGGTCGCGAGAACCCTCGCCTGCCTCGCCACCGCCAGCCGGCCCGCATATTGCGGATGAGCACGATCGACGACAAAGGCCAGCGCGGTCAGCGAATGCCCGGGATGCAGTTGCACTTGAAGCCAGCGCGGCTTGTACGAGCCGACGACCATTTCGCGTCGCCATAGCAGCGCGAGCTCCGCTCGGGCGCAGCGCGCCGGCAACCGATACGCTACGCCGCGGCATGATCCTCCGCGGTCGAGACCGAGCACCAGGCCAGGCACTTTGATGGTTCCGCGCGAGCCCAGCGACCAGAGACAGAACTGGCGATGCAGGCCAGAGAGCAACGCGGGTTTCGCGTCGGCAAACGGAAAGAGCGGATTCCACAAGAGCGATCCGTATGCGAACACCCACCACCCGCTGCCGGCAGGTTTTTTCGCGAGGGTTGCCGCGAGAGAGGCGGCCAGCGCCTCATCTGACAGCGCTCGATGGGGATCGACCGTGGCCATGTAGATCGCGCGCATCCGGCCTTCCTCGAGATCGCGGCGCGAGAGGGTCATGGCTCAGGACTCGGAATCCGGATCGCGGGCGAGCTTACGCAATTCGACTCGTGCGCGTCGCCGTTTCGCCGCGGTCGACTTGCCGTGCGGGCCGCCCTTACCGAGCAGCGGGGAGCGCGCGATTGGGTTGCGCGGTTTGAGCGGGCCTCGTTGTTTGGCGCGCTTCATATCACGACGGACCGCCTCACGGCTGCTCGCGATCGAATGCGACGATCTTTGCGGCAACACGAGAACGCTCCGCACGCTCCCGTGGCAGGAACAGCGCCTGCAGATCGTTGAGAAAGCGGCGGCCCAGAGCTGAGGCTCGCAGCGTCATGTGGTCACGCTCGAGCAGGCCGCGCGTCTCGGCTTGCTCGAGCTCCTTTTCCACCAGCGTCAGCGGGAATCCGGTTCGCTCGCGAAACAATCCCACCGGTACTCCGTCGGCGAGCCGCAGCGCGTTGAGCATGAACTCGAAGCCGATTTCCGCGCGCGCTACCTCGTGCTCCTCGAGCAAGGGCGCGCCCCGCTCTGCCTGCTCCATGTACTGCTCGGGCTTCTTGTAGCGGACCTGCCGCACCACACGGCTGGGAAAAGAGATCTTCGAATGCGCTCCGGCGCCGATGCCCAGATAATCGCCGAAGCGCCAATAGTTCACGTTATGCCGGCACTCGAACCCAGGACGGGCGTGCGCCGAGGTTTCGTAGTGGACGTAGCCGGACGCAGCCAGATTGGTATCGAGGAGGTCCTCGATGTCCGCGGACAGCTCGTCGTCCGGGAGCTTCGGCGGATGACGGTGGAACAGGGTGTTCGGCTCGATCGTCAAGTGATAAAAGGAGAGATGCGGCGGCGCGAAGGTGAGCGCGGTCGCGACGTCGGCGCGCGCGTCGGCAAGCGTCTGGCCCGGCAGCGCATACATCAGATCCAGATTGACGTTGCCGAATATTTCGAGCGCGGCAAGCGCTGCCGCACGGGCCTCGTGCTCGTCGTGAACGCGTCCAAGCGCCCCGAGAAACCGCGCGTCGAAGCTCTGCACGCCGAGCGAGAGCCGGTTGATGCCCGCGGCCTTGAACGCCGCGAACTTCGCCCGCTCGAATGTTCCAGGGTTCGCTTCCAGCGTGATCTCGGCATCGGGCAGAATCGGCACGCGCGCGCGCACGCCCGAAAGAATCGCATCGATCGCCTCCGGCGAAAAAAGGCTGGGCGTGCCGCCGCCCAGGAATACGCTGACGATGCGGCGGCCCCAGATCGACGGCAGCGCGAATTCGAGGTCGCTCATCAGTGCCGCGACATAGCGCGCCTCGGGAACTTCTCCGCGGCGCTCGTGCGAATTGAAATCGCAATAGGGGCATTTCTTCAGGCACCAGGGAATGTGCATGTAGAGGGCGAGCGGCGGCAGAGCCTCGAATCGCGGCGCGCCGAGCGTGGGCTTGAGGACAATGCTCATCGCATCGATTCCAGGCGCGCGACCAGCGACCGGATCGCCTTGCCGCGATGCGAAAGCTCGTTCTTCTTTTCGAGCGGCAGCTCGGCCCCCGTGAGACCCGTTTCTGCATCGAGAAAATGCGGGTCGTAACCGAACCCGCCACCTCCGCGCGGCAGATCGATGATCGTCCCATCCCACCGGCCCTCGGCAAGTACCGGCTCCGGATCGTCGCCATGGCGCATGAGCGCGAGCATGCAGTAATAATGCGCGCGGCGATCAGCGATACCCGCGAGCTTTTTGATCAGCATGGCGTTGTTGCGCGCGTCGGACGGAGGCTCTCCTGCGAAGCGCGCCGACTGCACGCCCGGCGCGCCGCCCAACGCGTCGACGCATATGCCCGAATCATCGGCAAGTGCGGGCAGGTGCGCCAGGCGGCTGGCGTGCCGCGCCTTGGTAAGAGCATTCTCGACGAACGTTTGATGAGGTTCGCTGGTTTCCGCGATGCCGAGCTCGGCTTGAGCGATCACTTCGATTCCCAGAGGTGTCAACAGACGCCGAAATTCACGCAGCTTGCCGCTATTGCCCGAGGCGAGGACGAGTCGCGGAATCATGGTCCGGGCGCCGGCGCGGCCGCGGTGACCGAACCTTGCGCCATCCTCATGTCACGCCCAGCGCCTTCTTTTGCGCGCCGATCAGTTCACCGATGCCGCCCTCGGCCAGGGCAACCAGCGTGTCCATTTCCGATCGCGAAAAGGTCGCGCCTTCCGCCGTGCCCTGAATTTCGACGAACCCGCCTGCGCCGGTCATGACCACGTTCATGTCGGTGTCGCAAGCGGAATCTTCGCTATAGTCGAGATCGAGCATTGGAATACCGTCGAGGATGCCGACCGACACCGCGGCGACGAAATTTCGCAGCGCCGGCGTCGCCGCGGTGAGCAAACCCTGCGCTTTGCACCACGCAACCGCGTCATAAAGCGCCACGCAGGCGCCGGTGATCGACGCGCAGCGCGTGCCGCCGTCGGCCTGAAGCACGTCGCAATCGATACGGATGGTGCGTTCACCCCATTGCGAAAGATCCGCGACCGCGCGCAGGCTGCGGCCGATGAGGCGCTGGATTTCCTGGGTGCGGCCGCTTTGCTTGCCCTCGGCCGCTTCGCGACGCATGCGGGTGTTGGTCGCGCGCGGCAGCATTCCGTATTCGGCGGTGAGCCAACCGCGGCCCTTGCCCTTGAGGAATGGCGGCACGCCGTCTTCGACCGAGGCCGTGCACACGACGCGCGTCTCGCCGCACTCGATGAGCGCCGAGCCTTCCGCGTGTCGTGCGTAGTGACGCGTGATCGAAAGCGGCCGCAGCTGGTCGGCACGGCGCCCGCCCTGGCGGTTGGTCATTGCAGTCTCGGTTGCAAAGGGTTGGATTATAGCGGCGCTAATGCGACCCGAATGAATACGGACGTACTCCAAGTTTTCTATCGAGTTGGCGATGCCGCCTCGGTCGCCTAATTGCCGCTTGATCGCCAGACTTTCCTCGTAGAGCGCCTGGGCAGAGGCAAGATCGCCTTGCTCCCAAGCTACATTCCCCAAGTTGCCTAGCGTGGGAGCGATGCCCTTCCGGTCCCCCAGTTCCCGCCAGATCGCCAAGCTCTCCTCATAGAGCGCCCGGGCGGCTGTCGAGGGCGCGTTGGCCACTCTTATCGCATTATCGGTTGCGCTCTTGGGCCAGCAATTGCACGACGTCCTTGCCCTCCCGCGCCTTGTCGCGATTCTCCGGCGTCTCCTTCCCGAGCGCCGTGCCGGCGACGAAGCGGTAGATGTCTGCCGCGCCCTGAAACACTTGCGGCGTCATGCCGGCAGCAGCGAGGGTCTTGGAGATCTCGAGCATTTCCGGCGCCCAGCGAAAGGCCTTGGGCGGCAGGATCGGAAACTGGCCCAACGCCCACTCATAAAGATCGGCCTGCGACTGCCGCAACTGCTGGTCCAGTATGCCACCGACGCCCAGGCACTGAGCCGCTATCAGCACCTGCAGCCACAGCGCCTGCGTGCCCTTGTTGAGAGCGCCATAGCACATCTTGAGCGCGCTCGCGTCCGCGACGCGCTCGCTGATCACGTGCACGATGAGCTGAGGCCCGGCGAGTTGTTCGAGATCGGCGGCGCCGGGGCCCGACACGAAAAGTTTGGTTTTCGCCTCGCCACGCGGTGGCGGACCGATGATGCCGGCGTCTAGAAAACGGCCGCCCGCTCCTTCGATCACGCCCGCGATTTCACGGACAGTGTCCGGCGCGATCGCATTGCAGTCGACGATCAGCGTGTGGCTGCCGGTCGCGCGCAGCGCATCCGCCACTTCGTGTGCGAAATCGAGCGCGGCACCCGGATTAATGACCGAGAGCACGACATCGCATTTGGCGACGAGTCGAGCAATTGCACCGAGGTCGGTCAATCCCACCTTGCGCGCGAGCGTACGGGTGCGGTCGCTGCGGTCGTCCAGCGCGCTGTAGACATTCAAGCCCCTAGCTTCGATTTGTATCGCTAGCGCTTGCCCCATGTCTCCGGGGCTCATCAAGCCGACATTCTCAATTATCATTTCAGTCGTGCCGCGCGCGGCGTGCCGCGTGCGGCGAACGGACCACCCAAGTCGAAACTTGCCGAGGCAACCCCGGCGTCCTGGAGAGATCCGCGACGGTTTGGCTGCATTGTTTCATTCACTTCCATCACAATCTCCCGAAAATCGTTGACCGTGAACCGACCGGCTCTGCAAATCGAAACCGCCTTTATTGAATGTGGCTGAGGAGCTGCGCCACCGCGGACGATCGTGAACTTCGCCGATCGGCCAAAGCGGACGTTGGGCAGCGCCCTCCAATTCGGCAGTCGATTATTGGATCGATACCCCCCGCCGTCAAGAACACGCGGGCCAGTTGCCCTTGGCGTAAGCGGGCATGATGGCCTAGGATGGCGAGGCAATGAATAATCGCCGAAAACTTCCCGTTACGCTTAGAGCGGGCGCACTCGCATTTGCCACGCCCCGCCGGCCCTTTTGGTCAACAGCAAGGCAAAGTCCGGCGCGTCGGATTTCTATCGCTTAGCGCAGCTTCCCTCGAGTGATCAACATGAAGACCGCCAAGGCGCTCGGTCTCACCGTCCCGCAGTCGCTGTCGCTGCGCGCCGCGAGGTGATTCGGTGATGGATCGGCGAACGTTCATCGGCAGCGTTGCGAGTGGCATCCTCGCCGCGCCGCTCGCTTCCTTCGCGCAACCGCAAGACAAGGTCTGGCGCATCGGCATGCTTGAGACGATATCTACGGAACTGAACGCCGCAAATCTCACCGCCTTCCGACAAGGATTGCGCGAGCTCGGCTATGTCGAGGGCCAGAACCTGATCATCGAATATCGCTCGGCCAACGGTCGCAGCGAGCGCTTTGCTGATTACGCCGCCGATTTGGTTCGCCTGAAGGTCGATCTCATCGTGACACGAGGAACGCCAGCTTCGCTGGCGGCCAAACGAGCCACGCGAACGATCCCAGTGGTCATGGCGAATGCGGGTGAACCTGTTGAAACCGGCCTTGTAACCAGCCTTGCGCGTCCAGGCGGAAATGTCACGGGGCTGAGCAGTCTAGCGGTCCACATAGAGGCGAAACGTCTCGGGCTGCTCCGAGAGCTGGTGCCAGGCATCGCGCGAATAGCGGCTCTGTACAACATGAGTAGCCCTGCCAACCCGCCACAGTGGAAAGAGATCGAGACGGCTGCGCGATCTTTGGGTGTGGAGCCCCAACTCCTCGATGTTCGCAAACCCGAGGACTTTGAGCCCGCGTTCGATTCGGCAACCAAGCAGCGCGCTGACGGTCTTATCGTCGGACAAGAAGGTCTCTTGCAAGCGAATCGAAACCTAATCGCTGCTCTGGCGGCGAAGCATCGGCTTCCAGCGATCTATCGATCGATGGAGTTTATCGAAGCCGGTGGCTTGATTGCGTACGGCCCGAACTACCCCGATCTCTATCGCCGCGCGGCGACCTACGTGGACAAGATTTTGAAGGGCGCGAAGCCCGGGGACCTGCCTGTTGAGCAGCCGACAAAATTCGAACTGATCATCAACCTTAGAACCGCAAAGGCGCTTGGGCTCACAGTCCCACCACCGCTACTACTGCGCGCGGACGAGGTAATTCAATGATTGCCGTTAAGGCCGGATCGCCGCCCAACCGGGAACGTGCTAACTCCGTTCAGTAGTGGCCAGGTTCGGTCGCTGAACGTCTGCTCTCGAGAATAGAGACGGGCCGCTGCGGGTCGATCTGCTAGCGTCGGCGATTATGCCGAGTTCGGCCCAAGAGCGGTCCGCGTTAGAATTGTTGTGTGGGCGGCCTAGAGCTTGTCCGCGTACCTGCGCAGGCGTGCTCCCATCGGGTTGACGTAACCTATCGCCTTGGAGACAAGGAGGGTACGTTGCGCACGTCCTTCAAACCCGGCGCTACGCTGCCGGTCAAGGACGGACAGGTGATCGCGACCCCACCGGATGCTGGATGAGCGGACACATTTTTTCGATCGTCAAGATGCGCTGAGCACCGCGGATTCTGGCCTTGCGATTGGATTTGGGCGGAATGCGAGGAGTGGAAGTGGAGAGGCGTATCAGGGCGCGGTGACAGGTTGGAGGCGCTTCGCCAGTTCCTTGCAGGGGTCGGGTCGCTCGGCGCGTTCGGTGATCACGTAGGCATCGAAATCGGTCGCGGACTCGGGCACCGAAGTGTCGTCACGCTCGAGCGCGCCGATGCTAATCGTGCCGTGCGCCGCATCAGCAGGCAACCAGAACGGAACCCCAACGTCGCGGCGCACATGACCGTTACCGGCCAGGAGGACGACGCCTCGGTCGGCGTAAGGACGGATCGACTGAGCCATGACGATGTCGCGCGCCATCTGCGCGCGCGCCAGGGCCGGCAGGGCGTCGGCCGGGAGTTGGTTGCAATGGCCAATCGCGATGGCGTCCTCGTGCTTGCGCCGGAAATCGTTGGGTAGCGCGTCGAGCCTGAGTGCACTGCGTGTCGCCGCATCGAACACCGCCGGCCAGCCGTTTTTCGCCACCTGCATCGCCTCGCCGCGCGACAGATTCGCAGCGACGATCGGCAGATCATATTCGAGCGCGAGAGCCACGAACGGACGGTAGGATTCCCAGCGCCAGTCGCCACTGCCCTTGGCTTGCGCGATAAGGTAATCGGCGTCCGCTGGACGCTCGCGCCGGGCGCGTTCGATGTCAGGCTGGCGTCCCCGGTCGAACTGCTCGAACGCGAAGGCCGGACGAGCTCCTTGCAGGACCCATTGGCGCAAGGCCGCGGCGCGGAGCGTGTGCTGTACCGCATTGTCGTGCACCTCGCCAAGCAGCACGATGCGGTGACCTTGCATCGCCTGCACCAGTGCGCGAGGATCCGGGTCGAGCTCGACTGGCGCCGCAGTAGCGGCGGCAGCGGTGAGCCAAAGCAGGCAGGTGGCAACTCGCAATCCGACGAAAATCCGGGTCATGCACGCAGTGTATGGCGTACTCCGAATCTGGCCGAGCGTGCTTGGAATTTCGGACCAAGACGACGCACCATTGCTAAGCATCAAGGGCTTGCCCAGAGCGGACAGTCAACGTTGTGATCTGCGGCGAGCCTCGACTACGACCGCTTGGGCGGGACCGCGGTAGGGGCCCGCTCCACCGATCTTCGCCAGCGCGGCGGTTAGCTTCTCCACCACATCGTCCAGCGAAACGCCGCGCTTTTCGATAAGGAGCGATCTCGGAGTGCCACGGATCTGACCGATGGCCACGGTTCGTGCCGTGACGCGGTCAAGCTGGAGTCGCTTCTTCTCGATCTGCACCTCTACAAAATGCGCCTCCGCGAGAAGCTGCTGCAGCAACGCAGGGTCGTGCATCTCGTAGGGAATTCTGAATCGCATTTCCTCGTCACCTGGGAAGAGGCCCTCGACGACTTCCGCGGACGCCGCGGCATGTGGGTTCTCTTCGATGCGGTCCCAGACGTTGAACAAGAGAATCCCGCCTTCCTTGAGCACGCGGTGAGCCTCCCTGAACGCTGCCTTCTTGTCGGGCACAAACATGACGCCGAACGCACAGACTACGGCCCCGAATTGACCGTCACCGAAAGGCAGATTGACCGCGTCAGCCTCGCGCCACTCGACGTCCTTGGAGACACTTGGTTTGCCGCGTGCGTAATCCAGCATCGCTTTGCTGAGGTCAGTGGCGACCAGCCGAACAGTAGGGTCGAGTCGCTCGCGCAGCCGCCGGGTCACCAGACCGGTGCCGCAGGCGATCTCGAGAACGTCGCCCGGCGGTTTGGCAGGAAGGCGTTGTGCCAAGTCCGCCGCAAAAGCGTCGAACCATGCGGGGCCCAAGCAACTGTCATAGTACTCGGGAATGGAACCGCTGAAGCTTGCGCTCATGTCGACCATGCGCTTCACAGTGTAGTCACCTCCTATCGCACTTCGGATTGTCGCGGGTAAGCCGCAGTCGAGCAACCGGCGCCACTACAGCGCGTGCCTTAGCCGCCACCACGCTGCAGTCGCCGCGAGGCCCTCGTCCAGCGTGCACGGCTGCGACCAGCCCGCGAGCTCGCAAAATCGCAGCGAATCGACCTCCAGCGATCCGAGCAAACGTGCGACGACTGTGCGCCTACCCGCGAGCGCGGCAGCGACACGCAACAAAGGGGCCGGCAGATGAAACAACCGCGTCGGAACGCCAAGCGCATTGCCGAGTCGCTTCGCCAATTCGGAGGTCGACACGCTTTCCTTGTCGGCGATCGGCAAGGTCTGACCCGCCAGCGCCGAAACGGTCAACGCCGCGGCGATCGCGCTGACCGCGTTGTCGACGTTGAGCAGGCTGCGACGATTGCGGATGCCGGCGAGCGGCAGCTTCCGCCCTGCGGCAATCGCTTCGATCAGCATCAGAAAATTGCCCTTGACCCCCGGTCCGTAGGTGAGCGGCAAGCGCAGCACGACACCCTCGAGCGCGCTTCCCGCACAGGCCTGCCACAACACGCGCTCGGCTTCGGCCTTGCTGTGCGCGTAAGCATCGCGAGGCGAGGCAGGATCGCCGGCACGGAAAGGTCGTCCCTTGCGCGTCGACTCGCCGTAGACCTTGACGCTGCTCGCCAGCACGATCCGGCGCACTTTCGCGCGCACTGCGGCGTCGCACAGCCGCCGCGTGACGTGCACGTTCGCGACCACGTAGGGCGTTGGATCGCTCGCGTCGCGCGGATGAAGCACGTGAGCGCGACCGGCGAGATGGACGATCGAGTCCACGCCGGCCAATGCCTCGTCCCAATCAGCTGCGGCAAGATCGCCGACGACAGCCGCGTCGGCGTCCTGGCCGTCAGCTCCCGGCGTGCGCACGGCCGTGACGTACGCGACACCCATCGCCGACAAATGCTTGCACAGCGTGCGGCCGATGAATCCGTGCGCGCCGGTGACGAGCACTTTGCCACGAATCTGTGGGGTCACAGCCACTTCCAGCCGTGCTTGTTGAAGAAGCGTGCCGCGCTGCGTACGAAATATCCGACGTGGCGCGGCCCCTTTTTCGCTGCGCCGCCGCCGTGATGGACGATTTTCACTCTGGGAACATACGCGCTTCGGGTCACGCGGTTGAGGCGCATGCTCCAGTCGAAGTCCTCGAAATAAAGGAAGAAGCCCGGATCGAAGCCGCCGGTCGCTTCGATCGCCTTGCGGCGCACGAACATGAACGAGCCGCTCATGATCGGAATGGGCGAGATCATCTCATCGATCGCGACGCGATCGACCAGGTCGCGCATTTCATAACGATCGAGCCGTTTGCGGAACAGAAGCTTCAATGGGCGCGGCGCGAACCCGCGCAGCGCAATATCGAACACTGTTGGATAGCGCTTGCAGACGTACTCCCGCGTGCCGTCCTCGCGGCGAGACGCCGGCGCCAGCACGCCGATGTCCGCGTGCTCGTCTAGATACTTGAACGCGCACGGCAACGCGTCCACGGCGAGCTCGACATCCGGGTTGAGGACAAGGTGATAGTTCGTGTTGCCGCCATGCATGACCAGATTGTGGGCTGCGCCGTAGCCGATATTGGCGTGGCCGTGGAGATAATTCATGGTGACGTCGGCATCGCGGAAGACGTCCCGCGCTACCTTGATCACTGCCGCGGCGCTCGCGCGCGTGCCGGTGTTGTCGATCAGCACTACATTCGCCGCTCGCATGAGCCCCTGCTCCCGCGCCGCGACGAGCGACACCGCGAGGGTGCGCAGCGCGCGTTCGAGAAGCGCGAGGTCCGGGCGGTACGTGACGATGCTGACCGTCAACGTTGCTGGAGTCACGAGCGGGAATAGGGTTGCAGGGGTGAGTTAGAATCGTCGATTGCCCCGTTGGCGTCAACCTTCCCCGCCACATGCCGCCTTCAGCCGACAAGCCGACGCGTTACCGCGTGGACACTCTGCGCACTTTCGCATTCGAATTGACCACGCACGCGGGAGTGCGTACCGACATCGCCCGGGACGTGGCCGAAGTACTGCTGGACGCCGATCTCCTCGGGCACACCACACATGGCCTGGCGCTTCTCTCCCCGTATCTGGAAGAGCTCGCGGATGGACGTATGGCCAAGGACGGCGAGCCGCAAGTGCGAAGTCGGCACGCGGCCGCGGAAACCTGGGACGGCGAGCGCCTTCCCGGTCCATGGCTGACGCTGCGTGCGCTCGATCGCGCGGCGGCGATGGCGCGCGCGTGCGGCACCGGCACCGTCGTGATTCGCCGCTCGCACCACATCGCGTGTCTCGCCGCGTATTTGCGGCGTGCGACCGAGCAGGGACTGATCGTCATCATCGAAAGCTCGGATCCGATGGTGGCAGCAGTCGTGCCTCATGGCGGTATCACGCCGTTCATTACGCCGAACCCCATTGCCGCCGGGCTGCCGACCTCGGGCGATCCGATCATGATCGACGTCTCGACTTCGATTACCAGCATGGGCTACGCGCAGCAGCAGAGGATCGCCGGCAAGTCGCTGCCCGGACCCTGGCTGATCGATGCGCAGGGCAACGCGACTGCGGATCCGAATGTTCTTCATGGCGAGTCCAAGGGCGCGCTGTTGCCGCTCGGAGGCCTGGACGCGGGGCACAAGGGTTTCGCTCTCGCTATCCTGATCGAAGCACTGACCGCCGGCCTTGCGGGGCACGGCCGAGCCGATCCGCCGGCGGGTTGGGGCGGAACGGTTTTCGTGCAGGTGCTCAATCCGGAAGCGTTCGGCGGCCTCGCCGCGTTCAAGCGCCAGATGGATGCTCTCGCCGACGCGGCTCACAACAGCAAACCACGGCCCGGCGTCGATCGCGTGCGACTTCCCGGCGAACGCGGACTGCAGCGTTTTCGCGAGCAGACCGCGCACGGCGTGGCGCTGTATCCGACGATCATGCCAGCGCTCGAGGTGTGGGCGCAAAAGTACGGCGTACCCGTTCCGGTCCCGATCGTTTCCTAGCGGATTGGATTTGCGTGCGACGCCGACACGCAACATCACGTCCTTGCACGAAAATCGTGGAGGCTGAATCGGGCGCTAAATCCGTCCCAGCGCGGTACGCGGGATACCCGCGAGATCCCGTCGCGATTGCACGTCACCGAAGCGCGCGTCGCGCAACATCGCCAGCACCGCATCCGCTTGATCATAGCCGTGCTCGATCAGGAGCCACGCTCCCGGCGACAAATAGGCGGCGGCGCCCTCGATGATGACGCGAATCGCGTTCAAGCCGTCTGCACCGGCGGCGAGTGCGGCCGGCGGTTCGAACCGCAGATCGCCTTCACGTAAGTGCTCGTCGCCGGCCGCCACGTAAGGCGGATTGGCAATGATCGCGTCATAGCGTTTTTTTGGCACGGCGCTGAACCAATCGGATTCGAGGAACGCCACGTTGCCGACAGTCAAACGGGATGCGTTGCGGCGAGCGAGCGCGACCGCAGCCGCCGAAACGTCCACGCCGAGAACCGCCGCCTTCGGCCGCTCGCTTGCGATCGCGATCGCGATCGCGCCGGACCCGCTGCCCAGATCGAGAACCTCGGTGTGCTCGTTGGCGTCGATGCGGACCAACGCGAGCTCGACCAGAAGCTCGGTCTCCGGCCGGGGGATCAAAACGTCGGGCGTGACTTCGAGATCGAGGCCGTAGAACTCGCGCCTGCCGGTGAGATATGCGACCGGCTCGCCGTCGCGCCGTCGTCTAGCCAGCGCGTCGAATGCCTTCGCCTCGCGCGCCGTCATCGGCTGGTCGCCATGCGCGGCAAGCCAGGCGCGATCGCGATGCAGCACATGTCCCAGCAGAACCTTCGCCTCGAAGGGAATGAGGCCGCTCATCGCAAGCGCGCGCGATACGATCGTCGGTGAACTCTTCGGTGGTGAGGTCATGAAGCTTGCGACAGGAGAGCCGGCGGCTCATAATCGTTGGTCAATCGCATCCAGTCAACAAGCAAAAAACAATACGGTATCGATTTCGTGCCTGGGGAGGAGTGAATGAAGTCTCGCCGTGATTTTCTGAAAACGACCGGCGGGCTGGTGCTCGCGACCGGAGGAAGCTGGCTCGCCGGCCACGCGCACGGCGCCGACGCGGTGCTGGGTCCTGCCGAGCTGCCGGAGGGAACGCTCAGCGCATCGCTGCTCGAAGCGTTGCCCGGCAAGGTGCCACTGATCAAGAAGAGCTGGCGCCCGCCGAATTTCGAAACACCCGTCTCCTACTTCAACGACGTGTTCACGCGCAACGACGCATTCTTCGTGCGCTATCACCTCGCGAACATTCCCGAGGTCGCGGCCGCGGGCTGGAAGGTCAAAGTCGGCGGCGAAGCGGTGGAAAAGCCGCTGGAGCTCACGCTCGACAACCTCAGGAACGACTACGAGCAGGTAGAGATTGCTGCGGTATGCCAATGTTCGGGCAACCGTCGCGGGATGTTCCAGCCGCATGTGCCTGGCGTCGAATGGGGCCCCGGCGCGATGGGCAACGCGCGCTGGAAGGGTGCGCGGCTGAAGGACGTCCTGACCAAGGCCGGCTTGAGGAAGGATGCGCTCGAAATCGTCTTCGACGGTGCCGACGCCGGCGTTTTCCCCGCGACGCCCGACTTCGTAAAGTCGATTCCGGTGTGGAAAGCGATGGACGAAAACACGCTGATTGCCTGGCAGATGAACGGACAAGCGCTGCCGCATTGGAACGGCTTTCCGGCGCGTATCGTCGTGCCTGGATGGACCGCGACCTACTGGATGAAGCAATTGACTTCGATCAACGCGGTGACCAAGCCCTTCGACGGCTTCTGGGTAAAGTCCGCGTATCGCATTCCGCGCGGAAAGTTTCCGCTGGTCGATCGCTTCATCTCTCAGGAGACCGACGTCAATACGCCGATCACCGAAATGGTCGTCAATTCGATCATGACCAACGTCGCCAACGGCCAGCAGGTTGCCGCCGGGCAGCCGTTCGAAGTCAAGGGCCTCGCCTGGGACGGCGGCTACGGCATAGCGCGGGTCGAGGTTTCGCAGGATGGTGGCCAGAGCTGGCGCTCCGCTACGCTCGGTCAGGACTACGGGCGCTTCTCGTTTCGCCAGTGGACCTACGCGGTTACGCCCGCGCAGCGCGGTCCGCTCACGGTGATGGCGCGCGCAAGCAATCGCGCCGGCGCGACGCAGACCTTCGAGCTCATCCTCAACCCGGCCGGTTATCATCACAATGTCGTGCAGCGCATCGCGCTGAACGTCGCCTGAGGAGCCACCGATGAAGATTGCGACCATCATCATCGCGCTTGCGCTGGTGGCGACCACGGTCATTGCCGCGGAGCAGCGCGTCGTATTGAAGCAGGGTCCCGGCCGCGACAAGATCGAGGCCAATTGCGGGTCCTGCCACAGCCTCGATTACATCACGACCAACTCGCCCTTTATGACCCGCCAGGTTTGGGAGGCCGAGGTCACGAAGATGATCAAGGCATTCGGCGCGCCGATCAGCGATGCCGACGCCAAGGAAATTGCCGAGTACCTGACCAAGAATTACGGCCAGCAGCCGTAGGCGAGGCGCCGCAAGCCGCCGACCGCGCGCGTTGAGACAGTTATTGCGCCTCCGGTTCCCGCTCTCCCGCATTCGCAACGATGCCGCTGGCGGCTGTTCAGCATACGCTGACTACGGATCACTGTAGCGCACAAGTTTCTGTTTTCGACCCGGCGGGCGATTCAAATGCGCTTGCCAAGCCTGGGGTTTAAGAAGAGACTGCCAGAGGTGTTCGCGGTTTGGCAGCGCCTGCGTTGCCTGATCGGTTGTCGCTGGCGCTGTTCAGAACAGCATCCGACTCACCGCGATGGGGGCATTATGAGACGTGTGATTGCATCGGGTCTTTGGACCCTTCTCTTTTTCGCTGGATCCGCGATAGCCGACCTCAAGGTCATGGTCGCCGTCGATCCATCCGACCGTGAATCCATGGTCATCAGTGTGCTCGACATGCAGCAGATGCTGTCGAAGGTCTCGGGGCAACCCGTGCATGCGGTCAAGTCGCAGGACCTGGGCGATGTGATGCGCACGACGCGCACCGGTGAATACGATGTCTACATCGCTCCCGCGCACGTCGCCGCGTCGGCGCTCGCGCACGGTTACACGCTGATCGGATCCACCGACCGCGACGAGCTGTATCAGCTGGTGGCGCGTCCGGGCGCCAAGGCCCCCGCGGACTTGAGCGGCGGCAAAATCTACCTTACGCAGCAGGATTCGGTGGCAGCCTACATGGCGCGAGGCATGCTGAACGAGTCCGGCCAGTCCCTCAAGATGTTCCAGCAGGTTTTCTACAGGACGAGCTCGGGCGCGGGCTTGTTCGCGATCGATGCCGGGCTGGTCGATGCGACGGTTGCGAAAAAAGTCGACTACGAAAACTGGGTCAAGCAAAACAGCTCGAAATCCTTGGTCCTGCTTTCATCGCGCGCGGTCCCCGGCGGAATGTCGGTGGTCGTGAAAAACTCGCTGCCCGAAGCTACGCGCAGCAAGCTCGAGAGCTGGCTGATGAGTCCCGGTGGGACGCTTTCGGGAATCGGCAAGGTTTCGTACCACTCAGAGCTCGCCAACTACAAATATGTCGCCGCACTCGGCAATTGGACGCCGTCGCAGCTTCCCGGCGCAACGATGGTGACCGCGAGCGAGGCCGTCGGTTTGCAGCAAAAAGGCGTGCCGATCATCGACGTGCGCCTCGCCAAGGAATATCACGAAAAACATATCCGCGGCGCGCAGTCGATTCCATACGGTGAGAAGAGCCTCAAGGACGTCGCGTTCGATCCCGCGCTGGACGATTGGGCGGGGCCGGAAAAACTCGATAAAACCAAGCCGGTGATCTTCCACTGCAACGGCGCGGAATGCTGGAAGTCGTACAAGGCCGCAAAGGTCGCGCTGTCCAAAGGCTTTACGACAGTCTACTGGTTCCGCGGCGGCTTTCCGGAATGGGAAAGCAGCGGACTGGCGGTGGAATCGTCGCCGGTCACGACCGCGGACGCGGCAAAGTTGGCGGCGGCGCCGACCGTCACGGCATCAGCACCGGTCAAGTCGCGCTGAGCAGTTCGTAACGCGCGAGCAAGAACTAACGCCTGCCGCGGGCGAATTCAGCGTTTCACTGAACGCTCGTACGGTATGTCGCGTCAATGCTGCGACGAGTCCGCGATGAACAGCCGTAAGCGCCGGTTGTAGTAGCGCCCCCAACCCGCGTCGCGCAGCCCCGACTTTTGCAGCACGTGCTGCGAGGCTTTGTTGCCGGGATGAGTGACGCCGATGATCCGCGTCACGCCGAGTTTTCTGAATCCGTAGTCGACGAGCGCCCGCGCGCCTTCGGTCGCGAATCCCTTGCCCCACGCCTCGAACAACAGACGATAGCCGACTTCGACGTCGGTCGTCGGCGGGCAATATTTCAGGCAATACCAGCCGACGAATCCGCCGTTGTCGCGCCTTGATGCGCGCCACACGCCGAGTCCCGGGTAAAGCCCGTAATAGCCGGTCACGCGCTGCACGGCGGCCTCGACTTCGGCGCGCGCCATCGGCTTGCCGCCATTGATGTACTTGAGCACCCGCGGGTCGCTGTCCAGGCGCAGCATGTCGTCGAAATCCGCTGCCGTGAATTCGCGCATCGTCAAACGCGGCGTGTGCAACAGAATGCGGTTAGAGGAACGCGCCATGGCTCTTATGCGCTCTCGCCCAGCTCGGCCAACAGCTCGGCCTGGTATTCCTGCGAGAGCGCCTGTGTCAGCTCGAACAGGTCGCCATCCATGATGGCGTCGATCTTGTACAGCGTGAGATTGATGCGGTGATCGGTCACGCGTCCCTGCGGGAAGTTATAGGTGCGGATGCGCTCGCTGCGATCGCCGCTGCCGATCAGGCTCTTGCGCGTCGCCGCTTCCGCCTGATGGCGTTGCTGGTGCTCGCGGTCGAGCAGTCGCGACGCCAGCACCGCCATCGCCTGCGCCCTGTTGCGATGTTGCGAGCGGTCGTCCTGGCATTCGACGACCAGGCCGGTCGGCAGATGCGTGATGCGCACCGCGGAGTCGGTCTTGTTGACGTGCTGGCCGCCGGCGCCGGACGCACGAAAAGTGTCGATGCGAAGGTCCGCCGGATTGATCGTGATGTCGGCGATCGGGTCGGCTTCGGCGAGCACTGCCACCGTGCACGCGGAAGTATGAATGCGTCCTTGCGATTCCGTCTCGGGCACGCGCTGCACACGATGCCCGCCCGACTCGAATTTGAGCTTGGAATAGGTACCCTGGCCAATGATGCGGGCGATGACTTCCTTGTAGCCGCCCATGTCACCGGGGCTCTCCGAAATCAATTCGAGCTGCCATTTGTTGCGTTCGGCGAAGCGCGCATACATGCGAAACAGATCGCCCGCGAACAGTGCTGACTCGTCGCCCCCGGTCCCGGCGCGTATTTCAAGGAATACGTTGCGCTCGTCGTTGGGATCGCTTGGCAGCAGTGCACGCTGCAACTGTTGTTCCAGCGCGTCCATTCTCGCTTTCGCCGCCTTGGCCTCGTCGTCGGCGAACGATTTCATCTGCGGATCCGCGAGCATTTCCTGCGCCGCGGCAAGATCGCGTTCACCCTGCTCCCACTCGTGGTAGAGCGCGACAACCGGCGTGATTTCGGCGTGCTCGCGGGTCAGTGCGCGGTAGCGATCGAGGTCACGCGTCGCGTCCTCGGCCCCGAGCAGTCCGTTGAGCTCCTCGAGCCGGGTCGCGAGCTGTGCGAGTTTGATGGAGAGAGAAGGTTTCATATAGCTCGTCGTTCCCGCGAAAGTGGGAACCCAGCGGCGTTCATCGCTCTATCGCAACACTTCAAAAAACCGGATCCCCGCTCACTTACCAACACAGCGGGAATGACGCATCTGTTCGTCGTTCCCGCGCAACCGGGAACCCAGTGGCGTTCGTCACGCTATCGCTACGCTTACAAAGACACTGGATCCCCGCTTCCGCGGGGATGACGCATCCGTTGCCAAGAGCGACCCGCCTTGCGGGCCGCTCCTGGACGGATGCGTCAGCTAAGGCTCGTCCGGCAGCTGGTAGATGTGGTGCAGGAGCGCAAGCAGCTCGGCGCGCTCGGCCTCCCCGGCGCGATTGAGCGCCTGGGTCGGCGCATGCAGAAACTTGTTGGTGAGCCCGCGCGCGAGTTGGTCGAGCACCTGCTCCGGCGGCGCCCCGCCCGCGAGCAAACGGCGCGCACGGTCGAGCTCGGCGACGCGAAGTTGGTCATGATGTCCCTGCAGCGCAGTAATCGTCGGCACCACAGTACGACCTTCGAGCCAGCGCAGAAAACTCGCGGCCTGATCGGCGATCATGGCTTCGGCCTCGCGCACTGCCTCGACCCGGATTTGCAGATTATCCTTGATGATGTTGGACAGGTCGTCGATGGTATACAGGAACACGTCGTCGAGCTCGGCAGCTTCAGGTTCGACGTCGCGGGGCACCGCCAGATCGACGATGAACATCGGCGCGTGCCGCCGGGCCTTGATCGCCCGCTCGAGCATGCCCTTGCCGAGGATGGGCAGCGAGCTTGCGGTGGAGGTGACGATGATGTCGAACTGCGCAAGGCGCTCCGGCAGCTCGGTGAGAGCGATCGCATCGGCCGAAAAACGCGCTGCGAGCCGCGCGCCGCGCTCCAGGGTGCGATTGGCGACGGTGATGGATTTCGGCGTTCTTGCGGCAAAATGCGTCGCGGCAAGGTCGATCATGTCGCCGGCACCGATCAGCAGCACGCGCTGTTCGGCGATCGACGGAAAAATCCGCTCTGCCAGGCGCACCGCGGCGGCGGCCATGGAAATCGATGCGCTGCCGATATCGGTGTTGGTGCGGACGTCCTTGGCCACCGCGAACGTGCGCTGAAAAAGGCGGTTCAACACCAGCCCGAGCGAGCCCGCGGCCTCGGCGGTCTTCACCGCCTGCTTCATCTGACCGAGAATCTGAGGCTCGCCGAGCACCATCGAATCGAGGCCGCTGGCGACACGAAACGCGTGCGGGACCGCCTTGTCCTGCGCCAAGGTGTAGAGGTACGGCGACAAGGTCGCTAAGCTTACGCCGTGAAAATCCTCCAGCCAGCGCATGACCGGTTCGGCATCGGCGCCATGAAAGTACACCTCGGTGCGATTGCAGGTGGAAAGTATCGCCGCTTCCTTGACCGTCGGGCAGCCGATCAAGTCGCGCAAGGCCGGTCCCAGCGCTTCCATCTGGAACGCGATCCGCTCCCGCACCTTGACCGGCGCAGTCGCGTGATTGAGGCCAAGGGCGTAAAGGGGCATAAGTCCGGCTTAATTGGTATTACAAGTCTCTGATATTTTAGCGCAATACCAAGAATCCTGCCGTTCGGATGTTCTAGGAGTATGCAAGACTTACGTCATCCCCGCGAAGGCGGGGATGACGATCCAAGGGATCAAGGGCCGGGCTTGGCCTGCAAATCCAACGCTCCAACGTAGGTGGCGGCGCTCAAGCCTTGATGAATTCCTGCTTGCCGCCGAGCCAGCGCTCCAGATGCGCCTGCGCCGCACCCGGTTCCCGGCGCAGCAGCTCGTCGGCGGCAGCGCGCGCCTGTTCGATCAGCTTCACGTCGCGCTCGAGATCGGCGAAGCGCAAGAGCGGCACTCCCGATTGGCGTGCGCCGAGGAATTCGCCCGGACCGCGAATCAGCAAATCCTGCCGCGCGATCTCGAATCCATCGCTGTTCTCGTAGATCACCTTGAGCCGCGCCTTGGCCATCTCCGACATCGGCTCCTCGAACAGCAATACGCACACGCTCTCGTCGGCGCCGCGCCCGACGCGGCCGCGCAACTGGTGCAATTGCGCAAGGCCGAAGCGTTCCGCGTGCTCGATCACCATCATCGACGCGTTGGGGACGTCGACGCCGACTTCGATCACTGTCGTCGCTACGAGCACGTCCACTTCGCCGCGCACGAAGGCGGCCATGGCTGCCGCTTTTTCGTCCGGCTTCATTCGTCCGTGCAACAGTCCCACCGTCAGTTCGGTGAGCGTAGTGGTCAGCTCGGCATGCAGCGCCACCGCGGTCTGCAGCTCCAGCTTCTCCGATTCCTCGATCAGGGGACACACCCAATACACCTGTCGGCGCTCGGCGCAGACCTTTCGTACGCGCTCAACGATTTCGCCGCGCCGGCGCTGGCTCACCAGCTTGGTCGTGACCGGCGTGCGCCCTGGCGGCATCTCGTCGACCACCGAAACGTCGAGGTCGGCGTAGAAGCTCATCGCCAGCGTACGCGGGATCGGAGTGGCGCTCATCATCAGCTGATGCGCGTCGCCGATGCCCTTCTGGCGCAAGGCAAGACGTTGCACAACGCCGAAGCGATGTTGCTCGTCGACGATGGCGAGCCCCAGGCGCGGCAGCGTAACCACGTCCTGAAAAAGAGCATGGGTGCCGACTGCGAGCTGCGCTTCGCCGCTGGTAATCGCGGCCAGCGCCTTCTTGCGTTCCTTCGCCGGCAGGCCGCCGGAAAGCCACGCAATGCTCACCGGCAAAGCGTCGAGCCATGCGGCAAGCTTGCGGTAGTGCTGCTCGGCGAGGATCTCGGTGGGCGCCATGAAGGCGACCTGGAAGCCGGACTCGATGGCCTGCAGCGCCGCGAGCGCGGCGACGACCGTCTTGCCGCTCCCGACATCGCCTTGCAGCAGGCGCTGCATCGGCTCGCCACGCGCCAGATCGCGCCGAATTTCGGCGCTGACGCGCTGCTGTGCGCGCGTGAGCGCGAAAGGCAGCCGCTCGCGCAATGCGTTGGTCAGCGTAGCGTCGCCGGGTAACCGCGGCGCCTTGCGCTTGGAACGCGCGCGGCGATGCATCTTGAGTGAGAGTTGTTGAGCGAGCAGCTCATCGAACTTGAGCCGCGTCCACGCCGGATGCACGCGCTCGTCCAATGCCTGCTGCGACGCGTCGGTCGGCGGATCGTGCAGGTATGCGATCGCTTGCGCGAACCCCCACAGCCGCCGCGGCTCGCGCGTCCACGGCGGAAGCGTTTCGCCGAGATATGCCGGATCGCGCACGAGCGCGCGGCGCACCAGCTTGCGCAAAGCGTCCTGCGCCAGGCCCGCGGTAGTCGGATAGACCGGCGTCAAGCGGTCTGGCAGCGGAGTGCCGACGTCGACGATCTGAAATCCCGGATGAATCATTTCCAGACCGAAAGTGCCCTCGCGAACGTCGCCGAAAGCGCGTACCCGCTTGCCCGGAGCGAGCGCCTTGTGCTGACTGGGATAGAAGTGAAAAAAACGCAGCACCAGTTGCGCCTCGCCCTCCTCGATCAGGCACACGAGCTGCCGCCGGCCGCGATATTGAATGTCGCATTGGACGACGGTGCCTTCGACCTGCCACGGCTCGCCCGCCTTCACGGCGCCTAAGGGGCAAAGATGGGTCCGATCTTCGTAGCGCAGCGGCAGATGCAGCACGAGATCCTGCTCCCGGCTCACGCCGATGCGCTGCAGCTTGTCGGCGAGCGTGTTCCCTGACTTGGGCTCCTCCGCCTTCGACTTCTTCTTGCCCAGCTTGGGCTCCTTGAGGGCAGCGATCTTTTTCTCGCCACGCCTTGCGCGCTATGTCGATTGGAGCACGAGCACCGCCTCGACCTCGATCCGGCCCGCTTTGGGCAGCGCCGCTACCTGATACGTCGCGCGCGCGGGATATGGCTGCTTGAAGCGAGCCGCCATGATCTCGTTGACCTTGGCGAAGTCGCCGAGGTCGGCCAGTAGCAGCGTCAGCTTGACGATGTCGTCGAGCGAACCGCCCGCCGCCGCCGCCACGGCCTGCAGATTGTCGAGCACCTGCCGCGTTTGCGCCTCGATCCCTTCGCGAAGATTGCCCGTCGCGGGATCCAGGCCGAGCTGGCCCGAGAGATAAACCGTGTCTCCGGCGCGAATCGCCTGCGAGTACGGACCGATTGCTGCCGGGGCACTGCCGGTATGAACAGCTTCATTGCGCATGCGCGAGCTCCTTGATCGGACGCGGCAAATATAACAGTCCCGCGCGATGACGGCGAAGAAAATCCAGCGTACCAGGCACCGAGGTAGAAACGCGCTCGGGAGTTCGCGATCTACTCGGTATCGGGGCGCTCCGGGGTCCGGTAGAACCAACGTGCAACGAGCGTTGCCAGCAGCGCCGCGATGAGTTGCGCCGAAATGAAAGCAGGTGTATCGACCGGACGAATACCCGCGAAGGTATTAGTCGCGGCGCGCGCCAAGGTTACCGCAGGATTGGCAAGCGACGTCGAGGCGGTGAACCAGTACGCGCCGGTGATGTAGACCGCGACCAGCGCCCCAACCCACTTCGGCTGCACGCGAGCGCCGAGCAAAATCGTCAGCAATAGTCCCGTCGTCGCAACGCCTTCACTGAACCATTGGCCCGGCCCCGCGCGCGCGTGTTCCGATGCGGAGAAAAGCGGCAGCTCAAACATCAGGTGCGCTGCGGCGACGCCACCGAAAGCAGCCAGGACCTGGGTCAATGCATAAGGCACCACGTCGCGCCAGTCGAACTCTCCAGCGGTCGCGAGCGCCAAAGTAACCGCTGGATTAAAGTGAGCACCGGAGATGGGGCCGAAAATCGTGATGAGGACCCACAGTCCGCACCCTGTTGCAATGCTATTGGCGAGTAACGCGATGCCCATGTTTCCCGCAGCAAGCCGCTCACCCATGATGCCGGAGCCGACCACGACGGCGAGCAGGAACGCAGTGCCCAGCGCTTCGGCGGCGAGCCGACGTGACAGTGTCATTGCTTGCCGATGTCCCTGACCGTCTTTTCGAGCTTCAAGCGATCGAGTTTTTCCAGCGGCAAGCTGGCAAACAGCTCGATGCGGCGCTTGAGCACGCTGGCAACCCGCGCAAATTCCCGACGCTTCGCCTCGTCGGTTCCATGAAACAGGGAAGGGTCGTCAACGCCCCAATGCGCGCTGATCGGCTGGCCGAGCCAAACGGGGCAGACTTCACCGGCCGCGTTGGCGCAGACAGTGAAGACGAAATCCATGACTGGCGCTTCCGGTTTCGCGAACTCTTCCCAGTTCTTGCTGTAGAGCCCGTTGCTTTGGAAATGCAGCCGCCGCAATGTCTCCAGCGCGAAGGGGTTCGGCGCCGTGGCAGGGTGGCTGCCGGCAGAATATCCCTTGAACCTGCCGCGGCCAACGTAATCGATGATCACCTCGGCCATGATGCTGCGTGCCGAGTTGTGAGTGCACAGGAACAGGACATTGAACGTGCGCTCTGTCATGGCTTAAGTCCGCCCGGTTTTCCTTTTGCGCTTGATCATGGGGGCGCAAGACGAGCATTGTCAAACCCCCGCGCTGAAACGGTGTGACGGTTTCGGTGAGCTAACTCATGACGGCAATGCAGCAGCGCGCAGGAGGGCCAGGAGCGTTGGTCCGGCGATGAGGCACCAAGTCGTCGCAAGAAGAGTGAGGGTCAGAAATACCGCCGCACTACCGAGGTCCTTGGCCCGCTTGGAAAGCCGGTGGGTGTCGAATCCGATGCGATCGATCGCCGCCTCGACGCTCGAGTTGAGAAGCTCGACAATCAGCAAGATCAGCACGGAGCCGATCAGCAGAACGCGCTCGGCGGCGCCGACGGGTACGAAGCACGCAAGCGGAATAAGAACTACTGCGATCGCGATTTCCTGCCGGAATGCGCTTTCGTGATTGAACGCGATGCGCAGTCCCGAAAGCGAATAGAAAAACGCATTGAAGAGACGCCGCACGCCGCGCTGGCCCTTGTGCGGGCTTTCAAGCGTTTCCGGCTTGTCGACAGCCGGCGCAGTTTTCGGCACCTTTCGATATCGCTCGGAGCGGCGCAAGTTACCTTGCATGGCGGCAGAAAGTGCGTGGCGCGAATCTGCCGCCGGTGCCTCTTACGTCGGACACCCAGACGTCAAAGGGCCGAGGCGGACGCAATCTCTCTCTCGGTTGCAGGAGCCGCGATCTCGGCGGCTTGCGCGGCGACTTCACGCCAATTCACGATGCGCAGTTCGCCCGCCTCGCTCTCCACGAGCGCGGTGAGGCTTTCGACCCAATCTCCATCGTTGCAATACAGAATGCCGTCGATGTCGCGGATCTCCGCCTTGTGAATGTGCCCGCAGACCACGCCGTGCATGCCGCGCTGCCTACCCTCCTGGGCAACAGCGCGCTCGAAGTCGGTGATGTAGCTGACGGCGTTCTTTACCCTGTGCTTGAGATACTGGGCGAGCGACCAATAGGGAAAGCCAAGGCGCGCACGAATGGCGTTCAGCCATCGGTTGAGATGCAAGACGAAGTTGTGCAGTTCGTCGCCGAGTAGCGCGAGCCACCGCGCGCACTGGACAACCCCGTCGAAAAGGTCGCCGTGCAGCACGAGCAGGCGACGGCCATCCGCGGTTACATGCACGACCTCTTCCCGCACCTCGATGCCTCCGAACGACAGTTTCAGGAAGTGTCGTCCGAATTCGTCGTGATTGCCCGGGATGAATATGACGCTAGTCCCCTTGCGCGCCTTGCGCAGAATCTTCTGCACCACATCGTTGTGCGCCTGTGGCCAATACCAGCGCCGCCGCAGCTGCCAGCCATCGATGATATCACCCACAAGATAAAGATATTCCGACTCGGTATGGCGCAAGAATTCGAGCAGCAGCCGGGCTTGGCAACCGGCGGTGCCAAGATGCAGGTCCGAGATCCAGATGGTGCGAAAGCAAAGCGTGCCGTCGCGCTCATCATCCATCAGGATCGTCCACCGGGTGGCCGCCATGCGCCACCATTGCTTCTCTGTGGATCCCGCTCAAGCCGCCACCGCGAAGGTAGCGAAACGCAGGTTCCCGATGAACTGCTCAGTCGCGGCGGCCCACGAATACTGGAGCGCATAGCGGTGCACGGCCGATCGATCGAGGTCCAGCGCCGCTAACGCGGCGCCGCGCAGGTCTTCCGACAGAATCCCGACCGAAGGCTCGCGAATCACGTCGATCGGTCCTGACGCCGGGTATGCCGCAACGGGCGTGCCGCAAGCCATCGCCTCGATAAGGACCAACCCGAACGTATCGGTGCGACTGGGAAACACGAAAGCGTCGGCCTGCTGGTAATAGTAGGCGAGCTCCGCTCCATGTTTCATGCCGTGAAACACTGCGTCAGGAAATCTTGCCTCGAGCGCGGCGCGCGCCGGCCCGTCCCCCACCACCCACTTCGTTCCAGGAAGGTCGAGCCTCAGAAAATCCTCGATGCTTTTCTCGACTGCCACGCGTCCCGCGTAGAGAAAAATCGGGCGCCCCGGCAGGTCAAGCCGTTCAGCCGGTGCGAATACCTCGGTATCGACTCCGCGAGACCAATGGGCTAGATTGAGAAAGCCGCGCTGCTCGAGACGGCGACGCATTTCTGCGGTAGGGACCATTACCGCCCCGGCCGGATCATGGAACCAGCGCATCGCGCGGTAGGTGACGCCCACGGGAAGGCGGCATCGCGCATGGACGAATTCGGGGAACTGCGTGTGATACGCGGTGGTAAACGGATAGCCTGACGCCATGCAATGTCGGCGCGCGGCCATTCCCAATGGCCCTTCGGTCTCGACGTGCACGGCATCGGGCTCGAATTCTTCGATCATCCTGCAGACGCGAGGTCCCGGCGCGATCGCGAGCCGAATCTCCGGATACGTCGGACACGGCAACGTCCGAAAGCCGTCCGCCGTGATCAGACCGACATCATGACGCAACAGCTCCAGCTCCCTGACCGTGTTTCTTACGGTCGTGACGACGCCATTGACTTGTGGTGACCAGGCATCGGTAACGATCAGAATACGCATCGATACTTCCTCTTTGACTTGTAACGTTGATTGCGCCCCCGGGGTCGCGCCGGCGAGGGGCGCGAAGTACGAGTCGTCAGGAGCCTCGCAGGTGAGTTCACCTCCGGGTTCGTCAGACGAAGGAGCGCATGCAGCGCGCTATGCAGCTTTGCGCTCGCTGTGGTTGTCGCGCGCTTGGCCCGTCGCGACTCGCGCGAGCGGCAGGAAGAACAACAAATCGGCGGTGTTGAAATCAGCGTCCCAGGCCGGCTCGCCGCCGATCCACGCTCCCTGGTGCAGGTAAGTCCTGACGAGGGGCGTTATTGCCGGAGCCGAGTGCACCTCGGACAGAACGGCGGCCAGGCGCGTGCGCGGGAAGGCGCGATATTCGATCGGAGCGAGGCAGTGGGAGGCGAGATGGTCATGGACGCCCATCTCCTCGACGCGGTAGCGGAGCCTTTGAGCGGCCTCGATGTCGGAGGATGTTTCAGCATCGCCCGCCGAAAAGCGTGGCGCGCCAGATTGAACTGTAGATTGGAGTGTGGCGAAGGTGGGCGCTTGCTCTATTTGCATGCACGCACGGTAGCCCTTTACTGCGACGCAATCGTGACAGGATCGTTACAAACCTGTGACACCGGTGGGCAGGGTGACGAACTCCTTCAGAAGTCCCCGTAGGGAGGCCAAGCGCGACTATTGCTGCGCGCTCTCCGAGCGGGAAGTCGACTTCAAGGGTGTCTGGCGAGCAGCGTGTCGCGAGTACGACGCGCCGCAAAGAGGACGAGATAATCGGTGATCCGAGCGTCGGCTTTCAGGCGCGCGAATTCGGCTTCGAAGACTCTGGCGACGACCGGCAAGGGATAGTGCATTTCCTGCGCGATGCTCGTAATCACATCTTGGTTGATTGCGTGTTCATTGCGATCGGTCGAATCGGGCATTGCGTACTCCAGGAGGTTAATTGCTGTTCATGCCGCTTGTGATTTGCGCGAGATCCTCGGCGATACGACTGACGCGCCAACTTTGCCGGAATGCCGAGGATTATGAATTAGTCGCAGCTCGGGCGCACTCGAAAATTGCGGGATTCGCTTGACTCGGTTCGATAGCAATCGGAGCCACTAGGTTCCAATTTGGCTTTCTGATTATTCGTTAGAGGCTTAGATCGGAAAGTTCCATTCGTTAGGGAAGATCCGGTCCTAACCTCGCTGTCACAATGCGTTGGCGCGTCGGCTCATTCAGTAAAAACAAAACGATAGTGGTGGCCAATATGCACAAAGCATTTGTCCGAGCGTGGATCGAATTCGCGCTAACCGGAGCGCGCGGCTGGCGCGGCGCAAGCACGAGAAGGGCCGCAGGTACTGCGAGGTCACAGTCCTGGAGATTCAACGCATTCGTGAGATCGTCCATCGGTTGACCGCCGGCTGCCTTGAGCGCCACGTCGCGCGCTGCGATCCCCGGCAGCACCGGCAGTGCGATGACGCTGGCGATGTGGTCGTCGCCCGGAAATGCCGAGGTCGCTTCAGTGTTCGACCGCGTTTCCGGCCTCGATCCAGGCGTCGATTCCACCGTTCAGCGGGCGAATGCGCTTGTATCCGATTTTCCTGAGCGTCTGCGCAACCTTCACCGCGGTAGCCTCGTTGGGACACGCGCAATAGACGATGACCTCGCCGTCGACCGGAACGCCTTGGAAGCTCTCCTTGATCTTCTGCATATCGATCGTACGCGCGCCCGGGATGCGTCCGGTCGACGCCTGCATCAGCGGCGAGCGCACGTCGACGATCGCTTTGACTTTGCTTTCATCCATGAGCGTGCGCAACTCATCGACCGACACGCGGTCCATGCGCAACTGCTTGACGAACAAGCGCCGCCGCCACCATTTGACCGCGATCCAGACACTGAAGGCGGCAATGACCAGCATCAGTCCGTATTGGCCCAGCGCGCTCAAGGTCGCCATGACGTCGCTGATCGCGTCGCGGAAGATGTAGCCCAGGCTGACACCCACGCCGACCCAAAGGCCGGCGCCGATGGCGTCGAAGAACACGAAAACCGCATAGCGAAGGCGCATCGCTCCGGCGAGCGCGGTCGCCACCGAAGCGAATCCCGGCACGAACTTGGCGAAGAGCATCGACCTCGCGCCGAAGCGCTCGAAGATGGACTCCGTCTGGCGAACGCACGAATCGGGCGAAAGCGACATTCGGCACAAGATACCCAGAATGCGAACGCCGAATTTTCTGCCTGCCAGGTACCATCCGGTGTCCGCGATCAGCGATGCGGCGATGCCGACCGCCACCAGCTGCCACAGCGGCCTGCCACCCATGGCTGCATACGCCCCTGCGACGAGCAGTGCCGGATACGCCGGTACCGGCACGCCGGCCTGAAGCGCGAGTACGTTGAGGAATACGAATCCCACCCCGTACTCCTGAATCATCATGATCAGATAGTTCATTTTTTAACGTCCATTGCAAGATGGTCGCGCGCGGATAGCCCGATCTTACACAGCGGCCGGACCCGACCCGGATCGGCGAGAATGTTGCGAACACCGATCGAGTGACACAGTTTACGGCGGAGCGCCGTCTGGCTATAATTTTACCCCTGTGGGGACGTAGCTCAGCTGGGAGAGCGCCGCGTTCGCAATGCGGAGGTCGAGGGTTCGATCCCCTTCGTCTCCACCAGGACCTTTCCAACCTGCTGTTCAAGCAGGCTTTGACCCTCGTTGGTGTCGTTGTATTGGCCGGTGTACCCAAACGGTGTACCCAAGGCGACGGCAGTGGGTTATAAGCTCCAAGCGTATCTGCATAAGAATCGACGCGGTACGTTCGCATTTCGCTAACGGTGTGCCAGCTCGATCGCCGCCTGTGCGGTCAACAGAACCACGAACGCGGCAAGCGTCGCGCGGAGTATCTTGGAATAGATGTGCGGACTTAATCGATTCTGTAGCCGAATGCCGACCAGCAGCGCGGCCATCGCCACAACGGTCAATGGCAGCGAAGCAGTGAGCAAAGGTAGGCTTCCAGGACCAGCCAGGCTCAATGTCGCTGCCTGGATCGTCTTGCCCGTAATGAAGCATAGATTGAGCATCTGCGTCAGCGCGAGCGGAGGCAATTCGAGCATCATGAAATAAATCACCAGCGGCGGCGCCGAGACGTTCACAGCACCCGAGAACAGCCCCGCGAGCACGCCGAATGCGGCACCTGACGCGGCGGGACGGCGTCCGATCCAGGTCAAGTCGAGTTGCCTGATTCGCTCCTGCAACAGGAACACGACGATCATCGCCGCGAGCAGGAGTTGCAGCAATTCGGGCGGTGCCACGAGGAGAAAGTGGGTGCCGATAATCGTTCCGAGGCCGACCCAGACCGCCGTCGACCAGTACCTGCCGATGCTCTCGCGCCAATTGCCGCCACGCACTACGCTGACCAAATTGACAGCGATGTTGGGTACGACAGTGATCAGCACGGCTGTCTTGATGTCGACGAAAAACGCGATCAGCGGCGTGGAAATCAGGGGGAACCCGAAACCGATCGTCCCGTGCGCGATGGCGCCTACGATCACGATCGCGACGAGCACGGCGATCATTGCCGGTGAGAACAGCGTGTCGAGTCCGAACATCGGTTCTCGCGCGGTTCGCGTGCCCCTCAGAAAGTGACGAAGTCAGACGGGTCGAGCATATCAGCGCATGCGTTCGCGGGAAAAGCAACTCGCCGCGGGAAACCAGCGTGATCCACCTCCGTCCGAGTCAACGGTAGCGACCCTCAATCGGTTGCTGCCGACCTGGTCGGCGCAACGCCGGGCTGCCGCATGCCGATCGACGATGAACTGGCTTTGCGCCAGGCCGGTGCCGGCAAGGCTCTGTTCGTGCTTCAATGCCGGGAGGACGGCACTCCGTCGGCTTTGTTGTTTGCGGCAAGGAATCGGCGATGAATGCGAAATCGCATCACGATAATCATGGCAGACACCCTGTCCCGGGTAACCATGACCATGCTGCGGACTCCGAAGTAGCTCGTAGCGAGATCGACCCGGTATGCGGGATGAGCGTCGCGGCCAATGACGAGCACTGCGTGGAGCACTGCGGGCACAAGTATTTTTTTTGCAGCAACGGATGCAGGAACCGGTTTGCCGCCGATCCGGAGCAATATCTAAGATCAAAATCGCCCTCGCCATCCAAGGTGCCTTCAGGCGCGATTTATACCTGCCCGATGCATCCCGAGATCCGACGGGATCGTCCCGGCAACTGCCCGATTTGCGGCATGGCGCTCGAACCGCTTAACGTTTCGCTCGAGGACGCGGACGATAGCGAGCTGCGCTCGATGATGCTGCGCTTTTGGGTGGGCACCGCGCTCACCTTGCCGTTGCTCGTTGCCACGATGAGCGAGTTCTTCGCACCGCGCTTAGGCGCCTGGGTGGCGAGCGCCGGCTGGTTTCAGGCGGCGCTGGCAACTCCGGTGGTTCTATGGGGCGGCTGGCCATTCTTTGTGCGCGCGTGGCATTCATTTCGCACCTGGAATTTGAACATGTACAGCCTGATTGCGCTGGGGACCGGCGCTGCCTATGCATTCAGCGTGTACGCGTTCCTGTTCCCGGAGACGCTGCCCCTCGCGTTCAGGCACGATGGAAATGTTCCGCTCTACTTTGAATCCGCCGCGGTGATAACGGTGTTGGTGTTGCTCGGCGAAGTTCTTCAGCTTCGCGCGCGGTCACGCACCGCCGGTGCTATCAAAGCGCTGCTCGGCTTGACACCTGGTACGGCAATACGCCTGACCGTGGACGGGACCGAACAAGAGATATCCCTAGACAAGGTGGCAATCGGTGATCGACTGCGCGTGCGCCCGGGCGCCAGGCTCCCGGTCGACGGCAAGGTCATCGAAGGTGCAAGCGTGGTTGACGAGTCTATGGTCACCGGGGAGTCGATGCCTGTCGAGAAACGAACCGGTGATGCCGTGACGGCCGGCACCCTGAATCAAACGGGCAGCTTTGTCATGCAAGCCGAGCGCGTCGGCGCCGAGACCCTGCTAGCGCGGATTGCGCAAATGGTGAACGAGGCTGCGCGCTCGCGAGCTCCCATTCAGAAGCTTGCGGACACAGTTTCCGCCTGGTTCGTCCCGGCTGTGATCGTAATCGCCGGCGTTGCCTTCACCGTATGGGCGATGGTCGGGCCGCCGCCGGCCTTGGCGAATGCGTTTGTCGTGGCCGTGTCCGTTCTGATTATCGCCTGCCCCTGCGCCTTGGGCCTGGCGACGCCAATGTCCATCATGGTCGGCGTTGGCCGTGGCGCGACCGAGGGCGTGCTGATCAAGGAAGCCGAAGCGCTCGAGCTCATGGAAAGAGTCGATACTCTCGTGATCGACAAGACCGGCACGCTGACCGAAGGCAAGCCGCGGCTGACCACGGTCGAGGCGGTAAACGGCATGAAACAGGATGACCTATTGCGTTTCGCCGCCAGCGTCGAGAGGGTCAGTGAACACCCGCTCGCTGCCGCCATTGTCCACGGCGCAGCCGAACGCAAGCTTGCACTCGGTGAAGTCCAAAGTTTTCGCTCGATTACCGGAATGGGCGTGCAGGGGGTCGTCGACGGGCACACTATCCTCGCCGGCACCGCGGGGCTGATGGAAGAACGGTCGGTCGACACTTCGGGCCTTGCTGCCCGCAGCGATGAACTGCGACGTGAAGGTCAGACGGTGATGCTGGTGGCCATGGACGGCCGCATGGCCGGTCTGGTCGGCGTCAAGGATCCGATCAAGGGCACCACGCGCGAAGCGCTCGACATCCTCACGGCGGACGGCATCGTGGTGGTGATGCTGACCGGCGACAACCGAGTGAGCGCAGCCGCTGTCGCCCGCGAGCTCGGGATCGAGCGCATCGAGGCGGAAGTTCTCCCGCAGGACAAGCACCGTATCGTAAAGGCGCTGCAGGACGAGGGACGCATCGTCGCCATGGCTGGCGATGGAATCAATGACGCCCCTGCCCTTGTCCAGGCACACGTCGGTATCGCAATGGGCACTGGCACCGACATCGCAATGCAAAGCGCCCGCATCGTGTTGGTGAAGGGCGACTTGCGTGGCATCGCCAAGGCGCGAACCCTGTCCAGAAAGACGATGAAAAACATCCGCGAGAATCTTTTCCTCGCCTTTGTGTACAACTCGATCGGCATCCCAATCGCAGCGGGCGTGATGTATCCGGTGCTCGGGTTGCTTTTGTCGCCCATGATCGCCAGTGCAGCGATGTCACTGAGCTCGGTCTCGGTCATTGCCAATGCGTTGCGCCTGCGCAACATTACTTTGTAGCTGCGTAACATCGCGCTGTAGAAAATCTGCTACCTTTCGGCAAGCAAGGCTGCTTTTACCATTGCGTAGTCTACCGGGCCGGGTTTTCTTCTTCTGCCGCATTGGCGCCATAGCAACCGCAGGCTGCCTTGATCAGGCCTTTCCGGTCGATGATGGTCAGCCGCGCCCGCGTATAGTCGATCAGGTTGCGAAAGCGCAGAGCATTTGCCGCGACAGTCACGTTGCTTCTTCGCGCCGCCATCGACGCGGCCAGAAGCTCGTGCGTCACCCGCAGCTCACGCGTACCGCCGCAGTCGCTCGTTTCCAACAGGTAGCGAGCGAGACGCGCTTCCACCGTATGCAAACCATTACAGCGCGATGTTTGTGCGGTGCGCTTAAGCAGTCGGCAAGTATAACGATGCATCTGCCGCTGCAACGAGCCGCTTCGATTCGCGAGGATCCGAAATTGTTTCGCTGCGACGCGCATTGCCGAGCCGCTGCCTTGCACCGCTATGCGCGCATGCGGGGCCGTGACGCCAGCCGCGATAAAGACCCCTACCATTCCTTCTCTGCCGACCATGTCGAGGCTCACACGGTCGGCAAAGATCGTGTGAACCGAGATCAGTCCCGCGAGCGGAAAATAAACATGATTGTTCGCCTTGTCTCGCTCGACCAGCACATCGTGGAACGACAAGGGAACGTGCTTCAGATAAGGTGCGAGGCTGCGATGATCCTCGCGCGACAACTCGCGAAGCAGCCGATTTTGCGAGCCAGGACTGGTAGCAGCCATCCGACGCTCCTCGTCACCGTCGCGTCGCTCGCAAACGGCACCAATGGAGCTAAAGAGGCTCCGCCTATGTCGAAGGGATAGACAGGAAATGAGTATACGCCGACCAACGCATGCCCTGGGGCGACCTTATCTCTACGTGGTGGCGGAAAGCAACCTGTCGTACTCCTTTCTTACGACGCCGTAGCACTCGCAGACCGCGTCCTCCAGGGCCTCGCGGTCAATGACTGTGATACGGCCGCGAGCGTAGTTGATTATTCCCGCCGCCTGGAGCTTGCCGGCCGCTTCGGTGACGCCGCCGCGCGATACGCCGAGCATGTCGGCAATGAGCTGCTGCGTCATCAGGAGCTCGTTCGACTGCAGACGATCGAGGCTGAGCAGCAGCCACCGGCAAAGCTGCTGGTCGACGGTATGGTGGCGGTTGCACACCGCGGTCTGCGCCATTTGCGTGATCAGTGCCTGCGTGTACCGCAAGAGCAGCCCGTGCAGCGGTCCGCCTCGCCCAAACTCGTCGTGAACGTGCTTGGCGCTCAGCACCAGCGATTCACCCGCACTTTGAACGACCGCGCGGCTCGGGGTCGTGTTCCCGCCCATGAACAGCGACACGCCGACCACACCCTCGTAACCGACGACAGCGATCTCCGCCGAGGAGCCGTCGAGCATCACGTAGAGTAGGGAGATGACACTGTTGGTGGGGAAAAACACCTGCTTCAGCGGTGCTCCCGACTCGTAGATGGAGTCGCCCAAGCTCAGGCGCTCCATGCTCATTTGCCGGGCGAGGTCAGCCAATTCGGCTGGCGGGAGCGCCGCCAGCAAATGATTGCGCCGTGCTTCTTCGAGAGCGACCATCGCAGGATTCGCGCGGGTTGCGGCCGACTGAAGTTCCTAAAGTGTCGCAAAGCATATCACACGCATCGCACCTTATGTAGTGAACTGGACACATAGCGTTTCTTGGGCGATGAACGGTGCGAGGGCGGAGCCAAAAGTCTGGGGCGCGTTCCGCCGGCCAATTACCTCTTGGCTAGCGCCTCATGTACCTTGGCGCCCCAATGCGCGGGTTTGATTCCGAGGTCGCTCGAGGTTTCGCCTTCGCGGACGATCACGCAGTTCGCCCCCGACCAGCCGTTGGCCGGCTCGGACGGTTCCATGGTAACGCGGAGCTCGGCGATCCTGATGCCGTAACGTTCCTCCACCCCGCGAATGATCTCCGCGAGCAATGGTCCTGCCTGATCGCACAACTGCTTTTCGGCAGAGGCGATGCGGCCAAACTCGTCGCCGTCGCTCGACATTGCGTGCTCCAAAACAAGAGTAACGCGGCATTCTTACGACGAGTCCGTTCAGTGTCAAAAACAGCCCGTAGCGCACATAGCGGGTCGGACTCAGTGCGAAACCGCGAAATGCGCATTACTGCGGCTAGACCACCTATACGCTCATTGGCGGGCCCCGTGGTCAATGCGTGTTTCGCGCTCAGCGAGGAATGCCCGCTCTATGCCTGGCGTCGTTTCCGCGTCAGATCGCCCGCGGAAGTGCTTTCCTCGTGGAAGATCTGCTGCGTGGGCGCCGCAGTCGAGGCTTGCATCGACTAATATATTAGATATACTAGTTGCAGGGAAGCACCGGAAATGTGAAGCGCGATGCCCGACCGCAATCTCAAGCCGAAAGCCGGGGCGCAGCCGACGAAAGAGCGAGACGCGCGCCCGTTGCGGCGTCTCGCCGAGCGCGGGCGCCGCACCGAGACCGCGTCTGCGACGGTCTATCGCGTGTTGCGCCAGGAAATCATGTGGCTCCAGCGAAAGCCAGGAGAGCCGATCATCGAAAAGGAAATCGCGCTGGCGCAGAGCGTAAGCCGCACGCCGGTGCGCGAGGCGTTATTGCGGCTCGCCGCCGAAGGCCTGGTCGACACGGTCTCGAAATCGGGCACTTTCGTCGCGCGCATTCCCCTGCGTTCGCTGCCCGAAGCGATCGTCGTACGCAAGGCGCTGGAACAGGTAACCGCGCGTTCGGCCGCGATGCACGCGCGAAAGAGCGAGGTGACCGGTCTTCGCGCCATTCTCGAGCGCCAGCGCGAGGCGGACGCCGCCGGCGATCGCAGCGCATTTCACACCGCCGACGAGGCGTTTCATGCAGCCATCGCCACTGTCGGCGGCTATCCCGGCATCTGGTCGCTGGTGCAGGGTGTCAAGACGCAAATCGATCGCTATCGCCTGCTCACTCTTCCGCAACCCGGGCGCATGGCGCGCGTCGTCAAGGAACATGCTGCGGTCGTCACGGCGATCGAGAATCATGACGCCGATCGCGCGGCGGCGGCGATGGAAGGACATCTCGACGGCCTGCAGATCAGCATGGAAGACATCCGGCGCATGAACCCCGATTTTTTCTACGAAGACATTCACGGCAAAGAGGACTTTCTGGCATGAGCGCACCCGCGACTATCGCTTGCGTAGCGACACGTTTCCGTCTCCGGACGGCGGCGCGACCGCTCGCGCTCCAGTAGAAGCGCAGAAGTGTGGAAGGTAGACGTCCAATGACGAAGGAGGAGCAATGAAGGCAAGGCGAAACACGGTACGGCTGGGCATTGCGACAATGCTGGTCACTCTCGTCGGCGCACTGCCGGCGGGTCTCGCATCCGCGCAGCAAAAGATGGTTCTGAAGGCGTCCGACGTGCACCCGCTGGGCTACCCCACGGTCGAGGCCGTCGAGAACATGGGCAAGAAGCTCGAGAAGGCTACCAACGGGCGCTTGAGCGTGCAGATGTACTCCTCGATGCAGCTTGGCGGCGAAAAGGAAGCGATCGAGCAGGCGCAGGTCGGCGCGATCCAGTTCGCGCGCGTCTCCGTCGGCGCGCTGGGCCCGGTCATCGATGAGCTCAACGTATTCAACATGCCATACCTGTTCCGCAGCACGGCGCACATGCAAAAAGTGATCGACGGTCCGATCGGCCAGGAGCTGATGGACAAGGTGACCAACAATCCGAAGGCCGGGCTGGTGGCAATCTGCTGGATGGACGCGGGTGCGCGCAGTCTTTACGACACCAAGAAGGCGATTAAAACCATCGACGATTTGAAGGGCATGAAATTTCGCGTCATGGGCAATCCGATGTTCGTCGACATGATGAACGCGCTGGGCGGTAATGGCGTCTCGATGGGCTACGATCAGGTCTTCAGTGCCCTGCAGACCGGCGTCGTGGACGGCGCGGAGAACAATCCGCCGAGCTTCGTGTTCGACAATCATTACCAGGTCGCCAAGTTCCTCACCCTCGATGAACACCTGATCGTTCCGGAGATGGTCGTTTTCTCGCGCCGGACATGGGACGGCCTGTCGAAGGAAGATCAGGCTCTGCTGACCAAATTCGGGCGCGAAATGCAGTTCGAAGAGCGCACGCTGTGGGTCAAGTACGAAAAGGACGCGATGGATAAGGCTCGCGCGGCGGGGATCACGATCACCGACATTGCCGACAAGAAGCCGTTCCAGGATGCAGTGAAGCCGGTGTGGGACAAGTATGGCCCGAAGTACGCCGACATGATCAAGCGCATCCAGGCGGTCCAATAGTACGCCGCGCGTAAGGGCGCCTCACGCCTGCAGCGCCACCGGACGGTCCGGCTCGCGCCGTCGAGTCGGCCCGTCCGGGCGCATCGGGGGAAACGATGTCGATCATCTTGCGCAAGACCATGGACGCGCTCTATTTGGTGTGCGTAGGCATCGCCGGTTGCGCGCTGGTACTGATTTCCGCAGTCATCCCGTGGGGGGTGTATACGCGCTATGTCCTTAACCGTGCAGCGTCGTGGCCCGAGCCTATGGCGGTATTGCTGACCATCGTGCTGACTTTCATCGGCGCGGCTGCGTGCTATCGCTCGGGCAACCACATGAGCGTGTCGGTGCTGGTGCGCATGCTCTCCGGCACGCGACAACGCATCGCCAGGTTTGTCTCCGAAGCGCTGGTCGCAGTGCTGGGTGTTTTCATGGTGATCTATGGCACCAAGCTTTGTATCGCGACGTGGCATTCCGACATCGCGGATTTTCCGACGCTATCGGTCGGACTGACCTACCTGCCGATTCCGATCGGCGGCGCAATCACATTGCTGTTTGTCATCGAACGATTGCTGATCGGACCGCCGCCGCAAGCGGTCGAGGCCGTTCCCGAGGCGGCCGCGATGGATTCCCCTTCCTAGCGGAACGCGGCATGGAATTCTTCGTCGTTGTCTTGACCCTTTTTGCGTGCTTCGCGATCGGCGTTCCCATCGCCTACTCGCTCGGACTCGCGGCGATCGCCGGCGCTATGTGGATCGGTATTCCGCTCGAGGCCGTCATGCTCAAGATCTCGGACGGCGTCAGCAAAGTTGCGATGCTCACAATACCGTTTTTCGTGTTGGCCGGCGCGATCATGGCCGAGGGCGGCATGGCGCGAAGGCTGGTGGCTTTCGCCAACGTGCTTGTCGGCTTTTTTCGCATCCGCGGCGGTTTGTCGGTTGTCAATGTCGTGGCGACGACTTTCCTGAGCGGCATTTCGGGATCCTCGGTTGCTGACACCTCCGCCATCGGCTCGGTGATGATTCCGCAGATGGAGAAAAACGGCTATCCGCGGGTATTCGCGACCAATGTGACCATTACCGCGTCGGTGCAGGCGCTCCTGGTGCCGCCAAGCCACAACGCGGTGATCTATTCGCTGGCGACCGGCGGCACGATCTCGATCATCAGTTTGTTCATGGCCGGGGTGGTCCCCGGACTTCTGCTGGGCTTCTCGCTGATCGTGCTGTGCTTGTTCATGGCCTATCGCGATGGCCATCCCAAAGGCCACGCCGTACCGTTGCGTGAAGCGCTCAAAGTCACGATCGACGCGTTGTGGGGCCTGATCACTCTGGGAATCATTCTCGGCGGCATTCTTGGCGGCATTTTCACCGCTATCGAAGCGGGCGCAGTAGCGTGCGTGTGGGCGTTCTTCGTCACCATGTTTGTCTATCGCGACTACAAATGGCGCGATCTGCCAGCGCTCGTGCACCGTACGCTCAAGACGGTGGCGATGGTGATGACGCTGATCGCGTGTGCCTCAGCCGTGGGATATGTCATGGCGCTGATGCAGATCCCGGCGAAGGTCACCGCATTCTTTCTTACGCTGTCGAGCGACAAGAACGTGATTCTCATGATGATCAACGTCCTGTTGCTGATCCTCGGCTGCCTTATCGACATGGCTCCTTCGATACTGATATGCACGCCGATCCTGCTTCCTGTTGTCTTGAGCTTCGGCGTCGATCCGGTTCACTTCGGAATGATCATGCTGCTCAATCTCGGCATCGGCCTCTGTCATCCGCCCGTTGGCGCCATTCTTTTCGTAGGTTGTGCCGTCGGCAAGGTCACGATGGAGCAGGTCATGCGCCGGATTTGGCCGTTCTACGGCGTCATGTTTTTCGTGCTGATGCTGGTCACGTACATTCCGACGATCTCGCTCTGGTTGCCGCATCTGTTGAAGCTCTGATAGCCGGGGCCATTTCACAGGCGCTCAGTCGGCCGCCGACCGCACAGTGTCGCCGGCGTGCGAATGACCGGAGGCGCGTCGCCATACGCCTTCCACGCCCGACCTGCGACGCCACCCCTCGGGACACTTGCGGTCCGGTCGTGGTCTAATGTCACGGCGAGCGCCATCGTTCTGTCAGAAACCAATGGCCACATCCCCGGAATCCCCCGTACAAGACGACAACGCTCCGACCGGCGTGCCCGCGCCGACGGTTTCGCACATGTCGATTAGGTTGCGAAGCAACGCGATTGTCGTGCTTGCGCTCATTGCCGTGGTGGTGTTTCTGCATTGGGCGCAAGCCGTTATCATCCCCATTGTCTTTTCCATATTCTTAAGCTACGCATTGACGCCGATCGTCGACTGGCTGCAGAAAAAGGCGAGACTGCCTAAAGCAGTGGGAGCGGCAGCGACGCTGGCGGTCATTCTAGGCGCGGTGGGCTGGGGTCTGAATTCCCTGCAGCCCGAGGCATTGGATATTCTGGACATCGTGCCGCGCGCCGCCGCAAAGTTCAACATCGCGATGCGTGGCAACCGGCTCGAGCCTGGGGGTGCGGTCGAGAAAATGAAAAAGGCGGCGACCGAAATCGAAAACGCCGCCAACACCGCCAACACCGCAACGACCACCACGACCACCACGACCACCACGACCACGACTAAGAGCGTGGCAGCTCCGCCACCGCGGCCCTCGCCCGAGGTGTCGAACTTCAGGGTGCGCGACTACGTGCTGATGGGAACCGCCAGTTTCATCGCCGGCATGGGCCAGCTCGTGATCGTCGTCGCACTGGTGTATTTTCTGCTCGTCGCGGGCGACAGCTTTCGCCGAACGCTGATTAGGATCAGTGGCGATTCGCTGACGAAAAAGAAGATTACCGTCAAGATTCTCGACGAAAT
Source organism: Casimicrobiaceae bacterium (assembly GCA_035568975.1). Lineage (GTDB taxonomy): Bacteria > Pseudomonadota > Gammaproteobacteria > Burkholderiales > Casimicrobiaceae > PALSA-1003. The sequence goes on from DATMNH010000169.1 coordinate 98,890, forward strand.
CGATCTGCAGATTCAGCGTTATCTCCTGGTGCAGATCGTGAGCAGCGCGCTCCTGGCGCTGGTGATCTGGATGGCCTTTGCGTGGATCGGACTCAACAACGCGCTGTTTTGGGCCTGTTGCGGCGGCGTCTTGCATTTGATTCCGTATGTCGGCCCGACCGCGCTGGTGGTCATCACCGCGCTGGTGGCGTATGTACAGTTCGATACCTTGCAACCAGTCGCGGTGGTTATCGGCGTCACTCTGGGGTTGCTCGGCGTGATCGGGTTCCTGATCGTGCCGTGGCTCACGCAACGGGTCGGAGGCATCAACGCCGTGATCGTCTTCGTCGCTCTCCTCTTCTGGGGCTGGCTGTGGGGCGTGTGGGGCCTGCTGCTCGGCGTGCCGATCGTGATGGCAATCAAGGCCGTGTGCGAGCGGGTCGAGGACCTACAGCCGATCAGCGAGTTTCTGGGCTACGAGAAAAAGAAATTCGCACGGGCGCCGTTGGAAGAGGTCGATGTGCCCAGCGGAGAGTGAGCGGGAAGATCGGAGATATCAAGCTGCAAGCAATCGGAGCCGCTTCGAGGCGGCTCCGATTGACACAGGGGACTGCGCGGGCGCGCAGTCCAAGCCCTGTTACAGGCGCGCGAGCCGACCCAATAGATATCCGACGACGAGTGCGCCGGCGACCGTGGCGATCGGACGCGCCCGGATAGACGTGCAAACCGACTCCGTCAACCGCGTTTGCACTTCCATGGCCTGGTCGGGAAGCGAGCTCGCCCAACCTGCCGCCTGCGTCGCGGCGCCGGCCGTCTTGTCGACCGCGCGATGCGCCGTGCTGCTCAGGCGATCGACCTGCGCCGTCGTCTTGTCGGCGACGGTGTCGACGACTTTATGCGCCGTTTGCGCGACGTTCTCGATTTTCGGGTTGGTGTTGGCGGGTGTCGATGAAAGCGGTGTGGTGCGATCCATGTTCATTTTCCTTTCACGTAATCGATATCCGCTCGCCATGGCGGAGCCGGCGAGCTGCGGTCAAAGACAGAGGCGCGGACGCACCCGATGTCCGTAGGGACACTATCGGTTGATCGTCGATTCGGCGCCATAAGACCCGATCTGATTCGGGCGTAGGACGGGCGCCGATTGCCGCCGCCAACCGAGGTCCCGCCTCATTTTATGCCGATTGGCGCCGCTGGGCGTAGGAATATCACTGAATGCTGGTCCCTTAACGTCCTAGTCAAAATACAGACATTGTCTGATAGCGCCGCGGGCGGGCGCCGCGCGATCCTTAACGCTCCGTTGACAGCCCGATGCGGGTCCCGAGCATCATCGGCCCGTTCTACAGCGGCTGACGGATAACCTCAGAGGAAGGAACCAAATCATGATGCGTCAAAAAATCCTTAATGCTTTACTGATCGCCTCGTTCGGTGCCGTGGCAGCAACCGCCGGCGCGCAAACGACGCCAGCGCAGAACAATACCCCGCAAGCCCCGGCTGCCACCACTGCGGCGCCTCCGACCAGCAGTACCTATGGCGGAACAGCGGCACCCAGCGATTCGACGATGAAAGCGCCCGGAACAGCGATGGACAGCAGCCTGCCGAGCGACATGAGCGGCTACAGGGCAGCGCGCGCCGCGTGCGACAAGCAACCCCTGAATTCACGGGATCAGTGTCGCACCACGCTCAATGCGCGCTACGGCTCGCTCGCTCCGAAATGCCAGAAGCTCTCCGGCTCGGCGCTGGATGACTGTCTGAAGGGCGCGGACGCCGGGCAGTAATCAGCGCTCGGCAACACTCCTGCGGCTTCGCAGCTCGTTGCGACCGCGGAACGGGGCCGCCCGTCGAGGGCGGCCTTTTTTGTGTGGGTTTTGCTGGGCGATCAGGCAAAGTCATCGCGCAATCAAATGAGCTTGCGCGCAATTTCATCTCGATCTCGTGCGCTAAGCTCGATGCTCATGCAGACCGCTCTTCCCTCATTCCGACAGCACGAAACGATGCGAGTCTACGGATGAGCTTCGGTGAGCGCGCCTCGCTGATAATCGCTCATCGCCTGTTCGATCTCCTCGCGCGAATTCATCACGAACGGACCGTACTGGACAATCGGCTCGAGCAGCGGCCTGCCGGCGAGCAGAAGCATGCGGGCACCTTCGCCGCCACCGGCGAGCTCGACCGCGTCACCGTCGGCGAGCACTCCGGCCTGGTGCGTGTGCAGCGTGCGCGCGGCGTTCGCCGGACCGACCCTGACGCTTCCTTCGAAGGGATAGACGAAGGCGTGGTAACCAGGCTTGATGGGATGCGTCAGCGTCACGCCCGGCGGAAGCTCGATATCGAGATACAGCGGATCGGTCGCGAGACCCTGGATCG
>DATMNH010000170.1:0-2716 GCA_035568975.1 Casimicrobiaceae bacterium
CTATCGAACCGTGGCCCAGATAAAAAGACACACTCGCGTCCAGAAAATTCAGGAGATCCGTATTATGCGTGAAATCCGGGCGTTTCGTTACTTCTGGCCAACACAAGGTGAAGGAGGTCGACGGGCGGGTTTGGAAGAAAACCAACCACGACCTCGATTTTCTCATTGTGCGCGACGGCGTCCGGTACGGCGGCGAGGTGAAAAACCAGCTCGGCTACATCGACCAGACGGAATTCCAGATCAAGCTTGCGATGTGCGTTCACTTCGGCATCCGACCGATGTTCGTGACACGCGCCATGCCGAAAAACTACATCTACGATGTCATGAGGGCGGACGGTTTCTCGCTCCTGACGGACAACCAGAACTACCCCTTGCTGGCGGACGACCTCGCCCGGCGCGTGCGCAGCACGCTTAACCTCCCCGTGGGGGTCATCCAGCAATTCCCGGTCACGGCCCTAGATCACCTCTATGTCAATCCAGCGGGCTCGCCGCGCAAGCGAGTCGCGTCCCCTCGCGCAGGTAGCGAAAATCAAGGGTTCTTCAACCGCTATTGACATAAGTTGTGGTATGCGATCTAAAGGGAAACTCGAAGTTGGGCGTGACTGAGAAACGAAGGAGTTCTCGATGTCGAAGAAGATGTTGTTCTTGCTCGCCGGCGCCTCACTGATGGCGTTTTTGGATGTGGCTCCTGGTGAAGTGGCGGCTCGCACCGCGCCTCATGGGGCAGCGACGCTACCGCACCACAGCATATCCCATCATAGGCACAGTGCTCGGCATGCGCCGAAGCGTGTGGCAGTGCTCGGTGGGCGCGGCGCCGCCGAGCTCACCAACCAGCAAATGGATAAAATCACTGCAGGCGGGGGTTTCACGAAGGACCTCACCAGCACCTCGAGCAACACGTTCAATTCCAGCGAGAATTTGCAGATCACAAACTCATACCAAGGCGGCGTCGGCATCAATTCGCGTGTCAAAGGCAACTCGGCCTCCTTGGCGTTCGACAACCAAGCGGTCGGCAAAAACGCCAGCGTTCAAGGCAGCTTCTCGGAGCTAACGGCAGCTGGCCGGGGCTCTGCGCAGACCGGACAGTTTGCCTCGGCCGCCGGGAACTCGGCCTCGTTGGCCTTCGACAACCAGGCGCTCGGCAAAAACACCAGCGTCCAAGGCAGCTTCTCGCAGGCGGCGGTAGCTGGCCAGGGCTCTTCGGTGACCGGGCTGTTTGTCTCGGCGGCAAACCGATAAGCGTTGGTGCCGTCGACGGCAGTCTTTGAAAACCGCGACATCCCGCACGTCCAGGTGCGGGGTGTCTTCTTCCTTTTGTGGGGGCTCATGAGAAAAGTCTTTACCGCAGGGGTCGTACTGTGCGCGCTTGCCAGCGCCGCACAAGCGGGCGGGCCGATGCCTTTGACCGACCGGCAAATGGATACGGTGAGCGCCGGCGACGCCACCGCAAGCGTTTTGATGGCAGGCACCGTCAACGGGCCGCGCGCGCAGCTGCAGAGCGCGATCTATAATGTCGCCACCGCGTCTCCGCATAGCAGTCTCGCCCAAACCCGCGCGGCGGTATTGGGAACCGGCACGGCCGGGGCAGCCGACATACAGAGCCAATCGACCACAGAGGGAGCGCGCGCCATTGCCACTGAGGGCGGAACGGCCAGCGGTCAACGGGCACTCATCGCCGGTCTCGTAGTGACGACGGCGACCACCACCACCGACCCCATCGGCCTCAGGGTCGGCATTGCCGGCGGCACGACCTACACCCTGTCTCTCAGCCTAAGCGGTCCCTAAGGCTGAGCCGGAGGAGAACCAGCAGGTTCGCCGCGGAACGCAGAGAAGGAAGACACATCTCCTGCGGCGGGTGCTGTCGGCGTTGAGGGGGCTGGGATGATCGATCTGCCGCCGGGACAAAGGCGTTGCTACCTGTAGCGAACCGCAATCATCGGCGGCCGGGATCGCAATCATCGGACGGCCGTGCCCAAAATCATTGCAACGGATCTGAGGGGCTGGACCCACAATCATTGCGACTGGGCCCATAAAGGCTGCGACTGGGATCGCAATCATCGGGGTCGTGCCCACACTGATTGCAACTGAGGGCAGGCCGGGCGGGGCAGACAAACGGGTTGCTGCCCGGCCGCCGGACCGTTTCGAAAGCGACTTGGCAGGCCTCGATATCGGGCATAGAACCCGGTCAGAATATCTACGGTCAAATTCGTCTTTTCTGCACGGGTTTCCTGACCATCGAGGGGCAGCATGCTGATCGGCTACGCGCGGGTTTCGACCGATGATCAGAACCTCGACCTGCAGCGTGATGCGCTGCGCCTGGCCGGCTGTGAGAAAATCTACGAGGACCGGATGAGTGGTGCGAAGGCGGCGCGACCGGGCCTCACCATGGCGCTGGAAGTGGCACGCACCGGCGATGTGCTGACAGTCTGGCGGCTCGACCGGCTGGGCCGGTCGCTGCACGACCTGATCGTGCTCGGCAGGAAGCTCGACGAGATGGGCATCGGCCTGATGAGCGTACAGGAGAAGATCAACACCAGTTCCAGCGGCGGCAGGCTGGTGTTCCACATGTTCGGCGCCCTGGCCGAGTTCGAGCGCAACCTGGTGCGCGAGCGAACCCAGGCCGGATTGAACGCCGCTCGCGCGCGGGGGCGCAAGGGTGGGCGTCCAAAGGTTCTGGAGCCGGCCAAGCGGCAGCTCGTGGTCAAGCTCTATGCCG
>DATMNH010000171.1:0-10193 GCA_035568975.1 Casimicrobiaceae bacterium
GAGGTTCATGACGCGCCCGCATCGCATTCCGCCCATCCAACATAAAGGCAAATCCCATGCGGTCTATTCCAGTCGGCGCCAAAGGCTCGTTTGTCCTGCTTGTCACTCCCGAGCACCTCGCCAACCGTTTCAAGGACGCCACGTTGCCGCCGGTTCTGGCAACCCCGATCATGATCATGATGATGGAAAACGCGGCGCTCAACGCCATCAAGCCTTACCTCGACGCGAACCAAAGCGCGTTAGGAACCCGCGTTGACGTTCGCCATCTGGCGGCTACCCCGGCCGGTCGCAGCGTCACTGCCAACGCTGAGGTCACCGAGGTCGACGGCCGGCACATCGAATTCCGGATCGATGCGAAGGATGGCACGGAGGAAATCGGTGCCGGCATCCATGAACGGATGATTATCGATCTCGCCAAGTTCACCGAGCGGCTGAAGGCGAAATTTGCTTAGGAGGTCCCCCAGCGGCCAAGGGTGCGCGCTTGCTTTGCACCGGCGATTTCGCTTAGATACGTCGGGCGATCCGGGGCCGGAAGTACCCGATTGAATGCCGCCGACGCCACGGCAATCAGGCCCGCGCGCGTATCGGGATTCGACGCCGCGCGCTCAAGCGCTTCCCGATCAGCCCAGACGGGTTTCCCGGAGACAATGCGCAGGTAGACGCGTCCGGTATCCTGATCCGCGAAGTTAATCTCACGAAATCTGTCGATGCATTGCTTGAGAAACCCGGTGTTGTTCTCCGGCGCCAGGAGTCCCTGGTCGCTGTAAAGCAGCCCCGGGGCGGTGGCATTGACGTTTACCCTCCGGTAGCGCTCGATATCGAGCGTGCACTTGACGTCCAGCACATTCAACGTGTCATTCCAGCCGAATGCGACCGTGCGCGGACGCTCTCCGAGCTGCACGCTGTTGTCGACAAATTCGAAGTGCACGCGTTTGTCGGTGCGCTGTATCCAGGTAAAAAAAAGCTGCGGTATTCCCGAGTACGCATCGACGCTATGTGCCAGCGTGTCGTCGACGGCTTTATAGCGGCCGAACTCGAGTCCCCGCTTCCAGGCGCGCTCCACGAGCGAAGCAGGCGGTGCGATCACGAAAAAGAGATAGACGATCTGACCGAACCTGGTCAGCAGATTGCTTCCCGCCTCGTTCGAATCGGGGGCGAAGCTGTCGAAACGGAATCGATCGATCAGCAGGTGTGACATATCCCCGCGCTCGGCTTTTCGCGCCATGTATCGATCGAGCTTCTGATCGATTAGCTGGAGCTCCTCTCCGGTGAACGCGGCCGCGTACCTGAAGACAGGACCAAGACCGTCGTAGTCGATCAACTGTTTGCGCCAGATGTCCGGACTGATAAGCGCAAATTCACTCCAGCTCACCCCGATGTCGCCAGCGAGCGTCTTTTGCAGCGGACGTAAGGTGCTCTTGCCCGAGGCGGAAGGTCCTTTCGTATTCATGACGACCGGCCGCTCCTGGCGCGGCAGCAGGCTGTAGCCTTCGATCTTGGCCGCATCGATCAGCCGCGGCTCGATCAGCCGTCCGATTTCGTCGCTGCCAAAATGGTTGCAGGCCATGTCGGTCACGAGTGGCTCAATAAGCTGGCGGCCGCCCCAGACGAGGCCGTGGCGGATGAGCAACGCTGAGACAACGGTCGAAAGGGCGCGGTATGCGGCTTGCTCCGCTCCGTCGCCACGCGAGTGCGCCTTGATCCTCCAGGTCGCGATGAGCTGTCCTTGATCGCTTGCGCCGGAGCCGGCAGCGACGGTGTGTGCGCGCCCGCGTCTGAAGAAGCTCAGGAATTCAGGCTTTGGCGCCTGCACCACGGGAGCGGAAGCCTCGGTGGGCGCAGCATAGAAGCTTGCCAGCTCCTTGGTGACGATTTCCGACAGCCTGCGCTTCGCTGCATCGTAGATTGCATCGATCTCGCCCATTCTGGGCTCGATGCACTGCTTCAGAAGCACCCGGGTCATCTGCCGGAAATTGATGCCGAGATCTTCGATGCGCGACCCGTCGGGAACCGAAAGATCGGCGGTTACGCGAATCAGGACTTCATGCAGTGCCAGCCGGCGCGGCTGGAAGGTCACGAGCTCCGTGAATTCCAGGCCGGTGAGATCGCGCATCTCTTCAGCGTCGGCAATGTTCGTGAAGACGTTTTCCGGTTGAAAGATCGTGCAATAGCGGCGCAGGTGGGCTGGAATCTGCGATTGAATCCCCGGGTTCCAAGGGCCGAATTGCGTATCCATAGCGTTTGCGGCGAAAGTCATGGCGAATACTCGATTGGATCGTCAATTACCCGGCAGCAGGTTTCACTCGGAGCGACAGCGTCCATGTGAGGATCGCCTCGGCGCTATCGACGGATCAGCAGCGTATCAGGCCTGATGTCGCTCCGGACGCGGATGCGAGCTTTATTCGGAGCGAAACTGGCGTACCCAAGCTCAAGTTTGCAATTTCCACAAGCGCTTCCGTGGTGGGAAGCTCGTCCCCGGCCGGCTACCCAACGCTCCGTCGAAATCGCTTGCGCCGATGCATTTCGAAGCTGAAGATATGCGAAATGGCGCTTGCGGCTCGACCCGAAGCGGTGGAACGGTAGTCATGTCGGTTCGCATCATCGATGTGCGCGAGGTTACCAAGCCGATCGCGTCGCCGATACGTAACGCCTATATCGACTTTTCCAAGATGACCACGAGCCTGGTCGCGGTCATGACCGACGTCGTGCGCGATGGTTCGCGTGTTGTCGGCTACGGCTTCAATTCCAACGGCCGTTACGGCCAGGGCGGTCTCATACGCGAGCGTTTCGCGCCGCGCCTGCGCGAAGCCGATCCGGGAAGTCTCCTCGACGACAGCGGCGAAAATCTCGACCCGGATCGAGTCTGGGCGGCGATGATGGCCAATGAAAAGCCTGGAGGGCACGGCGAGCGATCGGTCGCAGTGGGCACGATCGACATGGCGGTCTGGGATGCGGTGGCCAAGATCACACACAAGCCGCTCTTCCGCCTGCTGGCGGAGCGCCACGGCGTGCAGGCCAACCCGCGCGTATTCGTCTACGCCGCGGGCGGCTACTACTATCCCGGCAAGGACCTGAGCGCGTTACGCGGCGAAATGCGCGGCTATCTCGACCGAGGGTACACGGTCGTCAAGATGAAAATTGGCGGAGCAACCATCGAGCAAGACCGTGCGAGGATCGAAGCGGTGCTGGCCGAAATTGGAAGTCAAGGAAGACTTGCTGTAGATGCCAATGGCCGCTTCGATCTGGAAACCGCGATCGCTTTTGCCAAAATGCTTCGCGACTACCCTCTGTTCTGGTACGAGGAAGCGGGCGATCCCTTGGATTTCCAGCTGCAGGCTGCGCTTTCGGAGTTCTATCCGGGCCCGATGGCGACCGGCGAGAACCTGTTCAGTCATCAGGATGCACGAAACTTGATTCGCTACGGCGGCATGCGTCCCGACAAGGACTGGCTGCAGTTCGACTGCGCCCTTTCGTACGGCTTGTGCGAATACCAGCGCACGCTCGAGGTCCTGAAGACGCATGGATGGTCGCCCAGCCGCTGCATTCCCCACGGCGGCCACCAGATGTCCCTTAACATCGCCGCGGGCTTGGGTCTTGGCGGCAACGAAAGCTACCCCGACCTGTTTCAGCCGTATGGCGGATTTCCCGATGGTGTAAGCGTGGAGGGGAGTTACATCACCATGCCCGAGCTGCCGGGAATCGGTTTCGAGGGTAAGGCCGATCTGTATGCCGAAATGAGGGCGTTGAGCTCGTGATCGATCAAGGTTTGAAGCATCGCTTGCGCGGCGTCATTCGCGGTTGGAATAGGGGCAACCGGGCGGTTCGGGGCGCCCAGGGGCCGCTGTAGCGGACGTGAGCAGCGCGAATCCTCGGCGAGCGCCGACCTGCGCAATGCGTCGCGTACCTACGTCACGCAGTCCAAGCTACCAAGGCAGTCCATTCAAATCCGGCACATTTGCCGATGGCTCGGGTAATCTGCCCGCCATTTGCATCAATGACATGACCAGTACGCCCGCGCCCCCGCCTCCGATGAATGCCGCCAAAGCCCACCAAAACGAAACCATCGGGTCACTCCTTCTTGCCCTCACGGTTACCAGGTAAATCGCGCCCCGATTGCGCTGCCGGTCCATCGCACGCAGAAAGTGAATCGACATTCTCGCTGTCGGTCATTATCCGCATCGTCACGGACTTGCAGAGCAGCGGCGGCGTCGATCCGGGATGCAGGAGAGCCAGCCCATCGTCATCCTAGGTTGCGCCCCGGCCGAGCTCTTGTCCGTCCGCTAGCGTACATAGCTCATCAGCATATTGGTGCCCGATTGCGATCGTCATCAGCGTGGCCGACTCCTCGCCGGCAGCGGGACACCCGGGCCATGACCGATCAAAGGCATAATCCGTGCCGGATCGGGGCTCCGAGCCGCAAAGCTCTGCACAACTAGCTATACCAGCGCCTGCGTGTCCGCATCCACGGGCAGCGCATGGCCCGATATGTTTGCGCCCAATTTCGAGGCGAGAAACACGATCGCATGCGCAACGTCGTCGGCGGAAACAAGTCGATGCAGCGACGTCTTCGCCAGTGCCTCCTCGCGCACGACATCAGCGGCGACCCCGCGTGCTGCCGCCTTGCTCGCGAACACGCTGTCGATGCGTGGCCCCGCGACGGCACCCGGACATAATGCGTTGACCCGAATGCCGTGAACACCGAGCTCGATCGACAGCGACTTGGTCAAGCCGATCACGCCCCATTTCGTCGCCGCGTACGGCGTGCGCAGCGGAAACCCGAAGCGACCCGCCGCCGAGGACAGGTTCGCGATGCTCGCGTTGGTGCTCTGTTTGAGCAACGGAATCGCGCGCTGTGCGCACAGAAACTGTCCGGTGAGATTGACCGCGAGCGTGCGTTCCCAGTCGCGCAAGGTGATGTCCTCGCACGCGGCCGTGGGCCCAGCGATTCCCGCGTTGTTGACCAGTGCGTCGAGGCCGCCGAGCGCGCGTTGGGTCTCATGGAACAGACGGGCGACGGACGTCGCGTCGGCAACGTCGCATCCACTGCGGGAGATGCCGGGGTCGCTGATCGCCAACGAGGCCAGCGCCACTTCATCGATGTCGCAAACGTGCACACTGGCGCCTTCGCGCGCGAAGGCTCGTGCGGTGGCGAGGCCGATGCCGGACGCGCCGGCGGTGACCAGCACGCGCAATCCCTGCAGGTCCAGGTCCATCGCCGCTCCTTAAGCATCAGCCGATCTGCAGCCACAGATTTACAGCGCAACGCGGCGGGATTATAACTGCCATCGCAGTCGGGCGCTTCGATCGGCCACAGAGCCGCAGCGTCCGGCGTGTCTCGCCAGGTGGCGAGAATCTCGCTCGAACGCGGCACGGTCGTGCATCAGGGACCGGCGGCTGCGTTGCGTGAAAATATCGACCTGCGCCGGCAGGTCCTCTGGATGTGAGCCGATGAAAACGACTGCAGCGATGATCGGGGGCGGACTGATCGGCCGCGCGTGGGCGATGGTCTTCGCACGCGCGGGCTGGCAGGTGCGGGTGTTCGATAGTGTTCCGGAGCAACGCGTTGCCGCCCGCGACTACATGGCGGCGAGCCTTGCCGAGCAGCAGGCCTACGGGTTGGTCGACGACGCGGCCAGCGCGCTGGCGCGCATTGCCATCGTCGACCGGCTGGAAGACGCCGTCGCCGACGCCATGTGGATCCAGGAGAATCTGCCGGAAGTCCTGGTCGTGAAACGCGAGGTCTTCGTTATGCTGGATCGGCTCGCGCCGCCTTCGTCCGTCATCGCGAGCTCGACCTCGGCGCTGCCCGCGTCGAGCTTCACCGAAGCGTTGCCGGGACGCGTACGGTGCCTCGTCGCGCACCCGGTGAATCCACCGCATCTCGTGCCGGTGGTCGAGTTGTGCGGGGCGCCGTGGACGGCGCCCGAAATTCTCGCGCGTGCCCGCGAGGTGATGAACGCGATCGGCCAGACACCGGTGACGATTCATGACGAGCGCGACGGCTTTGTGCTCAATCGTCTGCAGGGCGCGCTGCTATCCGAGGCAATGCGGCTGGTCGGCGAGGGCGTCGTATCGCCTGACGACCTCGACCGGACCGTGCGCGACGGCCTCGGCTTGCGCTGGTCGTTCATGGGTCCGTTCGCCACCATCGCGCTCAACGCGCCGGGCGGTGTGGATGATTACTGCGAGCGTTACGGCGAATTCTTCCGCGGTCTCACGGCGGACCCCGCGCGGCCCTCAGTGTGGGACGATGCCAACGCTGCCAGAGTGGCGGCCGCGCTCGGCGATCCACCGGACGCGATGGAGCGCGCGGCCCGCATGCGCTGGCGCGATCGACGCCTGCTTGCGTTGCGCCGGCATAAAGCATCCGAACCAGAATTCGATGGAGGAGCATCCCAATGAGCGCACAACGCAAAGTGATCATCACCTGCGCGGTCACCGGCTCCATCCATACGCCGTCGATGTCGCCGTACCTGCCGATCACGCCGAGAGAGATCGCGGATGCCGCCGTGGCGGCTGCCGAGGCGGGCGCCGCCATCGTTCACCTGCATGCGCGCGATCCCGTGGACGGCCGGCCGACGCAGGACCCCAGGTACTTTCGAGAATTCGCGCCGGACATCGCGCGGCGCTCGGACGTCGTGATCAACTTCACCACCGGCGGCGCACCGACGATGACGATCGAGGAGCGGCTGCAGCCCGCGCTGCTGCTGAAGCCGGAGGTGGCCTCGCTGAACATGGGGTCCATGAACTTCGGTTTGTTTCCGATGCTCGCCCGCTTCCCGACCTTCAGGCACGAATGGGAGCGACCCTATCTCGAAGGCTCGGTGGACCGCATCTTCCGGAACACGTTCAAGGACATCGAGCACATTCTCACCTCCTGTGCGGGCAACGCCACGCGCTTCGAAATCGAGTGCTACGACATCGGCCACCTCTATACCGCCAGGCATTTCTTCGACCGCGGGGTGGTCAAGGCGCCGCTTTTCATCCAGAGCGTATTCGGGATTCTGGGTGGCATCGGGCCGCACCCTGACGATGTCGCGCACATGAAGCGCACGGCGGATCGGCTGTTCGGCGACCAGTACCGGTGGAGCGTGCTCGGCGCGGGGCGCAACCAGTTGCCGATCGCCGCCATGTCGGCGGCGATGGGCGGCAACGTGCGAGTCGGTCTCGAGGACAGCCTGTGGCTCGGACCCGGCAAGCTCGCGGAGTCGAACGCCGCGCAGGTCCGCGCCGTGCGGCAGATCATCGAAGGCATGGGCCTCGTCATCGCCACTCCGGACGAGGCGCGCGAAATCCTCAAGCTCAAGGGCCGCGCGGCGGTGGGATTCTGACTGCGGCGAGGATCGAATTGGGGCGCTAGACCGAACGAGGGAGCGGAATGCTCAGGCAAGGCGTCAACGGCTCGGAAAAGAACTTGAACTGCTTGCGTCCTGCCTGCTTTGCTCGGTACATGGCCACATCGGCATTCTTGAGCAACTCGGCGGGCTCCATTCCGTTCTCGGGGTAGATGGCGATACCGATGCTCGCCGTCGCAGTGACGCGGTGTCCATCGAGAACAAAGGGCGAAGCAAAGGCCGCCAGAATTCGCTCGCCAACAATCATTGCGTCCTCCGGCTGCTGCGTATCCTCGAGGATGATAGCGAACTCATCGCCGCCCAGACGGCCGATGCTGTCGCTCAAGCGGATGCACTTCTTCAGCCGCAGCGCAACCTGTTGCAACAGCAGATCGCCGACGTCATGACCGAGCGTATCGTTCACTTTCTTGAACTCATCGAGGTCGATGAACATCACAGCCATTTCCTTTTTGTTGCGTTTCGCGCGGTACGTCGCCTGCTCCAGTCGATCGTGCAGCAGGCGACGGTTCGGCACACCGGTCAGCGAATCGAAGCTCGCCAGCTGCTCGAGCTTGTGCTGTGTTTCCTTCAGCAGCGAGATGTCGGTGAATACCCGCACGTTATTGCGGAGCGTGCCGTCGGCGTTGCGCACGGAGGAGGCGGTGACCCAGAGCGACAGCGGGGTTCCGTCCTTGCGGAAGCGCGACACTTCCGCCGTCACGAAGCCATCACGGAGCTGCCGTTCCATCCGCGCTGCCGATTCGACGACGTCGAGCGGACGAAACGGCGATTCGGCGAGAATCTTGCCCACGATCTCCTGCGTGTCGTAGCCGGTAAGCTTGGCGAACGCAGCGTTGACCATGACCACGCGATCATCGGCATCGCTGATCACGATGGCGTCGGCCGTCGTTTCGACGACCTTCGAGGCAAGCTCCAGCTCGTCCATGCGCGCGCGCTCTTGTGTAATGTCGGTCGCGCTCGTCATGATGTAATCGACCTGGCCTTCGGCACCGAAGATGGGCGCACGCAAGAGGTGGTAGATGCGCGGCTCCTCGCCCGGCAGGTCGCGCACCTGCACGATGTCCTGCGCCATGGGACTGGCGAGGAGCTGGCGGTCGAACTCCATGATTTGCTCCGCATACGGACCCGTCATGACATCCAGCACTGTCTTACCGAGCGCTTCTTTCGGCCCGATGCCGAAGATCAGCCTATTGGACTCGTTGCATAGCACGTAGCGGCCGAAAGTCCCGGGGCGCATGCTACGGACCGTGATGCCCGAGGGAACGTTATCGACAAGCGTTTCGAGAAAGCGGCGCTGGATCTTGAGCTTGCCGCGGTGGCGCTTCAGGCGTAAGGCAAGCAGGGTGACCACCCCAAAAAATACCAGGATCACCAAGGTGACCGCCGCGGCGATGCTCAGGTAGTTGTTGCGGTGTTGGTAAAAATCTTCGAGCGCTTCGTTCGTCGATTGCGCGGCCGTCACGATGAAAGGATAGTCGGCGATCTTCCGGTAAGCGACTATACGCATGACGCCGTCGACCTCGCTTCGCTCTTCGTAGTGACCGACGGGATTTGACTGCGCGCGCGTCAAGAGCTGCGGACCGCCGGCAACAGGCACCGATGTCGCGGCCCCGGCCACGTAACTCGCCCGGAAGGCACCGTCGAGACCGAGCAAACCGAGGGTACCCTGCGTGCCCAGGTCGGCATCCTGGTGGAACGCCATGAAGTACTCGGGCGTCACGGCGAGCGTCACGATTCCGGCGAACGATCCATCAGAGTGGTTCAAGCGGCGGCTCAACAGGACGATCGAGAGACCCGATCCACGACCTACAACGGGTTTGCTGATGTCGAGCGAACCCGTGTCCACCCCAGCGTGCAGCCGAAAATATTCGCGATCGGAAATATTGAACGGGCCGGAGGGCTGGCTGCGGGCGATGATGTCACCCCGGGCGTCAGCGATGTTCAGCACCACGAGCCCGCTGCTTTCGACGAGCCCTTCCCGGATGAGTTGCGGCAAATCGAGCGAGCCCTGCTGTTCGTATTCGTGCTTGACCAGGCGCGCCGCCTGATCGACATTCTTGATCGCCTGCCGCGTGTAGCGCTCGAACGCAGCGACTTCTCTCTCGGTATCGCGCACCTTTTCGCCGATCAACGCGCGCTCGGTCGACTGGAGTTGCAGCCATGTGACCGTCCAAAGGGTGGCAATCAGCACCAGGCCGAACGCAGGCAGCGCCCATAGCGAGTGCTTGTGGCGAGTGAGTGAAAAACGGCGGTGGCGAGGCTGTTCTTTGCTCATGCGAGCTTTGGGTAACACGATCGGAGCGACCGGCGCGAATGTGACGTTGATCCGATAAGCTTGTCAGCCTTCGATCGCTGCAAGGCGGCGCACTTGAGCTCGTTGGCGGCGTTGCGGTGGTGTTTGCTCCTGGGATTGGAAGAGCCTCAGCGGCCCAGCGGAATGCCTGGTACTTTAGGTCGAGCAAGTCGTATGCCACGTTGTTGCTCACGTTTCGTCGGCTACCGGCGCGGGTATCGGCAATTGCGATGCGGCTAGCGGACCGGGGCGGGCACATTGCGCCGTGCTTGGGCGCCCTGAAGAGGCTGGCGTTCGCGGGCGCCAGCTCCCGTGCCGCGGCCTATTTCGCTGACAACTCCCTGACGGGTCGCACCTCGATGCTGCCTACGCGCGCCGGGGGAATCTTCGACGCCAACTGGATAGCTTCGTTCAAATCCTTGGCGTCGATCAGGTAAAACCCGGCGAGCTGCTCCTTCGTCTCGGCAAAGGGACCGTCGGTCACGGACACATTGCCGTTGCGCACACGCACGGTCGTCGCCGTTTGAACGGATTGGAGAGCCTCC